>DAINDD010000004.1:0-41458 GCA_036732045.1 Chloroflexota bacterium
GCCTCGTGCCTCTGCACCTCGCTCCGGTTTGCCGGGGGCTGGCGGCAAATCTATCATTAAAGCGAGGCTCGTAAGCTAAGCAGACACACACTCATGTTCGATGTAGGCGGCGTAAGCATATTCGTGGCGTTTGCGGCGGGGCTGCTGTCAGTGGCTTCACCTTGCGTGCTGCCGCTGGTGCCGGCGTATCTGGGCTATCTGACGGGCGCGACGCTTGAGGGCGTGCCGCTGGAGCCGGTGCTCGTGCAGTCGGTGGCCGGCGGCGGCGGGACGATCACAATGGCCGCGCCGAGACGGGCTGCGGCACCGTCGGCGTTTCTGCACTCGCTGGCGTTTGTGGCCGGGTTCACGACTGTATTCGTCGCGTTCGGCGTGTCGATCGGGCTGGCTGGGTACTTTCTTAAGGACCATCAGGGGCTGATCCTGAAGGCGGCCGGAGTCATGCTCATCGTCATGGGGCTGACCCTCTCCGGCGTAATCACGATCCCGTTCCTCGAGCAGGAGCGACGGCTCGATGTCGGCCGAGGATCACGTGTCGGATACGCGCGGTCGTTTTTTGTCGGCTCAGCGTTTTCGGCCGGGTGGAGCCCGTGCATCGGGCCGACGCTGGCCTCGATCTTTGCGCTGTCGATTTCCAACAGCACCGTACTGCAGGGCGGCCTTTTGCTGCTGGCGTACTCGGCCGGTCTGTCGATCCCGTTCCTGGCGATGGGGCTGGCCTACAAGGCCGTCGAGCCGTTCTACAACCGCATCAAGCGCTACTCCGGTGTCATGAACTACCTGAGCGGGGCGCTGCTCATCATCATTGGCATCCTCGTCTTCACGAACACAGTCGCCCACTTGAACAGCACCTTCGATTTCGGTCTGCCGGGATCGAACCTGTAGATGACGGACTTCGGACCGCGGACTTTGCGTCAGCGGTTGGTCGCCTTGCTGGGCGTCGGCGCCATCGTCAGTGTCGTGCTGGCCGGTCTCTGGGCGGCGGGCGTCTTCAAGTCGACGGCCGGGGAGGCGGCGACGCTGGTCGAGACGCCGACGGTCGCCGGCGTCTCGGACATCGGGCCGCTGGCCGGGCAGGTGGCGCCGGACTTCGAGCTGACGGACTTCGACGGCAACCGCCACCGCCTGAGCGACTACCGGGGCAAGGTCGTTTACATCAACTTTTGGGCGACCTGGTGCCTGCCCTGCCAGGCCGAGCTGCCTGAGATCTACGCGCTCCAGCAAGAGTACGGCGACCGTTTGCAGGTGATCGAGGTTGACCGCGGCGAGACGTCGGACAAGGCTAGCGCGTTCCTCAAAGGCGTGAGCCGGCTGGACGGCGGCACAGGCATTACCTTCGGTGTAAACGGCATCGACCCGACGGAGGCGTTGTACAAGCGCTACGAGACGCTGCCGATCCAGGTGACTCCGATCAGCATTTTCATCGACTCACGGGGCGTGGTCTCGACTCTCTACAACGGACAGTTGCAGGCCGATCAGATGCACAACGACACCGAGAAGGCACTGGCGGGCGACGAATCCGGGAGCTAGCCCCGGCTCTCTTGCAGTGCTGCCTTTAGCGCCGCGCTCGCCATCGCACCCGCCACGTCCATCGGTTCCGTGCTGCGGGTAGCGCGGGCGAGGACGAACGCTCCCTCCAGCGCCGCGATCATGCCGATGGCGAGCGCACGTGCCTTCGGCGCGGCGATTCGGGCGGCGGTGAAACGTTCCGTGGCGGCGACGATCCACGCCTCGAAGACCTCCGCCGTGGCTTGGCGAAGCGCCTCGTTCGTGCTTGCCACCTCCAGTGCGACGGCGGCGATGGGGCAGGCGTCGGCGTAGTCAGTCGCGACCAGGACGGCAGCCGCTCCGGAGAAGACGTTCTCGACGGACGAGTCGATCGTGGGGGAGGCGTCAACGATCGCCGTCACAAGATCCTGGTACATCCGCCCCGACCGCCGGATGACCTCTGCGCCGAGCTCTTCCTTGCCGCCGGGGAAGTGGTGGTAGAGCGAGCCGAACGGCGCGTTGGCCTTCTGGACGATCTGCTTTAGCCCCGTGCCGGTGTATCCGTAGCGCCGGAACATTTCCGCCGTCGTATCAAGAATTCGGTCTTTGGTGCTGGTTGTCATCTTTGCCCTCCGTCGAAACCATTTTCTAGATAGAACGCTCTATTGACAAGCCCACGGGCGGCTCATTATATTCGGGTCGCCTAGAGCGATCTATTTAGAGTAGGTCACGTGAGCCCGGTGCTTCGGGCAATCGTCAACGGACGCGAGAACGGCCGGTGGGTGCTTTTCCGCTGGGCGGCCATCCTCTACGCAACCGGTACGCTCCTTCATACTCTGGACCACTTGAGGCGCGGCACGGATGTCGTCACTTCACAGGTCCTCTGGGCCGGCAGCATCTCCACGCCTATCGCCGTCGTGGCGATCTTCCTGGCGCTTGCCGGGTATCGTTACGCGCCCGTCCTCGCCTTGGCCTTCGGAATCCCACACGCCTTCGGTATCGCGGCAGTGCACCTCCTCCCACATTGGAGCGTCCTTAGCGATTCCCTTACGACGAACGGGGGTTCGACCATCTCTTACATCGCCGTCCTCGCCGAGATCATCGGTGCTCTATGCTTCGCCGCCGCTGGATTGTACGTCTTGCTGGGAGAGCAACGGGCGCGGCCTCCGATGCTTGCACGGGGATAGCTTCTCGCACCCTGCTTGCCAGCGATTTTCGCGTATACTGACGCTGTAATACCGCGATAGGAGGCGAACATGAGGGACGTCGCAATTGTCGGCGCTGGGATGACGAACTTCGGTAAGTTCCTGGACCGCAGCATGAAGGACATCGCTGGCGAGGCCGTGAAAGGCGCGCTGGACTCGGCCGGAGTCGATAAGTCGAAGCTCCAGGTCGCCGTCGTTGGCAACGCCACGGCAGGCCTGATCACCGGCCAGGAGATGATCCGCGGCCAGGTTGTCCTGCGCGAGATGGGCATCGGCGGCATCCCGATCATCAACACTGAGAACGCCTGCGCCAGCTCCTCTACGGCATTCCACGTGGCCTGGATGTATGTGGCGTCCGGCATGTACGACATCGCGCTGGCCGTGGGCATGGAGAAGCTCTATCACGAGGACAAGCGGCGCTCCTTCCAGGCGATCGGCGCGGCGGTTGACGTGGAGTGGGTGCAACAGATGCAGGCCGCGGCGAAGGCCAAAGAAGACGCCGAAAAAAGCGACAACCCCGGCGTAGCCGAGGGCGCCGGCGAGAAGCGCTCGATGTTCATGGACTTCTACGCCGCGTTCGCGCGCTCGCACATGGCCAAGTACGGCACGACGAAGGAGCAGTTCGCCCGCATCGCGGTTAAGAACCACTACCACGGCTCGCTTAACCCGCACGCCCAGTACCGCGAAGTCTACTCGCTCGAAGACGTGCTCGCTTCGCCGCCGGTGGCAGAGCCGCTCACCCGCCTGATGTGCTCGCCGATCGGGGACGGGGCCGCGGCGACGGTGATCTGCTCCGCGGAGAGGGCCAAGCAGTTCACGACGAAGCCGGTCTACGTGAGGGCATCGGTGCTCGGCTCCGGTTTCGACCGCCAGCCCGGCGATCCGGACGTGACCCGCACGATGGTGCAGAAGGCGTATGACATGGCCGGCGTCGGCCCCGAAGACCTGAACGTGATCGAATGCCACGACGCTTCGGCGCCCGCCGAGCTGATCCTGTACGAGGACATCGGGCTCTGCGCCCCCGGCGAAGGTGGCAAGCTGATCGACTCCAAGGCGACGTATGTGGACGGCCCGATTCCGGTCAACCCGAGCGGCGGACTGATCTCCAAGGGCCACCCAATCGGTGCGACTGGCGTCGCCCAGATCTACGAGATCTTCACGCAGTTGCGCGGCGAGGCGGGAGACCGCCAGGTCAAGAACCCGAGAGTAGGGATGACGGAAAACGGCGGCGGCATGGTCAAGGGCGACCCGGCGGCGCTGGCCGTGCACATTCTGACGGTGTAGCGGACCATTCGCTAAGCGGACGAAGAGGCGTAGCATGCTACGCCCCAACAACATAACGATGACTGACTACAAAACTTTGCTCCTCGATCGGCGCGACTCTATCGCCGTCGTGCGTCTCAACCGGCCGGAGAAGCACAACGCGATCAGCAGGCAGATGTCCGAGGACGTGGTCGCCTGCCTGGATACGCTGGAAGGTGACGATGGCGTGCATGTGATCGTGCTGACGGGCGCGGGCGAGAAGGCTTTCTGCGCGGGCGCGGACATGAGCGAGGCGGCGTTTCTGCCGGATGGCGACGAGCGGCGGGACGTCGCGGCGCGAGCCGTGGCCCGGCTGGCGAAAGTTCGCAAGCCGGTGATCGCTGCGGTAAACGGCTACGCGTACGGCGGTGGCGCGGTGTTGGCGATCAACTGCGACATCCGCATCTGCGCCGAGAGCGCACGATTCCGTTTCGTCGGGGTGAGCTATGGGCTGGTCGTCGGGGCCAGCCGGTTGCCGAGCATCGTCGGAGTGCCGGTTGCCAAGGAGCTAATCTTCACGACCCGAACTGTGGACGCACAGGAGGCTCTGCGCATCGGCCTCGCGAACCACGTCGTGCCGGACGCTGAGTTGGAACGCATTACGCTGGAGATGGCCGCCCAGGTCGCTGAGCATTCGCCGGGTGCGCTGATCGCCTCCAAGGAAGTGATCGACATCGCCGCCGGGACGCTGGGCGCGGCGAAGCGCGAGCTTGAGCACAACCTGGAGCTGCGCAACTCAGACGAGCACAAACAGCGGTTTCGCGCAGCCGCCGAGCGCGTTGTTCGGGACCCCCACTCCTAGCCTCTCTCTTTCCTCAGCCGGACGAGGGCGACGGTGTCAGCGAGAGCCTGATCCCCGGATTCCCGCCGCGTGCTATGCTAGCGCCCACTCGAAGGAGGAGCTATGAGTACGAAGGAAACAAACGCCACCGGCGCGGTGGTGATCACCGGCACTTCGACCGGCATTGGGCGGGCGACCGCGGTTCGGCTGGCCGGGATGGGATTCCGCGTCTTCGCGGGCGTGCGCAAGCAAGCGGACTCGGAGGAGCTGTCGCAGACGCCCGGCGTCACGCCATTACTGATCGATGTGACGAACGAGGCCAGCGTGGCCGCGGCGGCGGAGACAGTCGCCGGCCAGACGGGTGCGGCGGGCTTGCGTGGCCTTGTGAACAACGCCGGCATCACCGTTCCCGGACCGCTGGAGTTCCTGCCGCTGGACGACCTGCGTCGTCAGCTGGAGGTCAATGTGATCGGGCAGATCGGGGTCACGCAGGCGTTCTTGCCGCAGCTTCGAACTGCGCGCGGCCGCATCGTCAACATCGGCTCCATCGGCGGACGGATGAGCATGCCCTTCCTCGGCGCCTACCACGTGTCCAAGTTCGGAATGGAGGCGCTCAGCGATTCGCTGCGCATGGAGCTGCGGCCCTGGGGGATCCACGTCTCGCTGATCGAGCCGGGCGGCATCACGACTCCGCTTTGGGAGCGAGGGCGGGCTGCGGCGGACGAGCTGCTCGCAAAGCTGCCTCCGCGGGTCGATCAGCTCTACGGCGGCGCGATCAACGCAATGCGCGAAGCGTCCGCAAAATTCGAGAAGCAGGGCATGCCGCCGGAAGCGGTGGCCAAGGTCATCGCCCAGGCGCTGACGGCCAACATGCCGAAGACGCGATACCTGGTCGGGATGGACGCGCACGCGCAGGCGATTCTCGCGACAATCGTGCCGGACAGGTTGATGGACCGGATGATGACCTGGATGCTGAAGCTCCCGAAGAAGGCGCCGGACGCCGCGTTACCACCGGAGCGACAGCCCGAGGACTCGCTGACTTAATGCCTTGCCCGCCCGCAACGCGGCGGGATCGTTGCTCCCGGCGAGCGCTTCGAGCGCCCGGATGGCGGCGACCGTGTTGAGGTCGTTTGCCAGCGCATTCTCAAAGTCGCCGCTGTACTGGACGATCTCGTCCAGCGTTGCGTCGCCCGCGTCAGCGAACGCCTTCGTCAGGGATAGCGACAGCGCTTCGGTGGGGACGGCGACGCCCTGTGGGTGGTCCCACGGCCGCGCGTAGGGGTGCGAGAGCAAGTGCAGGCGGAGGGCGTCGGAGGAGTAGCGCTTGAGCAGGTCGGCGACGAAGACCATGTTGCCTAGCGATTTGCTCATCTTGTGCTCGCCGCAGTAGACCATGCCAGTGTGCATCCAGTGGCGCACGAAGCGCACGCCGCTGGAGCCCTCGCTCTGGGCGATCTCGGCGTCGTGGTGCGGGAAGATAAGGTCTTCGCCGCCGCCGTGGATCGTCACCGTCTGACCGAGATACTTGATGGCCATCGCTGAGCATTCGATGTGCCAGCCCGGACGGCCTGGACCCCACAGCGAGTCCCACTTCGGCTCGCCCGGCTTCTGGTGCTGCCAGAGCACGAAGTCGAGCGGGTCGTGCTTCAGCGGGTCGGCCGGGAAGTTGCCGCGCTCGTTGGCGATTTCCAGCATGGCCTGGTAAGGCTCGTGGAAGAGGCGTCCGAAGTTGTCGTCCTTCGCGACCTCAAAGTAGACGCTGCCCTCGTTCTCGTAGGCGAAACCCTTTGCGATCAGGCCCTGGACGATCTCGAGCATCTCCGGGATGTGCTGCGTCGCGCGCGGGGCAACGTCCGGGTCGAGGTTGCCGAGCGTTGACATCTGATCGCGGAAGCTGGCGTACTCGCGGTTGCCCAGCGCCTGCCAGTCCTCGCCGAGCTTGCCCGCCCGGAGGAGGACGTCGTCGTCGATGTCGGTCACGTTCTGGACGTACGTCACGCGGCGGCCGCAGAAGCGCAGGAAGCGGATCAGTACGTCGAACATGACGTAAGTGAAGGCGTGTCCGAGATGCGACGTGTCGTAGGGAGTAACGCCGCAGACGTAGAGCCCGATCTCCGGCTCTGTGAGGTCTTCCACGCGACGAGACTCGGTGTTGTACAGTCGGATGTTCGGAGCCACGGGGCGTATCGTAGCTGGTGGGGCAGAGCTATCGCCAGCAGGTGCGTTGTAGTTGTAGGGGCGAGGCGTCCACGGCGTCCCGTCGGGAGTGGAATCAGAAGGCCATGGAGATCGGCGGCGCCGATTGGGGATCAGCGGACGTCTCGCCCCTACGTCTCTCGTCGCACTGCGCCTCGTCTTCTGCTATCGTCCGAACCGCAAACGACAAGGAGGTGCCCCATGAGCGATGTGTGTGGTGTAAAGCCCGGCGACCGGGCCGAGTTCCAGAAGACGGTTACGGCGGAGGACATCCAGAAGTTCGCCGAGGTGACCGGCGACTCCAACCCGTTGCACAGCGACCCCGAATACGCAAAGAGGACGCGCTTCGGCGAGTGCATCGCGCACGGGATGATGAGCGCGGGGTTCATCTCGGCCGTCCTGGGGACGAAGCTGGCGCCCAACGCCTGCGCGATCTACATCAGCCAGACGCTGCGTTTCCTGCGGCCCGTCAAGGTGGGCGATACGATCCGCGCGATCGCCGAGGTGAAGGGCGTGGAGCCCGAGAAGCGCACGCTGACGCTGGAGACGGAGTGTTTCAATCAGAACGGCGAGCCGGTCGTCAAGGGCGAGGCCGTGATCCTTCTCGACCCGATGGGGTAGCTTTCGATGATCCCGGAGGGCGTCCACAAGATCCGCGTGCCGTTGACCGGCAGCCCCCTCGGCTGGGTAAACTCCTACGTCATCCGCACCGACGAGGGGTACGCTCTGGTCGATTGCGGCTGGGACATGCCGGACGCGCTGGCCGCGCTGCGCAAGGGGCTGGACGAGCTCAGCATCCCGCTCGAATCGATCCGACGGCTGATCATCACGCACAACCACCCGGACCACTACGGGCTGGCCGGGCGTCTGGTTCAGCTCGCCTCGTGCGGCGTCATGATGCACAGGTTGGACGCCATCCACATCGAGAGCCGGTACGTGAATATGACCGCGTTGCAGGCGGAGATGGAGCAGTGGCTGCGCATCCACGGCGCGCCGGCCGGTGAACTGATAGCGATGGTCAAAGGCTCGGAGGCGATCCTGGAGCGGGTCAACATCGCGAAGCCGGACATCGAAGTCTCCGGCGGCGAGAAGATCGCAGCCGGAGCGCTGGAGTGGGAAGTAATCTGGACGCCGGGCCACTCCGTCGGGCACATCTGCCTTTACGAGAGCACGCGCAAAGCGTTCCTTTCGGGCGATCACATCCTGAACCCGATCAGCCCCAGCATCGGCCTTCACGCCCAGTCGATGGGCAATCCGCTTTCCGACTACCTGAGCTCGCTGGAGGCGATCCGGGAGCGCGACGTCGAGGTCGTGCTGCCCGCGCACGGCGACGAGTTCCGGGGCTTCCGTGAGCGCATCGACGAGCTGATGTCGCATCACGAAGCGCGGCTCGAGGAGATTTGCGAGATCATCTCGCGCCAGGGCCCGCGCACTGCCTATGAGACAGCGTCGCAGATGCGGTGGAGGTCAGAGGGCGGCTTCGAGGAGTGGCCGCCCTTCCAGCGGCGGATGGCGACGACGGAAGCTCTGGCGCACCTGGAGTTGCTGGTTAGCCGGAGCGCGGTGCGGCGCGTGATTGCCGACGGCGGCCTCGTCCGATACGCTTTGCCCTCGTGATGGCCCTCGTCTCAAGCTGCGTTCCCGTTGCTGTCGCCGTAAAGAGATGCGATGCGGTCCACCCGCCCGTCCGAAAGGTAAGCGGGGAACACCTCCACGCCCCCGGCAGAGGGCTGCACCCCCTGCACTCGCTTCGCTGGCGGTTCTGTCGTCCATGACGACCGAGAAGACGACCGGCGGCAACTTCTTTGAAGACTTCGAGCGCGGCGCGACGATCCGCCACGCCGTCCCGCGCACCGTCTGGGATGGCGACATGGCGCTCTACATCGCGCTCACTGGCGACCGGCGACCGTTGCACTGCGCGCGGGAGTTCGCTCAGTCGCTGGGGTTCGAGCGGGAGATTGTGCACGATCTGCTCGTCTTCCACATGGTGTTCGGGCGGGCCGTGCCAGACGTCTCGCTGAACTCGCCGGCGAACCTGGGCTACGCCGACGTGCGCTTCCTGCGCCCCGTTTACTCCGGCGACACCCTGCGCGCCGAGACAGAGGTCATTGGCAAGCGCGAGACGTCCCGCGCGGACGTGGGCATCGTCTGGGTGCATACGAAGGGCTACAACCAGCGCGATGAGACGGTGCTCCAGTTCTACCGCTGGGCGATGGTCAACAAGCGCGACCCGGGCACGTCGACCGGCGACGATGACGCGCCGGAGCTGCCGCCCAAGGTGCGTAATGAAGACCTATACGTACCGCCGGAGCTTGACCTCACGCACTTCGATCCGGTGGTGACCGGCGGGCGCGCGTTCTGGCAGGACTACGAACCGGGCGAACGGATCATGCATCCGCAGGGCCTGACGGTGGAGGACGCCGAGCACCAGATGGCGACGCGCCTCTACCAGAACAACGCCCGCGTGCACTTCAACGACGTGCTGCAGAAGAAGTCGAAGCTGGGCCGGCGGATCATTTACGGCGGGCACATCATCTCGCTCTGCCACTCGATCTCCTACGACGGGCTGGAGAACGCGATCCGGGTGCTGGGCTTCAACGCCGGCGCTCACGCCAACCCGACGGTCGCCGGCGACACGCTTTTCGCCTCGACCGAGGTGCTGGAGCGGATCGACCTTGGCCGCGCGGACGCCGGGGCGCTGCGGCTGCGTCTCGTCGGCGTCAAGAACATCGACCCGCGCGAGGAAGACGTCCCGCTGCGGGTCAGGGACGACGCCGGCCGCGAGTCCTACCACCCGAACGTCGTGCTGGACCTGGACTACACCGTGCTGATGCCGAAACGCCCCGCGTAGGCAACTGGAGGAAGCCATGCTGAAAGGTAAAGTGATCACCCTGCGCCCGGTGGAAGAAGGCGACCTGCCGCAGCTGTACGCCCACATCCTCGACGTCGACAATCGTGGCGACTTCTATCCGCGCTCGATCCAGACGCTCGCGGAGCTGCGAAAGGAGCTGACCACGACCGGCTTCTGGTCGCGGGAGTTCGGGTTGCTGCTGCTGATCGACAAGGCGAGAAGGTGATCGGTCAGATCGTCTGGTTCAAGACAGTGCAGTATATGGACGAACTGGAGATCGGCTACATCGTCTACGACAGGACGGCGCGGCGTAGCGGCGCCATGACCGAGGCGCTGGGCCTGCTGACCGATTACCTGTTCGACACGAAGCCGGTCAACCGCATCCGCCTCTGCATCGCGACTGAGAACAAGGCCTCGCGCGGCGTGGCGGAGAAGGGCGGGTACACGCACGAAGGCATGCAACGTGGCTGCTTCTTTAACCGCGGCCGGTATCACGATATGGAGCTGTACGCGATGATCCGGAGCGATTTGGCCGGGGAGAAGTCAAGGCTAAGAGCCGACCCCCCGTCCGGCAGTAGCGGACTTCTGCCCCCCACAGCAGGCCCAGAAGGACAGGAAATTACCCGGAACTTCAGCGTCAGCTCTTCAGCGTTCGAGCGTTTCGCCGGAGTACAGCTTGCGCACGCGGACGCCCTTCGGCGGGGCGGCCTGCACGCACAGCTCGCAGAGGACGCACTCGTCGAGGTTCTCTTCGACGATCGTGGCGTGGCCCTTGGCGTCGACCCCAAAGATGTTGACGGGGCAGACTTCGACGAGCTTTTTGGCGAGATCTTTGTCCTGCGCGGCTTTGGGGTCGATGTCGACGGCGATGAACATGGCTTTAGTGTCAGCGCTCATGTGGTGCTCCACTTTGCTGTTTGGCGTGGTGTTGTGCGGCCCACCCGCCCGTCAGGGATGTGGGTAGGAGCGGGGGACACCCCCGGTCCCCCTGTGTGGCTGCGCCCCTCACGGCAGGTCGCGTTCCGCAACGCGGTGCGAAAAGCGATGGCTGATCTATCGCTGTCCACTGTCCACTGTCGGCTGTCCACTACTTGCCGAGCGCTTTCCGCACCAGGTCCGGTATCTGCGATATCTCTTCCGCGACCGAGATGCCTGCTTCTTGCAGGCGGAGGAGCTTTTCGGCGGCGGTATCGGCCTTGCCTTCAACGATGGTGCCGGCGTGTCCGAAGCGCATGCCGGGCATCTTGTCCATGAAGCGGCCGGCCATGAAGGCGATGATCGGCAGGCGCGACTTGTTCTCCTTCACCCAGAGGCTGAGCTGCGCGTCCATCGGGCCGCCGGGCTCGGTGTAGATGACGATGGCGTCGGTCTCCTTGTCGGCTTCGAAGAGCGGCATCAACTCGGCGTAGGAGGAGCCGGTCATCGGGTCGCCGCCGATGGAGACGGCGGTGCTCTGCCCGAAGCCGGCGGCGGTCAGCGAGTTCGATATCTCGGTGGTCATGCCACCGCTGCGTGACATAACACCGATGCGGCCCGGAGTGTAGGCCTGGCGCGTGTTCGCCGCGGGGCCGCCGATGCCGCCCATCTTCGACTTGCCCGGTGTGATGATGCCGAGACAGTTCGGGCCGATCACGCGCGTCCCCCGCATTCGAGCCAGCTCCAGCACCTGAGCGACTTCGTAGCGAGGCGTGCGCTCCGTAACGATGACGAGAATCTTGACGCCGGCCTCGATCGCCTCGAAGGCGGCGTCTCGGACGAATGGCGCTGGCACGGTGATCACGGAGCCGTCCACGCGCTCCTTCGCGACGATCTCGCGGACGGTGTCGTAGACGGCCACGCCGTAGACGTCGCGGCCGCCGCGCCCGGGCGTGACCCCGCCGACGACTTTGGAGCCGTAGTCGAGGCACTCGCGGGTCATGTTGACGGCCTCGCGGCCGGTGATGCCCTGGATGATGAAGGTGGTGTTTTCGTCGATCAGGATGCTCATGCGGTTTTCCTCGGTGGCATCGTCATGCCTTCGACCATGAACAGGTGCCCTGTCGTGGCATTTTGGCGCAGTCCGATGATCGCCTGGTAAGCGTCGGAGTCGTACCACGCACGCGCCTGTTCCAGAGATGGGAACTCGCCCACGATTGTCCGCAGGTGCGAGATCGATCCCTCTTGTATTTCCGCGTCGTTCGCGGCGAGGATCCTCCCGCCGAAGTCCTTGAGGGTCGGGAAAATCTTCGAAGAGTAGTCGTAATACATATCGATATCGTGGACGTCGAACTGGGCGATCACGTAGGCGCTCATTTGGCGTTGATCTTCTCCACCGCGCGCCGCGCCGCTGCCGACATCGAGACGGTGCGGTCGCAGTAATCAACGCCGTACTTTTCGAGCAGCTTGTAGCCCTCCGCCTCCCACGCGCCGGGGATGCGGAAGACGGCGATCTTCTCCGCCGGGTCGAACCCCATTTCGATAACGCCTTTGACAACGCCGCGCGCCACGATGTCGACACGCGTGTTGGAGACGACGTTCATGATCACGGCGATCTTGTCGACGCCGGGCTTGCTGAGGATCAGCTTCGTCAGCTCGCAGGCTTTGAGGACGCTGGGGTTGCCGCCGATCTCGCAGTAGTTGGCCGGGCGGCCGCCGTACTTCTGGACCGCGTCGAAGATCGCCAGCGAGCCGCCGCCGGCGCCGATCACGAGGCCGAGGTTGCCGTCGAACTCGACGACGCGGCCGGCGACGCCCCGGTGGTCCACCTGGTCGACGCGCGCGCCCCGCATCTCGAAGGGTGTCGGCGGCCGGCCCTGGCGCGTCTCATCCGGGCCGATGCCGAGGTCGTCCAACACGTCCTTCTGGTGGCGTTCGCGGGCCTCTTCCTCCATGTCGAGATGGCAGTCCAGCACGACGAACGAGCCGTCCTCCAGCTTGCCGAGGGGGTTGATCTCCGCCAGCGTCAGGTCGTAAGCGAGGAACGTCCGCACGAGCCGGGACAGCACGCCGGACAGCTGCGTCAAGTCTCCGCCTGTGATGCCGAGCGAGGCGACGGCCTCCTTCGCGCGGTAGTCCGTGAACGGGATCAGCGTCGAGAAGTGCACCTTGGCGACGTGCTCCGGGTGCGTCTCGGCGACCTCTTCGATGTCGATGCCTCCCATGTCGCTGATGATCATCAACGGCTGCTTGGCGACGGCGTCGAAGGTGACGCCGAGATAGTACTCTTTGGCCACCGCCGCCTTCGCCTCGACCAGCACGCAGACGGGCAGCTGGTCTTTAATGGGCAGTTCGAGGATCTGGAGGCAGGCGTTCTCAGCTTCGTCCGGCGTGTCGGCGAACTTGATGCCGCCGGCCTTCATGCGCCCGCCGGACAGCACCTGTGATTTGAGGACGACGGGCCCACCGATGTCCGCGGCGATGCGGTGTGCATCCTGCGGTTGCTCGGCCGTCCCGCCGGCGGGCAGCCTCACGCCCTGCTTGGCGAGAAGGCGCTTGGCTTCGAATTCGTAGAATCTCATGCTCTCACCCCCGGCCCCTCTCCCGCTGCGGCGGGCGAGGGGGGATCGCTGAGCGCGGCGGATATCTGATTCAGGACAGCGTTGAGATCTCTCTCAACCAATTCAGACGGGACGCGGACGAAGCGGATGCCGAGTGACTCAAGGGCGGATTGTCGCGCTCGGTCAGCGGCCGTTTTTTTTGCATGAATTGGGCCGTCGATCTCGATTGCCAGTCGGGTTTCAATGCAGAAGAAGTCGAGAATGAAGGGCCCAACTGGTCGCTGCCTGCGAAACTTGTAGTCGGCAAATCTGCGGTCGCGCAGCACCCGCCAAAGTATCTCCTCCGATTTGGTCGCATCCCTCCGGTTGTCCCGCGCGGCTTTTCTGACAGACGCAAGTGGCCGCGGCAACGGAGTCGGCACAGCCGCGCGTTTTCTGGATGACTGCGTGCCCCTCGCCCGCGGAGCGGGAGAGGGGTTAGGGGTGAGGGCCATCACGCCTTGCACAATCACAGACCGTAGAGGTCCGCGTACTCCCGGTCGCGGTTAGCGATCAGTTTCGCCGTCTGCACCATAACTTGTGCCTGTTTGAAGGTAGCATCGTCCTGCATTCTTCCGTCGAGCATTACCGTGCCGGTCCCGTCGCCCATGGCCTGGATGATACGCTTCGCAGTGTCCACTTCTTCTGCCGTAGGGCTGAACTCGCGTCTGGCGATCTCGATTTGGCTCGGGTGTAACGTCCACGCGCCGACGCAGCCCATCAAGAAAGCGGCTCTGAACTGATACTGACACGCAACGGGATCTTCGATGGCGCCGAAAGGGCCGTAGAAGGGGAGGATGCCAGCCGAGTTGCAGGCGTCGACCATGCGGGCCATCGTGTAGTGCCATGGGTCCTGCTGCGCTGCGACCCGGGGCGCCTCGGAGTCCTCGGGGTCCGGATCAGCGATTACCTGGTACGAAGGGTGCCCGCCGCCGACCCTCGTCGTTTTCATCCTCCTGGAGGCCGCGAGGTCAGCCGGTCCCAGGCTGATGCCCTGCATGCGCGGGCTCGCTGCGGCGATCTCCTCCACGTTGGAGACGCCGAGCGCGGTTTCAAGGATGGCGTGGACCTGCAGCGATTTCTTGATTTCGTACTTGGCTTCCAGCTGGGCCAACAGGCGGTCGATGTAGTGGATATCCCACGGCCCTTCCACCTTGGGGAGCATCACCACATCGAGCTTGTCTCCGATCTGGGGGATAACGGTGAGAAGGTCGTCCAGGACCCAGGGGCTGTCCAGGCTATTGATGCGAGTCCAGAGCGATGTACCGGCAAAGTCGTTCTTTAGCGCGACCTCGATAAGGCCTTCCCGCGCCGCTGCTTTGTCCGCCGCCGGGATGGCGTCTTCGAGGTTGCCCAGAAGCACATCGACCTGGGGGATGAGCTCCGGGATCTTGGCGCGCACCTTTGCGTTTTGCGGAGGAAAGAAGTGGATCATCCGGTATGGGCGTGCGGGCACCTCCTTTTGTGGCGCCGGCGCGCCGGCCGAAAGCGGTGTCAGGAATGCCCTGGGATTTCGCATAGTCGAACGTGCGCCAGTATATGAAGCGCTATCTAGAAGGGTCAAGGAAAGCTGCGTGCTAGCATGGACGCCGATGGGTGAGCAACCTCTCGATCACATCTCCGGGCGCTTCGCCGCGCCAGTCATGCGCAGCGTGATGACCGTGCCCGTGATCGTGGAGCGATTCATCGAAAAGGCGCCAGGCGCTGGTGCCGACGTGATCTGTCTCGACCTCGAAGACTCGGTGCCGCCGACGGAGAAGGTTGGGGCGCGGCCGCTCGCCCGCAAGGCGATTGAAACGATGCCGCGCTCTGACTACGAGATGTACGTGCGGGTGAACGGCAGCTGGAGCGGCTTGATGGAGGACGACCTCAACGAGATCGTGCGGCCGGGCCTGGACGGCGTCGTCATCTCGAAGGCCGAGTCGGCGGAGAGCATCGAACTGCTGGCCGAGCAACTGACCGGCCTGGAGATTGAGCACGGCATGGAGGCGGGGTCCGTCGCGATCATGCCGCTCATCGAGACCGCGAAGGGTGTCGCCAAGTGCTACGAGATCTGTAAGGCGTCGCCGCGCCTGACGGGCGCCATCTTCGGGGCGGAGGACTACGCCACTGACATGGGCATCGAGCGCACAGCGGACGGCGCGGAGATCCTCTGGGCGCGGACGCAGATCGCCATCACCTGTCGTGCCGCCGGCATCGAAGCGATCGACACGCCAGATCCCGATTACACGAACGCCGATCACCTCCGTCGCGAGATGCGGCTCGCGAAGAGCCTCGGATACCGGGGTAAGCTGTGCATCCACCCGTTACAGGTGCAAATCGCCAACGAAATCTTCCGCCCCGGCGAAACGGAAGTGTCTGAAGCGCGGCTGATCGTGGCCGCATTCGAGCGAGATGGCCTGGCGCAGGGCCGCGCGGCGATCCCGCTTGGGGGTAAAATGGTGGACACGCCGATCTACTGGCGCGCCAAGCGTTTGCTAGAGCTCGCCGAGAAATCGAACTGACATGACGCAAAACGGTAACAGCGACCACATCGCCGAAGAGAAGCAGGCCTGGCTGCCGGGTGCCTACTCTAAGGCCGTCGAGAAGGGCGGCGAACGCAAGGACACCGACTTCCGCACAAGCTCGACGGAATCGGCGCCGATTTACACGCCCGCCGACATCAGCGACATCGACTACGGGCGGGACGTTGGCTATCCCGGGGAGTTTCCGTTCACGCGCGGGGTCCAGGCCAACATGTACCGCGGCCGCCTCTGGTCGATCCGCCAGTACGCCGGCTACGGGACGCCAGAGGAGACAAACGAGCGCTTCAAGTTCTTGCTGAAGGAGGGCCAGCCCGGCCTCTCCGTCGCCTTCGACCTGCCGACGCAGCTCGGCTACGACTCCGACGACCCGCTCGCTGAGGGCGAAGTCGGAAAGGTCGGCGTCGCCATCGACACGCTGGCCGACATGGAGACGATGTTCGATGGCATCCCGCTGGACCGCGTCAGCACTTCGATGACGATCAACGCGCCGGCGTCGGTGCTCGTCGCCATGTACGCCGTTGTGGGGCAGAAGCAGGGCGTTCCACAGGACCAGGTGTCCGGTACAGCGCAGAACGACGTGCTGAAGGAGTACGTCGCGCGCGGCACGCATATCTTCCCGCCGAAGCCGTCGTTGCGCCTCGCCGCTGATCTCATGTCCTACTGCGCCCGCGAACTGCCGCGCTTCAACGCGATCAGCATCAGCGGCTACCACATCCGCGACGCCGGCTCGACGGCCGCGCAGGAGATCGCGTTCACCTTCGCCAACGCCGTCGCTTACGTGGAGGCAGCGCTGGAGCGTGGTATTGGCGTCGACGACATCGGGCCGCGCATCTCGTGGATCTTCAACACGCAGAACAACTTCCTGGAGGAGATCGCCAAGTACCGCGCGCTGCGCCGCATGTGGGCGCGGATCATGAAGGAGCGCTTCGGGGCGCAGGACCCGCGCTCGATGATGCTGCGCACTCACGTGCAGACGGGTGGTGCGACGCTAACGGCCCAACAGCCGGAGGTGAACATCATCCGGGCGTCGTTGCAGGCGCTGGCGTCGGTGATTGGCGGTGTGCAGTCGCTCGCGCTGTCCTGCTACGACGAGGCGCTGGCCTTGCCGACGGAGCAGGCGCAGCGAATCGCGGTCCGCACGCAGCAGGTGATCGCCTACGAGAGCGGCGTGACGGACACGGTCGACCCGTTCGCGGGGTCGTACTACATTGAATCGCTGACGGACGAACTGGAGAAGAAGGCCCGCGAGTACCTGGATCGCATCGAGGACATGGGCGGGTCGATCGCGGCCATTGAGTCGGGGTACATGCAGCGGGAGATCCAGGAAGCTTCGTACGCCTACCAGAAGGCCGTGGACGAAGGCCACAAGGTAATTGTCGGCGTCAACAAGTTCGTCAACGAGGGCGAGGACCCGGCGATCATCTTCCGCACCGACCCGGCCTCCGAGCGCGCGCAGATCAAGCGCTTGAACAAGACCCGCGCCGAACGCGACGGGGCAGCGGTGAAGGCGTCGCTGGCACGCCTGGTCGAAGCTTGCAAGAACGGCCACGCGACCGCTGGCGACGAAGGCAACCTGATGCCGCCGATCGTCGAAGCCGTGAAGACGTACGCCTCCGTCGGCGAGATCTGCGGCGCGATGCGCGGCGTCTTCGGCGAGTACACCCCGCCGACGGCTGTCTGACGATTGAGTACTGGTGCTGCAGGGGCCCTTCGGCGGATGCTCGACAGGAAGGTCAACCAAGCAGCAATTCACTGAACATAATGATGCTGTTTTCGACCACAAAACTGCATTTGTAATCAGTCAACCATAAAGGCCATCCTCGCCGCGCAGATATAAATCGACCTCCCCATGATGTCTAATTCCGGAATTATTCCGTAATCCCAAAAACACGAAATTACCAAACGAACTCCCCGTGTTGCAGCGCAGCATGCTGCGCCCCAACAGCAGATCTCCGAGCTGACACCTGACCTGACACCTGACACCTCGCCGTGGTATAAAACACTGGCCTTAGCAAGCGCTAGGCAACCATCTTTTGGGGGAGGACATCTGTTGGGTAGCTTGAAAGACAAAGTCGCTATCGTCACGGGCAGCTCGCGCGGACTTGGGCGCGCCATCGCCAGGGACTTCGCGGAGCACGGCGCGAAGGTCGCCCTCAACTACTACCAGAGCCGGGAGCCCGCCGAAGAGCTGGCAAAAGAGATCAAGAAGGCCGGAGGCGAGTGCATCGTCGTCCAGGCCGGCGTTGCCCATCCGGACGAGTGCCAGGCGCTGATCGAGGCCGCGGTCAAGGAGTTCGGCGGGCTCGATATCCTGGTCAACAACGCCGGCGTCAACCGCGACCGCACGATCCGCCGCATGACCGTAGAGGAGTGGCGCGAAGTGCTCGCGACGGACCTGGACAGCGTTTTCTACTGCACGTACGCAGCCGTCCCACACATGATCGAGCGCGGCGGCGGGCGCATCGTCAACATGGCCTCGATCGTCGGCCAGATGGGCAACCTCGGGCAGTCGAACTACGCCGCGGCCAAGGCGGGGATCATCGGCTTCAGCAAGTCGGCCGCGCAAGAGTTGGCGCGTTTCAACATCACGGTCAACGCGCTCTGCCCCGGTTTCATCGAAACGGACATGGTGACGAACCTGGCGGACGACGTGAAGGCGGCGCTCATCGCCAAGATCCCGCTGGGCCGCTTCGGCAAGCCGGAGGAGGTCGCGCAGATCACGCGCTTCCTATGCACGGAGGGCGGCTACGTCACCGGCGCGCAGGTCAACATCAACGGCGGAATGTACATGCAGTAAACGGCGGGGCTGGAAGGAGGAAGAGGGAAGTGGGAAGGACTGGCGTCGAGCAACTCCTCTACCTGATGGATCAGGCGTTCGAGCCTGAACCGCGCCTCCGCGCACACTCGCTGCTCTCGAACCTGGTCGACGTGCACGACGAAGACTGGCTGCTCAACCCTCTAGGCGGTGGCCGCAACGTCGCCTCTATCGCGGAACACGTGGGCGAGTGCAAGTTCATGTACGCGAACCAGGCCTTCGATGACGCGAGGATGAACTGGCACGACTTCGACCCTCGGTATGTGCCTGAACTTCCTGCGAAGGCTGCGATGATCGACTGGCTGCGCGAAGGACACGCCTACCTGCGCGGATACGTCGAGAACCTGGACGACGGCGAGCTGACGGTTAAGCGCAAGTGGCACCCCGGGCCGATGATGGAGACGCGCTGGCTAGTCTCCACCATGATCGAGCACGATCTCTACCACGCCGGCGAGATAAACCACATCCGTGCGCTCGTACAGGGCAACGATGCCTGGCCGCAGTACTGACGGCGAGTCAGCCGTCCGCCCCAGCGCTAACCGCATCGTCGCGCTGACGCTAGTCGCTTTCACGATCGCGCTGATCGTGCATGCGCTGATCATCGTGATCGGCGGCCGTGATAGCCCGCTGCGCCTGTTCGTGACGCCGCTGATTGGCGCCGCCGTCATCTTCTTCGGCCTTGCGGGCTACCCGATGGCCGGCCGCGTGCGGTTGAGTGTGATGGTGGGCCTGGGGCTTCTGCTGATCGCTGGTATGGTGTGATGTCGGTGTCGCCGGCGGATATTCTCGCCGCCCTCGCGGCTGATACGCTAGAGACGTGACCCTCACTTACGATCCCAAAAAGGCGGTCCGGCACGTCCGCAAGCGCGACCCGATGCTCGCGCGGGTGATCGACGCTGTGGGGCCGTTCGAGCTGGAGCCGCGCGGCGGAGCGTTCAAGTCACTGGCTCGGGCGATCTTCTTCCAGCAGCTGGCCGGGCCGGCGGCGCGGGCGATCATGGGCCGCGTTCTCGTAGCGATGGAGACGGACGAGGAGAGGTGGTATGAGCCGGCGCGTTTCCTGCAGGCGACCGACGAGCAGCTGCGCGCGGCCGGCCTTTCGCGGCAAAAGATGGCTTATCTGCGCGACCTGGCGGACAAGTTCGGATCCGGCGCGCTGTCAGAGGACGAGTTCACGCACCTGGATGACGAAGAGGTAATCGAGCGCGTGACGACGGTGAAGGGCATCGGCCGCTGGACGGGCGAGATGTTCCTGATGTTCTCGCTCGGGCGGCCGGACGTGTTGCCGGTGGACGACTTGGGCGTGCGCCGCGGGATGCAGATCACGTACGGCCTCGCAGACATGCCGAAGCCGGCGGAGATGCGCGAGATCGCTGCGCCATGGGCGCCCTACCGCAGCGTCGGCACCTGGTACATGTGGCGGGCGCTCGGAGTCGACATCCCAGAGCAGGGCCGGGGCTACAAGAAGCCGGAAGACGAGAAGCTATATGAGCCGTGACCCGCCTTTCCCGTTTACGCTATCATCGGAAGTGAACGGAGGTCGCTCATGAACGGGACAAACGAAGTAGTCATTGCTGGAGCGGTGCGCACGGCGATCGGGACGTTTGGCGGGGCGTTTGTCGACACGCCGGCCACGCAGCTCGGCGCGACGGTGCTCAAGGAAGCGCTGAGCCGGGCGGGCGTGCAGCCGGACCAGGTGGACGAGATCATCATGGGCAACGTCCTCTCGGCCGGGCTCGGGATGAACCCGGCGCGCCAGGCCGCGATCGCGGCTGGCATTCCGGACAGCGTCCCGGCCACGACCGTGAACAAGGTCTGCGGCTCCGGCCTCAAGACTGTCGCGCTGGCAACGCAGGCGATCCTCTTGGGCGACGCGGACATAGTGCTGGCGGGCGGGATGGAGAACATGTCGGCCTCCCCTTACCTGCTGCCGAAGGGGCGCTACGGCTACAAGATGGGAAACGGTGAGGTAATCGACCACATGATCAAGGACGGCCTCTGGTGCGCGATCGGCGACTGCCACATGGGCATCACGGCCGAGAACGTGGCGGGGGACTATGAGATCTCGCGCGCGGACCAGGACGAATTCTCCTACCAGAGCCAGCAGAAGACCACGCAAGCCTGGGAGCGCGGCGCCTTCGCGGACGAGATCGTGCCAGTCGAGGTGAAGTCACGGAAGGGCCCCGTGATGGTAAATAGGGACGAACACTTCCGGCCCGACACGACGACGGAGGTCCTCGGCAAGCTGCGCCCGGCCTTCGCGCCGGACGGTTCGGTGACGGCAGGTAACGCCTCTGGCATAAACGACGGCGCGGCCGCGGTGGTCGTCATGTCGCGGAGGAAAGCGGAGGAGCTCGGCGTCAAGCCTATGGCCTCGATCCGTTCGTACGCCAGCGCGGGAGTGCCGGCGCGGATCATGGGCGTCGGCCCGGTGCCGGCGACGCAGAAGGCGCTCGCCAGGAGCGGCCTCGGCATCGGCGATATTGACCTGATCGAAGCGAACGAAGCGTTCGCGGCGCAATCGCTGGCCGTCGGCCGGGAACTCGGCTGGGACTGGGAGCGCGTCAACGTCAACGGCGGCGCTATTGCGCTGGGCCACCCGATCGGCGCCAGCGGCACCCGCATCCTGGTGACGCTTCTGTACGAGATGAAGCGGCGCGAGGCGAAGCGCGGGCTAGCGACGCTCTGCATCGGCGGCGGCCAGGGCATCGCGATGGTCGTCGAAAGTGCCAACTGAACGCGTCCGACGATCATCGGTACATGAGCGGCGAGTCGGATGTCGCCCTCGACCTGTTCCTTGACTGGCTGCGGGAGACCTACGGCCGCGGCTTCCAGCGAGATGCCGGAGGCTCAGAGCCTGATGGCCTGGTCAAGGCCCGAGACGGCGACCTCGCGCTGACGACGGCCGTCCGCAAGTTGCTGCCTTCGGATGACGCGGCGTGGCAATCGCGGCGATGCGGGTTGGAAGAGCTGATTGGGGACGGGCTGCCGGCGCGGGCCGCTCTCTGGGTCCCGGCCGGCGCCGACCTGCCGGCGGACGAGCCGGAGGTGAGCGAGTTCGCGGCGCTGGTGCGGGAAGCTGCAATCAAGCTCGGCCCGCAGGAGCGCTCCTACGTGCCTTTGCCCGCGAAGCTCTACCTGCGCAAGAACGCGGATACGGGCGGCGTCGTCTCCGCGACCGGCGGCCTAAACCCCCACTGGGCGCGCTTCACCGAACGCGTCCGCGGCTCGTACGACCTCGACTCGACGCAGGTGCACCGCCTGCCGGAATCGGAGGAGCACCTCGAGAAGCTGCTGGATGCCGTCGTCGAGAAGACCAAAACGCTGGATGCCGGGCAGTACGCCGTGATCGAGACGATCGACGCCTGGACGGTGCAGAGGCTGTCCGGCGACGCCGGCGTGACGATCGTTGGCGTGCCGCCGGCTGTGGCCGCCGAAGGAGCGATCTCCGTGCGCCGCAACTTCCGCCGCATCCTGGCGGGCGCGGGGCCGCTACGCGAGGCGAAGGGCCGCGCGCGAGCCCTCGTCGTCCTCGGCTACTACGCGCGGATCGAGCAGGAAGGCGCAACCGTGGCCATGCGCGGCTTCGAGCCGGCGCTTTACAGCGGCATCGACTTCGTCTGCTTGGTCGCCGACGGCGTCGTCAAGCCGCTGATCCAGCCCCCGGACGGTCTGCTACCGTGGGCGCGGGCCGGTCAGGCCTAAGCCCGAACTCTACTGCGGCGGGGCGTACTGCGCGGTGGCGGCCTTCTTCAACGCCTTCACGCCTTCGTCCATCGGCATGAGGACAGTGGTGAGACGTTCATCACGGCTGCGCCAGCGGCGGCCGCGATGGAGAACGCGGCGGCCGTGACGTTGTCCGGCATGTCGGCGATGACGATGACGTCGTCTTTGCCGAACGTGTAGTAGGCCGCGACGAGCTTTCCGCCCATTCCTTCGGCCATCGGCTTCAACGCTTCGGCGCGATTCTTGGGATTCTTGATCTGCTGGGCCCACGATTCGTTCGTGTAATTCACGCTGTACATATAGCTGGGCATTGCTGTCCTCCTCCTTCTTCGTTCGAGTTGCGTCCTAGACGCTGATACAGCTAACGGGCGGCTGTCAACAAGCGCGTCGTTTCAAGTGTCTGACAGCGCCTCGAGGAGCATTCGCAGCGCCTCCTCCGCGCACGCCCGACGGTTCCCCGAGCGGTCGCCCTCGAAGACGAATCGCTCGCTGCGAATGCCGTCTGCAGTGGCCAGCGCGATCCAGAAGAGACCGGCCGGGCGATCGGGGCCAGCGTCTCCCGGGCCGCAATTGCCAGTCTCGGCGAATCCTGTGTCCGCGCTCGCCCACTCGCGAACGGCATTGGCCAGCGCTTCGGCGGCTTCCCGGCTTACGGCGCCGTGGTCGGCAAGCAGCGAAGCCGATCGCCTGCTTGAGGGCGTTGGCGTAGGGGGCGACGCCGCCGCGGAAGACGCGGGAGCTGGCGGGCATCTCCGTGAGCAGGTGCCCGATGAGGCCGCCGGTCGTCGCCTCCGCCGTGGCGAGCGTCAGACCCTTCGCGGTGAGCGCTGCGACCGCGTCAGCCGCTAGCGGCATGAGCGGTTCGGGAAGCGGTGCCAGCCAACGCTGCGGGTGACCGCTTCGCGCAGGCTGACCTCCGGCTTCCAGCCGAGCTCCCGCGTCGCTTTCGAGGCGTCTTCGCGGAACTCGACGCCAAGCAGGTTCGCGGAGAAGCGCGTGAGGTCCGGCCGCGAGTCCCAGCCACTGAGCCGCGACTTCACCTCCAACGCGGCGGTGATCGCGTAGACGAGGCGGAACGGGATGTGCCGCTGCGGCTCGCGGATGTTGACGATCTCCGCCGCCGTCTCGAAGAGGGTGCGCTGGGTGACGGGCTCGTCGCTGACGGCGTTGTATATCTGGCCCTTCGCCAGGTCGTTTGTCGCGGCGCGGAGACAGAGATCGGCCACATCCCCGACGTACACGTATGGCAGGGGGTTTCGCGCGTTGCCCATGTAGACGGAGAGCGGCCCTTTGAGGAAAGCGACGACGCCCGGCAGCATCGCGCGGTCGCGTTCGCCCAGGATGAGCGCCGGGCGGACGATGCTTACCGCGTGGCCGTCACGCTGGAACCGCCGCGCGATCTTCTCCGCTGCGGTCTTGGAGCGGCGGTAGTAGTCCAGCGGCCCGAAGTGTGTCTCCAGCGGGCTCTCCTCGGTCACGCCCTTGCGCAGGTCCTGGTAGCGGTAGACGCCGTCTGTGCTGACATAGAGAAAACGCGGCGACCGTGCCGCTGCGGCCGCCTTGAGCATGTTGCGCGTGCCGTTGATCGTGACGGTGCGGAAGCCCTCCCAAGGCCCCCAATCGCTGACCAGCGCTGCTGCGTGGAAGACCACGTCGACGTCCTCCAGCGCCGGCGACAAGCTCGGTGCGTCCGTGACGTCGCCGCGTACGAGCTCGACTCCGAGCGATTCCAGAAATGACGTGTCGCTTGTCTGACGGACGAGAGCGCGGACGCTGTCCCCACGCTCGAGCAAGCGCTCGGCAATATGACTGCCGAGAAAGCCGGTGGCGCCTGTGACGAGTGTCTTCACAGTTGGTTCTGCGCTGCCCTTCCGCTAGGCTGGTGCTGGGCCGTTCGTGCTGCTCGTTTACTATAGCGAATCCCTTCGCGCCGGCGTAGGCGTGAAGGGGATAAGGGGAAGATTGTACGCACTCGCAATAGGTGTATCAGCGGGAAGTGAAATCGCCGTGAAGGCGGAGGAAGCCGGCTTCGAGAGCGTGTGGACATCGGAGATGTTCCACGACCCGTTCCTGCCGCTGGCTTCAGCTGCTGCCGCCACCTCACGTATCGGGCTCGGGACTTCGATCGCGCTCGCCTTCGTGCGGAGCCCCTGGGTGACAGCGCTGGCCGCGCTCGACCTGGATGCGGCTTCCGGCGGGCGGTTTACGCTCGGCCTTGGCACGGGACTCAAGCGCTTCAACGAACGCTGGCACGGCGTCGCCTACGGGAAGCCCACGCCGCACATTCGCGAGGTGGTCCAGATCGTCCGCCTGATCGCCCAGAATGCCCATCGCGGCGAGCCGATACGCTTCCGGGGCCAGTATTACGACCTGGACATTCAAGGCTGGCAGCGACCTACGCAGCCTGTTCGCGACCAGTTCCCGATTTACCTGGCCGGCGTGCGCGAGGGGATGATCCGCACGGCGGCGGGCGTAGCCGATGGGTTGCTCGGCCACCCGATCTACCCGCTCCGTTGGATCCGCGACGTCGTCGTCCCTTCGCTCGCTCGCGGGCTGCGCGAGGCGGGGCGGACCCGCGATGAGTTTCGTCTTTGCCTTGGGGTGTGCTGCGCGATCGATAACGACGAGGCGAGCGCCCGGCGTGCGGCCGCGGCAACGATCGCCTTTTACGCCACGGTCAACACGTACGAGCCGCTCTTCAGCGCCTTTCCCGCGGAGGTGCGTAGCATCCAGGCGGCGGCCGTCCGAAACGATACTCAGGCAATGGTGAACGCTGTCAGCGACGTGATGGTCGACACGTTCGCGCTGGCCGGCCGGGCCGACGCTGTGCGAAAGAAGCTCGCGGCCTACGCGGACCTCGCCGATTCGGTGATCCTCTCGCCTCCGGACCAGCTGATCGATCCAGCTGAGGCTGATCGCTACCGCCTGGCCATAATCGGGGCGCTCGGGGTGTAGTGGTACGCGGCGGCCCAAGGCCAAAGGGCCGGCATAGCGCCGGCCCTTTGTCGCCGGGTGGGAGGGGGTGCCACGCGCCGCGGGACTGCCGGTTACATAATACGAATCAGGATTGGCTTTCGGTTAAAGGTTGGTGATGGAGCGGGCAAGAATCGGTGAAGGAAACCTTGCAATTCTGCCGCTTTCGGGGTATGCTTCGAGCACAAATTCGGGAGGGAGAGGGGCAAGTATGACACAGCAGGGGGCGATCCACCGAACGTATCCGTGGAAGATGACGATCGACGGCAAAGAGGTTACTTTCCGCATGATGACGCCGGCCGACAGCGCCGAGATCCTGCAGTTCGCGCGCCGTCTCCCCGAAGACGACCTGATGTTCCTTCGCTCGGACGTCACCCAGCAGCCGACCGTTGACGCCTGGATGGCTTATCTGAAGAACGGCCGCACGATCAGCATCGTCGCCGAGATCGGCGGGGAGATCGCGGGCTATAGCAGCCTTCACAAGAACGAAGCTAACTGGATGCGCCACGTCGGTGAGATGCGTGTGCTGGTCGGGCGCGATTACCGCGGACTCGGCCTCGGCAAGCGCCTGACGAACGAGGCGTTTGCGCTGGCCAAAGAGATGGGCCTGAGCAAGGTAACCGCTCAGATGTCCACCGACCAGCGAGGCGCCCGCCAGGTCTTCGAGCACCTCGGCTTCCGGCCGGAGGCGCTGCTGGCCGACCACGTGATGACGCGCGACGGCCAGACGCGGGACCTGCTGATCATGTCGTACGACATCGCCGGCTTCTCGAACGACCGCTAGGTTTTCACACCGGCGGCGGGTCAGGGTTCAGCCTTACCCGAAGCACCGCTAGCCTGTTCGGCCATTGCCGTGTGCGTCGTCAACCTTCGTCTGCCGCGCACGTACGCTTGCCCAGCCCCAGGTCCCTTCGCGAAGATGCGTGAACCCGGCGAGCAGAATTATGTGCTGCTCAGGAAGACACGAAGCTGCGGCTTCCCCAAAACGACCGCTAACCGACGCTAAAGCAACGGGTGCTGCCATCAGCCAGGTCACGCATCAATTCATGTGGTCGCGGGCTACAGGTTCGATAGCCCACTTCATACGGTGAGCTAGTCACTACTCGTCCCACCTACGCTTGTTGCGCTTAGATGGCTTGACCTTCGGCCATTGGTCTCTGCCGTCGAAGTGTCGAAAGACGAGTACGATGACGATCAGGATTGGGAGCATTAGCAGGAACTGAATCACTGGCCTCCCACTACGTGACCACAGTTTACACAGCTGAGGTGCTTGGGGCTCATTTCGTGCTCCGTGGTCATGTACTCCGGCAGAGCCAGCAACGCTCGCGCTCCTTCCTCGTCGTCCGCGCGCACCCAAAGCTCGATCGAGGAGTCGTTGCCCAACGATCGCTCGACGCGCGTTACCCTAAGAATAGTCGCTTCCGAATCGTTCGGCGTGAAGCCTCTGAACCTCGGCCAATTCGCCAGCGCCGAGCCCCATCTGCATCGCAGCAATGGTGGGATCCCCATCTTCGTCTAGGTATCGCTGATACAATTCAACCAGAGTCGCTATGCGCCGGGATGTTTGTCCGGCGTCTAGATTTTGCTGGCTGCCCATGAGCGAAGCGTGACACGAACCGCAATAGCCAGTTTCGTTATTCTCACTTAACAGCTCTCCGCAGGTGAGGCAGTAGACCCCCATCATCGGCGGCATCCTATCCCGCGTCGGCGGCCATAGCCTGCGCAGCGCGGGGAGCGGCGCGGCGGCGGCGCGGCGGTTCCTTCACACCAACGCCGAGCCGCGGAAGATCGGACTTGCCGATGCCGGCAGCATTGCGCAGCTCGACATAAGCCTGGTCACTGAACTCCTTCAGGCGCTGGACATCGCTGCCGGCCTCAGCGTCCGCCATGAAGCCGAAGTAGAGCTTCTGGTCATAGCTCATCACGCCGAGGCTTATACCCATTTCCCAGCCGAGGGGGATCAGCGGGTGGTGGGCGAGCAGGCGGTGCCCGACGCAGTAGAGCGGGATCATCGGGCCGGGGATGTTGGTGCAGACCATGTTCGCCAGCGTATTCGGCGGCGTCGGCAACGTGCCAAGCCAGCGCTGCAGAGCGGGCGGCGCCCCGTTCATCGAACTGGCGAGGCCCTCCATGCCGTCTACCACTCTGCGCCGCTTGAGGGCCTCTGTCTTCTTGCGGACGAGGTCAAGCCGCTCGATCGGGTTGGAGACGCCGACGGGCACTTCGATCAGCAGCATCGAGACTCGATTGCCGAGGGCGCTGCGCTCGTCGTCGCGGCGCACGTTGACGGGCGTGAGGACGCGGATCGTGCGGCCCTTTGTCGTCTGGCCGTGCATCTCGAGATACTTGCTCATGCCGCCGCCGAGGACGGTCAGCACGATGTCGTTCACGGTGCCGCCGGCCGCGGCGCGGATCTGGCGGATCTCGGCGAACGAGTACTCGCTGAAGGCAACTTTGCGGCCGCCGCTGAGCGGCTTGTTGAACGGCGCGCGCACGACCGGCACTTGCAGGTAGGGCAGCGTCGTCTCCAACGCGCGAAGGATGTTGCGGCCGGGGCCGGCGCCAGACATGTTCTCGATGGCGATTCGCTGACGGTCGACCGCCGCGTTGATCGCCCGGGAGGCGTTGTCCAGCAGCGCGTCAAAGAATCGGGTTAGCGGCGGCGCAGCGGGCGTTTTCTCGATAACCGGCGGCGGCGCGGGCGGGACCGGTACCGGTGAGACGTCCATCACCAGCATGAACAGCTCGACGCCGGAGACGCCGTCCACGATGCAGTGGTGGACCTTCGAAACCAGCGCCGTGCGTCCGCCCTCAATTCCGTCGACGACGTACATCTCCCAGAGCGGCTTGTCGCGTTCGAGCATTGGCGCGAAAAGTTCCGCCGCGAACTCATACAGCTGCTGGTCGGTGCCGGGCGCGGGTACGGTGGCGCGCTTGATGTGACGCCTGATATCGAAGTCGGGGTCCCATTCCCATGTCGGGTGCCCGATGTTAAAGGGGGCCGGCACGGCGAGCTGCTGGTAGAGCGGGATGAGGTGCAGCTTGGAGGCAACGTTGTCCACAAAACGGTCGTAATCGAGGTTGCCTTCGAAGACGGCGATCGAACCGATGTGGAGGGGCGCCTCTTTCTTCTCCATGTAGAGAAACGAAGCGTCTTGCGCGCTCAGGCGCCTGGTAGAACCTCGCTGGGTCATAAAACTCCCTGTAGATCTGGACAGACGACCGCACGAAAGTCCGCCCTAAAATGGGTATCCCCCGCGATTACACGCATTATATACTGTGCCGCACTGTATTTGTAATGGTGAAGGTGGAGTTAAGGTTTTATCATAGGTAGTATAGAAGGAAGAAATACCTTCATCGATGCGCGGTTCCCGCGGAGGGGTGACAGTTGACCATGACGGCGTGGCGAGAGTACCTCCAGGAGGAGTTCCAGGCGAGCTCCGCCCTTCCGCTTTGGCGGGAGGCGTTCCTCGGCATGGACTGGATCGCCTTGCGCATGTCTTCCGTCTACCGTGGTATCGGCATCCCGCGAGGCGACGGCTCGGCCGTGGTGGTCATCCCCGGCTTCATGGGTTCCGACCAATACCTGGGCGACATGAACGCCTGGCTCAAGCGAATCGACTACACCCCTTATCTCTCCAACATTGGCCGCAACGCGGAGTGCCCCGATGTCCTCAGCGGTCGCCTTCACGACACGATCGAGCGAGCGTACGCGGAGACCGGCGGTCCCGTCCACCTGATCGGCCACAGCCTCGGCGGCGTGCTGGCGCGCGGCGCGGCCGTACGCTGGCCGGAGAAGATAGCCTCTGTAACGACGATGGCCTCGCCTTTCCGGGGAGTGCGCGTGCATCCGTTCGTGCTGCAGACAGCCTACCTGGTGCGCGGCCGAATCGCGGGGCGGCGCTCTCGCGAGCCGCAGGGGATGCCGAACTGCTACAGCGGCAACTGCACTTGCGATTTCCTGAACGCGCTGCGGCGGAACTTCCCGGAGGACATCCCCCAGATCGCGATCTACACGAAGAGCGACGGCGTCGTTGACTGGCGCTGCTGCATCAACGAGATGGGCGACGGCACGGACATCGAGGTACCGGGGACGCACATCGGCCTCGCCTTCAACCCGCAGGTGTACCGCCACATCGCGAACTTCCTGGCAGCGCCGGAGAGCTACCGCCAGGAACACGTCGCCTAATTCTTCGCGGCCCCCGCCCAGTTCCTTAGTTAAAAGTCGCCCTCTGGCTGTGCCTCCGGCGCGACGCGTGACGGAAGTGGCCGAGCGCGTCCCACCCGCACGACGACGCACTAGCGCCGGATGCCCAGCGCCCTGACGCAAGAAAGAGGCGCCTCGGACGAAAAGCGCCTCTTTCTGGGGATCCGCTGGCCGGGATCGGTGGATGGAGTGTCCGCCAGTAGAGGGGCCCGGCCTGGGGTTGTCTATTTAGTTATGCGTTGATGTCGTCGGCGGCTTGCTTCGTCTCGCGGGTCGCCTTGCGGGCGGTGCTTGCCGCGCGGGCGCGGACGCCGTTCACAGCCGCTTCCACCTTGGGGGCGTTCCGCTGGACCACTTCGCGGGTGGCGGAGATGGCGGCCTGGCCGGCGCCCCGGTTGGCCTCGATCACCTTGCGCAGGGTGTCACGCGCCTCGCGGCCGCTGTCGCTGGCCTCGTCGAGGAACTGGCGGGTGAGTTCGAGGGCGCGGCCCTGGGCGTCGGTGACGGAGCGGACTGCGCCGGAGTAGAAGCCGGCCACATCGCGCGGGGAGCTGGCGAAGCGGCGGGTCAGGTCGATCGCCTCTCGCTGGCCGCGCTCCACCTCGTCGATGAGCTTGCGGCTGACTCGGTAGCCGCGGTCGTTGGCGGACTTAACGGCGTCCAGAAGTGTGTCATAGACCTCGTTCACCGCTTCGAAGAACTTGTCTACGTTTTCTGTTCGTGCTGCCATTCGGGAACCTCCTATTGACATGTTGTTCATCTAGGTGCAGAATACACATAGCTGCAGAACTTGTCAACCCCCCTGTGTTTCAAGATTTGGAAAGTGTCATGAAGGAACGGACCGAGTTGGCAACCAACCGGCGTCCTCGCAACGGCCGCAAAAATGGCGCAGCGATGACGCCCCGGCTGAACGGCGACCTGCTGACGTCCAGCCTGCTCTCCTTTCTCCGGCGTTGGAACGCTTACGGCTACCAGTTGGTGCAGGAGTTGGGCAAGGCCGGCCTGCCGGGTTTCGACTCCACCACTGTGTACCGCACGCTGCGCCAGCTGGAGCGGGCAGGCCTCGTCTCCTCGTTCTGGGACACGTCCGAATCGGGCCCCGCACGCAGGCGCTACTCGCTGACCAAGGCCGGGGAGACTTTCCTTGACCTTTGGTACGAGATGTTCGGAAGGTACCAAAAGGTATTGCAATCGGCGTGGAATTCGTTGGACAATTCTAGTCGCCCCTCTCATCAGGACGACCCAGAGGTCGCGGGGGTTGGCGAAGACCGCCCAGGAGAGAGAGGACGAAATGCCAGCACAAAACGGTAGCACCGAAAGCGCTAACGCCGACGTCGCCCAGTTGTGGCGCGCCTGGCTGACCGAAACCGAACGCCAGCTCAACGGCTTCTTCGGCGAGGTCCTCGGCTCCGAGCAGTTCGCCCAGATGTCGGGAAACTTCGTGGACGGCTACGCGGTCGTCCAGCACTCGCTCAACCAGAGTATGGAGCGCTACCTCAACACGTTCAACCTGCCCACCCACAGCGATATCGTCGAGCTGGGCGAGCGGCTGAACAGCATCGAGGAACGGATCAGCTCGCTGGAGACTACGCTCCGCAACGTCGCCAACCAGCTTGGCGTCGCCGCAACGGCGCAGGTGACACAGCTCCGGCCGCGCCGCACGCGCCAACCGAAACCGCAGCTGTAAACCGAACGCGACCTCGTCCGAGGAGTAAACCGTGGCTACCGTCCGTCAACGACCCGCCGAAACCATTATCGAAACTGCGCAGGAAGAAGCGCAGCGTACCCGCGAGCGCATCAAGAAGGGCGTCGATATCCTGCTGGCGCGCGACGAGCCAGCGGTTGGGGTCACTCCGAAGGAGATCATCTACTCGCGCGGCACACTCAAGCTCTACCACTACAAGCCGATGACGGACGAGGTCTACCGCGTGCCGATCATCTTCGTCATGTCGCTCGTCAGCAAGCCCTGGATTCTGGACCTGACGTTCGGGCAGAGTTTCATCCAGTACATGCTGTCGCAGGGCTTCGACGTCTTCATGATCGACTGGGGCATCCCGCGGCCGGAGGACAAGCGCTTGCGGTTTGAGGACTACGTGCAGGACTTCATCCCGCGCTGCATCGAGCACGTCCAACTGGCGACCGGCGAGGAAGAGTTCTCGATCCTCGGCTACTGCATGGGTGGGATGCTCTCGCTAATGTACGCAGCGCTTAACCCGGATGCCCCGCTCAAGAACCTCGTCTGCGCCGCAACGCCTGTGGACATGAACGGCATGGGCCTGTTGCAGCAGTGGACGAACCCCAAGCACTTCGACGTTGACCGGCTGGTCGACACGCTCGGCAACATCTCGCCCGAGATGATGCTGCGCTCCTTCGAGCTGTTGCGGCCGATGGACCGCTGGGGCGGCTACATCCGTCTGATCGACAACCTCTGGGACCCGCAGTTCGTCTACGGCTTCCGGATCATGTACAAGTGGACGAACGAGCAGATCCCCTTCCCGGGCGAGACGTACCGCCAGTTTATCAAGGACCTGATGTGGGAAAACAAGCTGATGACAGGTAAGATGACGATCGGCGGCAAGTCCGTGGACCTGAAGAACATCCGAGTGCCCGTTCTCAATGCGATGGCTGAGCACGACCACATCGCACCGTACGCGGCGGCCGGGCCACTCACCTCGTTGGTCGGGAGTGAGGACACGGAGGACGTCGTGATGAAGGGCGGCCACGTCAGCCTCGTCGCCGGCAAGAACGCCGTCGGGCGTCTCTGGCCGAAGGTCGCCGACTGGCTTTCGCACAGGTCGGTCTAGCTCGATGGACATCGCCGGCCGCACCGCGATAATCACCGGGGCGTCGTCTGGCATCGGCCAGGCGGTTGCCGCCGAATTTGCCGGACGCGGCGCGAACGTCGTCCTCGCCGCGCGCTCCCGCGACAAGCTGGATTGGCTCGCCTCAGAGCTGGTGCAGCTTCCAGGACGCGCGCTCGCCGTCCCTACTGACGTCACGGAGGGCCTCGCGGTAGAAGCGCTCGTCCGCCGGGCCGCCGAGGAGTTCGGATCGGTCGATATCCTGATCAACAACGCCGGCGTCGGCCTCTTCGCGCCGATCGCCGACGGCAACGTCGACAACGCCCGCCATCTTTTCGAGGTGAACTTCTGGGGAGCGGTGCACTGCATCCAGGCGGCCACCTCCTACATGCTGGAGCAGGGCAGCGGCCACATCGTCAACGTCTCCTCGGTGGCCGGGCACATCTCGCCACCCTATATGGGCATGTACGCCGCGACCAAGCACGCTCTCACCGCCGTCTCGGACGCTCTCCGCATAGAGCTGGGCGGGACGGGCGTCGGCGTCAGCACGATCTTCCCGGGTCTCACGGACACGTCGTTCACGGAGAACATGCTGCAGGAGGTGGAAGCGCCGCAGATCCCGCCGATCGCGCGTTTCGTCGGCGCAAACGTCGTCGCGCGGCGCATCTTCCAGGCCGTCCGCTGGGGCCTGCGCGACGTCTACGTGTCGCCGGAGGACGTGGCGGGCGTAATGATGGACGCCACGATGCCGCTGGTAATGGACTGGGGCATGCGCTTATTCATGCGCCCCGGCCCGCGCCACGACGTCTCATTTGAGAGCATGCCAAGGCTCGAAGAACCCACCGAAGCCGCGGAGTAGAGGTCACCGCAAACCCTGTGGGTCAGGGCCTCAGCCCTGACCGGGCGCCACATCAAGAAAAGGCCGCCTCGCAAAAGGCGGCCTCTGCGTGCGAATGGTGGAGACGGAGGGGAATCGAACCCCTCGTCCAGAAGAAAGCGAACCCGAATATCCTACAAGCTTAGCCGGTCACTTGAGTCTCGCCCTGTGTACCGCCGCCGGCTGCGTAACCACCGGGCCATCCGAAAGTCTTGGGTCCTCCTTATCGGAGTCTTGAGAACCGCACCCCGACTTTACGTCGTCTGGTTCCGCCCATCGGGGTGAGGCCTGAGCCAAACGTCGCTAGCCAATATTAGGCTGCGAGAGCGTACTGGTTAGAGTTGCCAGTTTTGTTTTGCCAGTCGATTTACGAGTTCTGGCGCACTCGGCTTGCAATCCGAGCCCAACCTTCCCTGTCGAACCCTTGCGTCCCCATTCGCACCAATTATAGCACAAATGAGCGGGTTAATCCCACAAGGACTGCTCGTCGGCGAACGCAGCATAACCGGACTCCTCGACGTCGGCAGCTTCGTCCAGGTGTCCGATGATCAAGTCCGTGAGTGATTCTTCGTCGAGTAATTCGTAGCCCAGTCTGCCTATGTGGGCCAAGCTGACAGCCATGGAGTGAGTCTCGTTGCTTATCCTTATCGCCGAACGCAGTTCATGTTCGCGAAACTGGCCAGGAAAGAGGTTCGTTGGGCAGCGCGTCCATTTCCGCCTTCGTGGGTAGGCGAGCCCATAAGCCACGCCTCCGGATCGATCGGATGAGGTCGGACACATTAACGTAGGTCAGAATGAAGATACGACCGGTCATTAGATCGACCCGTTGATCGGGAGACAGCGGAAAGATCGAATAAGGTGCCTGGTTGGGAGAAAACACTCCGGTATGGTCAATGTTCGAGTAGATCTGCGCCCACTCATTCTGCTTGAGGGGATTATGGAAGTCGGCGGACTTGGGCAGCCCGCGCTCTGACATGATGTCGCTGTCGAACACATCAATTGCCAGCGCTTTCGAGAGTCGCGCGTGTGCCGAACCCGTGCGTATAGCGTCATTGACCGTCAGGTCGCCGGACCGGAGATAGTTTGTTAAATCGTTCACTATGACGCAGGCGTCGAGGTCCTCGATGTGCTTCGCAGCGGCTTTCATTTCGGATTCGATCGACGACCTCTCGATGAATCCGGCTGGGTTCGCAAAAAGCGAGTTCATGAACCAACGTACGGTCGAATTTCAGAACTCGCCATGCGATGCCGTCGGCGATCTGGCGGGTGGCGTAGATGAGGGCTTGGCATACATCCAAGGTCTCAACATCTTGAACGTCGCCTCGTCTGATCTCCTGGATACGGCTTTGAAGCGACAGAATCTCTCTGACCAACTCGACTTGCAGGTACAACAGAGGTTCAGGAGAGAGGTCGACGATACTTCGTCACAAGAAATCAACGATTTTGCCGGAAGATCGGGCGCGTGATGGTGTGGTGATCTTGCGATGATCTATTCGAAACTTCGGATCGAGCAACGTCGTTAGTGGCCGCGCCGGGATACTAGCGTTTGTTGCCTCGGCCTGTCTGAAGACCTTGTGGCGGACTGACCGCTAGGCCGCGATTGCGGCTTTCGCCGTGTCCGCGATCTGCGCGAAGGCGGAGGCATCCCGCACGGCCAGGTCGGCCAGCGACTTGCGGTCGATCTCGATGCCGGACCTGGCGAGGCCGTTGATCAGCCTGGAGTAGCTGATGCCGTTCAGGCGGGCGGCGGCGTTGATGCGCTGGATCCAGAGCTTGCGGAAGTCGCCCTTGCGGTCGCGCCGGTGCACGTAGGCGTAGCGGAGCGCGTGCATGACGGACTCGTTGGCGCGCTTGAATATCTTGTGGCGATTGCCGCGATGGCCCTTGGCCATTTTGATGATCTTCTTGTGACGGCGGCGGGTTACGACGCCGCCCTTTGCTCGAGGCATCTTATCTTCTCCCGTACGGCATTAGCACGCGCAGGCGCTTGGTGAAATGCGGCGAGGAAGCGACGTCGCCGGCCATCTGGCGCAGCGTCTCTCCCCGCTTCTTGCGTCGCATGTTGTTGATACCGATCTTGCGGCGCATGAATTTGCCGCTGCCGGTGATCTTGAACCGGGCCTTGGCGCCAGAGTGCGTCTTCATCTTGTATTTCTTGGTCTTAACCTTATTGGCCAACTGCTTCCTCTGTCTTCTCTTTCGCGGCCGGCGCTGGCTCGGGCCCGTCTGTTGGCTCTGGCGGCGAACCCTCGGCCGCCTCTGGTTTGGGCTCCGCGGCGCTTTCGCCGTTGGCCGTCGCCTTGACTGGCTTCTTGACCGTCGGGATCAGGATCACCGAAAGGAAGCGGCCTTCCATCCCCGGTTGCTTCTCGACGACTGCGACATCCTTGAGACGCCCCAGCGCGCGGCCCAGGACCTCGTGGCCGATCTCCGGATGGGAGAGTTCGCGTCCGCGGAACATGACGGAGAGCTTGACCTTGTCGCCCTCCGAGAGCAGCCGCTCGACGATCCTCACCTTGAGGTCGATATCATGTTGTCCAATTCGCGGCCGCAGGCGCACCTCGTGGATCATGGTGCCTCTTTGGTGCTTGCGGCCCTCGCGCTCCTTCTTCGCCTGCTCGTACTTCCACTTCCCGTAGTCCAGGATGCGGCAGACGGGGGGCTGAGAGTTGGAGTCCACCTCGACGAGGTCGAGACCGGCCTCGCGGGCGCGACCCATCGCATCGGCGAAGGTAATGACGCCGTAATTCTCGCCGGCGGCGCCAATCAAGCGGATTTCTCGCGAACGTATCCGCTCGTTAGTACGAAGCTCACGAGCGATAGTTTATTTCCCCTTGGTCATGCTTGACGCCACTGTAGCGGAATAATAGCACAGTCGTTTCAGCTATTACAAACCCGCAGGCGTCGCATGTGGTTAATTTCCCTTACCCCCAGCCCTTCGAACGGATTAACGGCTCGACTCGTCGACAGTGGGTGTATTGTCGGCGGGCGCTTTCTCGTAGCCGATGCACTCCAGCACGGGCAGCGCCGGGTAGCGGGGAAAGCGGGCGTCCGTCTCCGAGCGGCGGCAGAGGGTGAAGCGGCTGCCGCGGGCGCTTGCGATCACGCGGGCGAAGACGCAGCTGGCGCAAAGGCCGGAATCGCGGCGCGGCACGTCTACGCGATGACTTTCCGTGCTACCTCATCCGCCATCCGGGTCATGATGTCCGCGATGGGCAGGGCCTTTAGGTCTTCGCCGCTGCGCAGGCGGACTGCCGCGGCGTGTGCTTCCGCCTCGCGGTCGCCGACGACGAGCATGTAGGGCACTTTCTGCAGCTGGGCGTCGCGGATCTTGGCCTGCATGCGTTCGCTGCGCTCGTCCACTTCCACGCGGAGGCCGGCGGCCCGCAGCTCGGCGGCGACTTCGGTGGCGTATGGCGTGTGACGGTCGGCGATCGGGATGACGGCGGCCTGGACAGGGGCAAGCCAGAGCGGGAAGGCGCCTGCGTACAGCTCGATCAGGTAGGCCATCATTCGCTCCATCGTGCTGATGACTCCGCGGTGGATGATCACCGGCCTGTGCTCGGCGCTGTCCTCGCCGATATACCGCAGCTCAAAGCGCTCCGGCAGGTGGAAGTCGACCTGGATCGTGGAGAGCGTCTCCTCGCGGCCGAGCCAATCGCGGATCTGGATATCCAGCTTCGGGCCGTAGAAGGCGGCTTCGCCCTGCGCCTCGTAGAACGGTAGGCCGAGCTCCTGCATCGCCTCGCGTAGCACGCGCTCGCCGAGCTCCCACATGGCGTCGTTCTGGACGTACTTCTCGGTATCCTTCGGGTCGCGCAGGGAGAGCCGGTACGAGTAGTCGGTGATGCCGAGGTCTTTGTACGCGCGCTCGACGAGCCTCATGACGGCGGCGAACTCTGACTTGATCTGCTCCGGCAGGCAGAAGATGTGCGCGTCGTTTAGCGCCATCGCCCGCACGCGGCTGAGGCCGCCGACGACGCCGGACTTCTCGTAGCGGTACATCGTCCCGATCTCAGCGAAGCGGACCGGCAGCTCGCGGTAGCTGTGCAGAGTGTTCTCGTAGACCAGGATGTGGTGCGGGCAGTTCATTGGGCGCAGCACCATCTCCTCATGCTCGAGCTGCATCGGCGGGAACATGCTCTCGCGGTAGTGGTCCCAGTGGCCGGACCGCTTGTAGAGATCGACCTTGCCCAGCACAGGTGAGGTGACGTGCTGGTAGCCCGCCTGGCGCTCTTGCTCGAGAATGTACTCCTCGAGCAAACGCCGGATCGTCGCGCCTTTCGGGAGCAGCGTTGGCAGGCCGGAGCCGACCAGCTCGCTCGACATGAATAGCTGCAGCTCGCGGCCGAGCTTGCGGTGGTCGCGGCGGTCGGCCTCGTCGAGGCGCTGGAGGTACTCGTCAAGCTCCTCCTTCGTGTCGAATAGCGCGCCGTAGATGCGCTGGAGCATCGGGTTCTTCTCGCTGCCGCGCCAGTACGCACCGGCGACTGACATCAGCTTGAACGTCGGCACTTCCCCCGAACGCTCGACATGCGGGCCCTGGCACAGGTCGACGAACTCGCCCTGCCGGTAGAGGCCGACCTGGGCGTCCGGGATGTCGCGGATCAGCTCGAGCTTGTACGGCTGGTCCTTGAAGAGCTTCGCGGCCTCGTCCTTGGAGACCTGCGACGGCTGGAACGGGACGTTAGACGCGATGCGCTTCCGCATGCGCTCTTCGATGTCCGGCAGGTCGTCGGCGCTGAGCGGACGCGGCAGCTCAAAGTCGTAGTAGAAGCCGTTATCGATCGGCGGGCCGATGCCGAGCTTTGCCTCCGGGAACACTTCGGTGACGGCCTCGGCCATGATGTGCGCGGCGGAGTGCCGGTAGCGTTCGAGGCGGTCTTCTTTGGGCATGTCTTTAAGATTTGGCATGTTGCTTCCTCCTGAAGATCCGACGACCAATGGCGAAGGCGGATAGAACGATGAGCGTTTCGATCACGATTAGCGACGTGATTAGTGCGGCAAATAATTCCGCGCTGGCCCAACGCTGGGTTGCGACGAGCCAAATTAGAAATCCGTAGAAGGCGACACGGGTCAAGCTACGAAGATTTGCCGCGGCCCGAAACTCCCAGTCTGTCTGGAACCAACTTGCCGGCGAGAATAGCCTCAGCGCTAGTCGGTACACCGCTGCGACGCTGAAAAACGCACCTATGAAAAGAACGAATCGACTGTCAGCAACCAGGCCACCAGCGAGAATGAAGACGGCCAGCAAGAATAAGGCCAGGTCGAACAAGTCAGGCCGTCGACTGAACGCGCGGCCCTTCTCGCGACCCATTGGGTTGTCGCGGGCGAGCAGCCATAGCCCGTAGCCGGGCAAGACCACGATCAGAAACGCTCGCCAGATGGTCACTTCGCGTCCTTTCCGAAGCGGTACATGACCCAGTAGTGGAAGAACATCAGGCCGATGGCAGTGCAGCCGATGACGACCATCACGGCGAGCAACCCCCATTTCCCGTCGGCCACGGCGATCGCGCCGAAGACGACTGCGGCGAGCAGCATCACGAACGGCACCAGCCACATCCAGGCGCGCAGGATGATCATCGACAGGCTGTTTCCGCCGATCATGTTGCGGCTCATCGATTCTTCCCTCTTCCTGCTTCCTTCTTCCCCAATGAAAACGCCCCCATCCATTTGTTGGGACGGGGGCGTTCCGTGGTTCCACCCAGCTTCCTCGCCAGTAGGCGAGCTTCGTTCGGCCGCTAACGGGTGCCTCCGGGGCCGCCTACTGGCGGTCAGGCTTCATCCTGACGCTTTCGGGGGCCGGCTCGCGGGTGGTCTTCGCCCGGCAGAGGGCCGGCTCGCTCGCAGTGCGCGCTCGCCTCTCTGGTGACCGTGCCGTGGCTACTTGTCCCGGTCGTCGCCTATCTTGTGTTGTAGGGAGATGGTAGCAAGCGGCCGATTCGCGGTCAACGAATGAAGCCTCGTCTTCACATTTCCTTCATACATGTGTAGAATGGCGCCACTTCGACGCCAGAAGGAGTTGCCCTTGCCACGAGTTTGCCTGCCCATAGTTGCTGCCGTTTTCGCACTTATCTTCGTCGTGCTCATCTCGGGCGCGTCCGGAGAAGAGTTGCTCGTCAACGGCGGCTTCGAGACCGGCGATACGCAGGGCTGGAGCGTCGCCGGAAACGAGCTGCACATCTCGTCCGTTGCGCATTCCGGAGGATACGCCGGACAGCTGACCTCGGATGGACTCGAGCAGAACATGACGATCTACCAATCGGTCCTCGTGCAGGCGTCGCGGAAGTACCAGTTTTCCGGCTGGATCCTCCAGAACGATCCGGCCGTGACGCAGGTCATGTTGCAGATCAACTGGTTCGACGCCGACGACAACCTCATCCTGATATCCCAATCGCAGCAGCTAACTGACATTGACGCCGCTTATCGCGAGCTAGCTACCGGGGAGTTGATGCCGCCGCCGGGCGCAGCGTGGGCACGGGCACTCGTCTCCGTCGCCGGATCTGGCGTATTCAGCGCCTACGCGGACGACCTGTCGCTTTCCGGTATCGACCAGCCGGTTCCGACAGCGGACACCCCGGTCCCGACACAGGATACGCCAACCCCGAACGACTCGGTGTCCGCAACCCCGACGCTTACTGCGAGCGCCAGCGTTTCTCCCACTCCGACCGGATCGCCGGCGGTCTCGCCAACGCCGACGAGCGCGGTTACCGCTTCGCCCGCGCGGACACCAACAGCCTCACCTACCCGGACGCCATCGCCGACGCCGGCGCCACTGACGCCTATCCCGACGCCGGCGGAACCACCGTCTTTCCAACGCCTGACGAACACCGGCTTCGAGGACTTGCGCAATGACGGCACGCCGTACGCTTGGCGAAAGATCGGCGGCATGCTTGGCACGTCTGCTCGCGCGCGCAATGGACAGCGCTCGCTCTCCTTGACCTCGGCCACGGCATCAACAAAGTGGGCGTACCAGATCGTCGGCGTACAGGCTGGCGCGTACTACCAGGGCGCTGCGTATGCGATGCAGGACAACGCGACACAGGGCGAACTCTTCTTGCGGGTGTCCTGGTACGGCACCGGCGACGGCAGTGGCGAGACGATCGCGACGGACGACTCGACTCAAACGATCTCGCAGAACGCGAATAAATTCGCTCTCCTCCAGACGGACCCTCTTGAGGCGCCGGCCGGTGCACTGACCGCGGCGATACGCCTGATGTTCCGCCCGGCCGACAGCGGCGATGCGACCGCGCTCTTCGACGACGCATCCTTCGCCGAGGTCGGACCGCCGACGGACAGGCCGGCGACGCAAACACCGACGCCTTCGCCAGCGCCGTCAGCGTCGCCGCCGAGCCCGACGTCGACTGGAACGCCGGTGCAGACGAAGACGCCATCGCCAACGCATACTTCGGTACCGCCCTCGACGTCCAGCGCGACGGCGACGCCAACTGCGGCGCCGGAGCAGGCTGTCTTTCCCTCGCTCGTTAACGGCGGTTTCGAGACCGCGCGAGAAGACGGCACGCCCTACGGCTGGCGCAAAGTCGGGGGAGAGATTGCGGTGACGGACGAGGAGCGTCTCGAGGGCGACCTCGCCCTTGCAATATCGTCGCAGACGTCATCGGCCAAATGGGCGTACGAGGCGATCAGCGTAACGCCGGGCGCGTATTATGCTGCCGAGGCCTGGGCGATGAACACCGCCGGCGGCGACACTCTGCTCATCCGCGTCTCCTGGTACGCCAGCGACGACACGAGTGGCTCGGCGATCGATTCCGCCGACTCGCTGTCAACGGTTACCGGAGATTCGGGCGGCTTCCGGCAGCTTTCGACCGGCCCGGTGCAAGCGCCGGCTAATGCTCGCTCGGTGCGGTTGCGGCTGCTACTCGAGCCAGCCTCTGCCGCGCCAACGCGGGCATTCTTTGACGCCGTCTCGCTCGGCGATACTGCCGGGCCGGATTCATCAGACCCGAACGGCGTCGTGCAGTCCGCATCGACCTCCCGGCGCAATGCCGCGCAGCTGACGGACGGCGCGGCACCGTCTGCCATCGCCGACCCGCCCTCGCCGACGGCGTTGGATGCGCGGGCGACGCCGGCCGTCCTCGCCAACGTGCGTCCACTCAAGCAAGAGCTCGCGCAGCCGGGCCAGAGCGGCGGAGGCAGCTCCACGCCCTGGCTGACGCTGGCGATAGCAGTGCCGGC
>DAINDD010000004.1:41468-80840 GCA_036732045.1 Chloroflexota bacterium
GTGCCGGCCGTGGCGATCGGGGGCTTCGCCGCTGCCGAAGCCGTTCGCCTGCGCCGCCGACGAGAGCGACCGGCGGGCTAACGCCAGCCGAGTGGCCATTCGCTCCCGCAGTCTATAATCGACTGGATGAGCGAGGCCATCGCCGCAGCAGACCATCACGCCCCGGAAGCCGCGAATAACGACCGGCCGGGCCTCATCGCTGTCGATGGCTCCGCCGCTTCCGGCAAGAGCACGATCGGCCGCCAACTCGCAGCGCGGCTGGGCTACCGCTTCCTGGACACCGGCATCATGTACCGCGCGATCACCTGGGCTGCGCTGGAGCGGGGCATCGATGTGCACGACGCCGCCGCGCTGACCCGCCTTGCGGCCTCGATCGACATGAGTGTGATAGTGACGGATCGACGAGATCCGACGCAGGCGCGGATCAGCATCGACGGTCGCGACGTGACCGAGCACCTGCGCGCGCCGGAAGTCGACGAAAACGTCTCGCTTGTATCGCGAGTGGCCGGCGTCCGAGAGGCGCTCGTGCAACGCCAGCGCGCGATCGCCGAGCCGGGCCATATCGTGGTGGCCGGCCGCGACATCGGTACGGTCGTGCTGCCGGACGCGGCGCTCAAGGTATATCTCGACGCGTCGCCAGAGGAGCGGGCGCGCCGCCGCTACGCCGACTTCGTCGCTTCCGGGCGGCCGGTGACGGAAGACGCCGTCCTCGAGGACCTGCGCCGGCGAGACCAGATCGACCGCGAGCGCGATGTCTCGCCGCTCCGGCCCGCGGACGACGCGGTCAAGATCGATACCGACGGTCTCACGCAGGAGCAGGTGCTGGAGCGCGTGCTGCGGCTGATTGAGCGAGCGAAGTGAACAAGACGCTGCGCTCCGTCTTTTACCAGGCGAACGTGACCTGGGTGCGCGGGCTGCTGTTGTGGTGCGCCAGGCGGGACATCCAGGGGACGGAGAACGTGCCGCGCAAGGGCCCGCTGATCATCACCTGCAACCACCTGAACAACGCCGACTCGCCGATCCTGACCGAGGCTATCCCCCGGGAGGTCGCTTGGCTGACGAAGGCGGAGTGGTTCAGCACGCCCGGTATCGGCTGGATGTTCAAGGCGGGCGGCATGATCCCTGTCCGGCGCGAGGCGGCCGACCTGCACGCGCTCCGCGAGGCTCAGGAGGCGCTGCAGCAGGGTCGGGCGCTCGGCATGTTTCCGGAGGGTCACCGCAGCCGTACAGGAGGACTGCAGACGGCGGAGCCAGGGTCGGCCCTGATCGCGCTGCGCACCGGGGCTCCGATTGTGCCCATCGCCATCTGGGGCACCGAGAACGTAAAGCTGCCGCGCGATATGTTCATACCCAAGACGAAGGCCCACGTGCGCTTCGGGAAGCCGTATCGGCTGCAGCGCGGGGAGAGGATCGGCCGCGAGGAGGTGGCGCAGGGCACGGAGACTATAATGAAAGCGATAGCCGCGCTCCTCCCGGAGAAGTACTGGGGCGTCTACGCGGACAGGATGAAGAGCGATGGAGAAGCGAAAGTGAGCGCGGGGTAGACTGGAATAGCAATGGAAATTCTGCTGGCCAAAGACATGGGGTTTTGCTGGGGCGTTCGGCGAGCGATTGACATAATGGAACATGCCGCCGACCAGTACGGCGAGATCATCAGCGTCGGTCCTATCGTCCACAACCCCCAAGTCGTTCAACAACTCGAGGAGAAGGGCGTGCGGCTGGGCCAGCCGGAGGATGCCTCGCGGCCGGTCGCGATCACGGCGCACGGCGTCGGCCCGCGGGTGCTCGAAGAAGTGCACGCAACGGGCGCCGAGGTTATCGACGGCACGTGCCCGATCGTCACTCGCTCGCAGCGCTGGGCCCGCCGCATGGCGGAGCAGGGGTTCAGCGTCCTCGTCTTCGGTGATCCGGATCACCGCGAGGTGCGGGGTGTTATCGCCTGGGCGGGCGACAAAGCTATCCCCGTCCGCGACGGCGACGCGCTGCCGGACCCGTTCCCCAACCGCGTAGCGCTCATCTCGCAAACCACGCAGACGCCGGAGCGCTTCGCCCAGTTCGTGGCACAGGTGATGGCCGAGCACGTCGACGACATCACAGAGATGCGCCTGATCAACACGCTTTGCCACGTCACTTCGAACCAGCAGGCGGCCGCGCGAGAGTTGGCGCAAGAGTGCGACATGATGCTCGTCGTCGGCGGCCGGGCCAGCGCCAATACCCGTCACCTGCTAGAAGTCGTGCAGGCGGAGGGCGTGCGGGCCTACCACATCGAGTCAGCGGACGAGATCGAGCCGGAGTGGCTGCGCGACGTCCAGCGCTTGGGTGTCACGGCCGGTGCCTCGACCCCGGACTCCGCGGTCGAAGCGGTTGTCGAGCGCGCGCGCCAGCTCACTGTAGGCTGACCGAAACTTCGGCGCATCCGGGTCGTTCTTAGAGGTGCGAGTTATCAGGTGCGAGGTGTCCGCGCATCGTCCTGGCGACTGACACCTGGCATTCAACTTCTGACCGGAGGCTAAGACATGTGCGGGATCATCGGCTATGTGGGTGTAAACGAAGCGGCGCCGGTCTTGATCGATGGGCTGCGCAGGCTGGAGTATCGCGGCTACGATAGCGTCGGCATCGCTGTGCTGGATGATTCGGGCGAGTTAACCGTCCACAAGCAGGAGGGCAAGCTTTCCGGCCTGGCGACGTTGCTGGAGAATCACTGGCCTCGCGGCAAGCAGGGGATCGGCCACACGCGCTGGGCGACGCACGGTCGCCCGTCCGGCGTCAATGCGCACCCGCACCTGGACTGCTCCGGCGATATCGTCGTCATCCACAACGGCATCGTCGAGAACCACCACGAGATCCGCCAGCGCCTGGCCACGGCCGGGCATTTGTTCGTGTCTGAGACGGACACAGAGGTCATCCCACACCTGATCGAAGAGCAGATCAAGGCCGGCACCGACCTGCATGGGGCGCTGATTCAGACGATCAAACAGCTCGCCGGCGCGCATGCCATCCTCGTCATGAGCAAGTCGGAGCCAGGGACCGTCGTCGCCGGGCGCGTCGGCAATGCGGGTGGCGTCGTCATCGGCTACGGGGACGGTGAGAACTTCATCGCCAGCGACCTGCCGGCGCTCCTGCCGCACACGCGGCGGCTGCTCTTTCTCGGCCACGGCGATACGGCCCGCGTCCGCGCCGGCGAGGTCAGCTATTGCCATAACGGGCTCGTTGTACACAAGACGCCGGAGGTCGTGACGCTGGACCCGCTGTCGGCGGCCAAGGGCAGCTACAAGCACTTCATGCAGAAGGAGATTGGCGAGCAGCCGGAGGGCATCCTCGACACGATCCGGGGCCGCGCTATGTTCGGCGAGTCGCGCGTCGAGCTCGACGACGTGCGCCTGAGCCGCGGGCAACTTGGGCGGGTTCGGCGGGTGATGCTGCTAGGCATGGGCACCAGCCTGCACGCGGCGATGGTCGGCCGCTACTTCTTCGAGCGCATCGCGGGCCTGCCGGCGGAGTACGACAACGCCTCCGAAATGCGCTACCGCGAGCCATTGATCGGCCCCGACACACTCGTCATCTCCGTTACGCAGTCCGGCGAGACCGTCGACACGCTGGCGGCGATGGAGCAGGCCAAGCGCGAAGGCTGCCCCCAGGTCGCGATCACCAACATGCCCGGGAGCCAGGCTACGCGCATGGCCGACGGGACCGTGCACACCCGTTGCGGCCTCGAGATCGGCGTTTGCAGCACGAAGACGTACACTGCCTCGATCACGGCGATGTATCTGCTAGCTTGCTATCTGGCGCAGGAGCGCGGCGTCGTCGACCGCGAGCGCATGGCCGGCTACTTCGAGCCGCTGGCGCGCCTCCCCAATCTGGCCGGTGAGGTGATGAAGCTGGAGCCGCAGATCGAGAAGCTGGCGTACCGCTTCTTCCGCTGCGAAAATTTCCTCTTCCTGGGGCGCGGGCTGCAGTTCCCGGTAGCGATGGAGGGCGCGCTGAAGTTGAAAGAGGTCAGCTACATCCACGCTGAAGGCTACCCCGCCGGTGAAATGAAGCACGGCCCGATCGCCTTGATCGACCGCGATATGCCTGTCATCGCTCTCTGCCCGCGCGACGGCTTGCGCGAGAAGATGCTCAGCAACATCGAGCAGGTAAAGACGCGCGAAGGCACAGTGATTGCCGTCGGCACGGAGGGTGATCGCGAGCTGGAGGAGAAGGCGGACGAGGTGATCTTCGTGCCAGAGATCGCCCCGCTCCTGGCGCCGGTGCTGACGTCGATCCCGCTGCAGATGTTCGGCTACCACGTCGCCGTCCGCCGCGGCTGCGACGTGGACCAGCCGCGGAACCTGGCGAAGACTGTGACCGTGGAATAGCGAAGTGGTCTCGTAGGCGAGCCAGCCACGGAGCAAATCTTCACGGCTTCGACATGTTGATTGAAACGCCATTTCGTTTGCCGTTGTTCTACAGGTGGCTATAATCTCCGTGCGTGTGGTTTGAGGCACCGGACAAAGCGCCATGAGAAAAGGAGCCGCCAAGTGAAGTTCGTTGCCTGGTTCGGCGAAGTAAACAAGGACGACGGGGCGCTCGTAGGCGGCAAGGGCGCCAACCTTGGCGAACTCACCCGCGCCGGAATTCCCGTACCCTCTGGCTACGTGGTCACCTCCGAAGTCTACTTTGCGTTCTTGGAGCGGTCGGAGCTCTGCCCGAAGATCGAGCAACTGCTGTCCGGCATCGACGTGCAGGACAGCGCCAACCTGCAGCGCATTTCCGACGAGATCAAGGCGTTGATCACGGGCGCCGAGATGCCTCCCGCAACGGCGACAGAGATCACGCGTGCTTACCGGCAAATGAAAGGGCTGCCAGTCGCGGTACGTAGCTCTGCCACTGCCGAAGACCTCGCCGAGGCGTCGTTCGCTGGCCAGCAGAGCACATTCCTCAACATCGTCGGCGAAGAGAACGTGATTCGCGCCGTACAGGAGTGCTGGGCCTCACTGTTCGAAGCACGCGCCATCTACTATCGCGTCGAGGCCGGGTTCGGCCAGTTGGAAGTCGGCATCGCTGTGGTCGTGCAGTACATGGTGCAGTCGGAACGATCGGGCGTCATGTTCACGATCGACCCCAAGCAAAATAGTGCGACGAAGATCGTCATCGACGCCATTTATGGCCTGGGCGAGGCCATCGTTTCGGGAGCAGTTACCCCTGACCACTACGTCGTCAACAAGGCTGACCTTGAGATCGTCAAAGAGGAGATCAAGGCCCAGCGCCGCCAGATCATCCGCCGCGAGAGGCCGAAGCCCGGCGAAGACATGAACCTCTGGGTCGACGTCGAGGAGGAAGACCAGCGCAAGCCCAAGTTGACGCATCAGCAAGTGCGCGACCTCGCAGCCATCGGCAAGAAGGTCGAGGAGCACTACGGTTCGCCGCAGGACATCGAGTGGGCATTCGAAGGCGGCAAGTTCTATATAGTGCAGTCGCGACCGGTGACGGCGACCGTGGCGACGACTGCCGAAGAGGAAGATGACGGCGAGCCGGAGACGGCGCCGGTTCTGGTGGAAGGCTCACCGGCGAGCCCGGGCGTGGCCTTCGGCAAAGTCATTGTACTGCGCGGCGGCGAGGACATTGGCCTCGTCGAAGAGGGCGACATCCTAGTGGCAAGCATGACAACGCCGGACTTCGTGCCGGCGATGAAGCGCGCTTCCGGCATCGTCACCGACGAAGGCGGCCGCCTTTGCCATGCCGCCATCGTCAGCCGGGAGCTCGGTGTGCCGTGCGTCGTCGGCGCTGAGACGGCGACCAAGACGCTGACGCCCGGCCAGGAAATCACGGTGGACGGCTCGCGCGGCGTTATCTACGACGGCCGTGCCGAGATCCGCCTGGTATGGGCCGAAGAGTGGCGTCGCCGCCGCGCCCTGGCCTCGAACATCAAGACGCGGACAAAGGTTTACCTGAACCTGGCGGAGCCCAGCCTGGCCGACGTGATGTCCAAGGAGAACGTGGACGGCGTCGGCCTCCTGCGTGCCGAGTTCATCGTCGCCGACTACATAAAGGAGCACCCGCGCCTCTGCATCGACGAGGGCCGGCCGGAAGACTTCACGACGAAGCTGGCGGCGGGGGTTCGCGCCTTCGCTCAGGCATTCCACCCGCGCCCGGTCGTGTACTGCACGACTGACTTTAAGACGAACGAGTACCGCAACTTGAAGGGCGGCGACAAATACGAGTTCGAAGAAGAGAACCCGATGATCGGCTACCGCGGCGCTTCCCGCTACATCATCGACCAGGACGTATTCCGTCTGGAAGTCGAGGCGATCAAGCGCGTGCGGGCCGAGTTCCCCAACCTCTGGGTGATGATCCCGTTTGTGCGTACGCCGGAGGAGCTGGCCCAGGTCAAGGGACTTACGGAAAGCTTCGGCCTCAAGCGCTCGGATGACTTTAAACTCTGGATGATGGCGGAGATCCCCTCCAACGTCTTCTTGCTAGACCGCTTCATCGACGTCGGCATCGATGGCATCAGCATTGGCTCCAACGACCTTACGCAACTCACGCTCGGCGTCGACCGCGCCCTCGCCGGCAAGTACGACGAGCGCAACGAGGCTGTGATGAAGGCGCTGGAGATCCTGGTCACCGGCGCCCGCGCGCGGGGGGTGGCCGTCTCGATCTGCGGGCAAGCGCCAAGCGATTACCCGGAGATCACCCGCAAGCTGGTGGAGTGGGGCGCGACCTCGGTTTCGATCAACCGTGACGTCATCGGCAAAGTGCGGGAGATCATCGCCAAGGTGGAGGCTGAGCTTGACCAGGGGCCGGCGGAGAAGGTCCCGAACGGCAAGGCCGCAACGCTGGCGACGGCGTCGTAAACGCGACATCTCTGTCCACATTCTAGTGACAGAAGGTCATCCGGTTTCCGAGTGCCGAGGGATAGAATGGCGAAGTCAGTGCAGGTACCGGAACAATCTGATCTATCCGCCGTCCGCAGGCGACTCGAAGAGCGGGAACGTGCGCTGTCGCCCTACGCGGCGAACAGCTTCGAGAGCCGTGGCCGCGAAGTCCCCGAAGAGCCGTCGCCAGTCCGCACCGAGTACCAGCGCGACCGCGACCGCATCTTGCATTGCAAGGCGTTCCGGCGTCTCAAGCACAAGACGCAAGTGTTCATCGCGCCTGTCGGCGACCACTTCGTCACCCGGCTCACGCACACGCTGGAGGTCGCGCAGATCGCACGCACGATCGTGCGGGCTCTCAACCTGAACGAAGACCTAGCCGAAGCGATCGCCCTGGCCCACGACATCGGCCACCCGCCGTTCGGGCACGCCGGCGAGCAGGCGCTGGCGGATGTCGTCCCGGAGGGCTTCCGCCACGCCGAGCAGAGCCTGCGCGTCGTCGAGAAGCTGGAGCGCCTGAACCTGACGTGGGAAGTGCGAGAGGGAATCGTGAAGTCGTCCAAGATCCGGCAGGATATCCTGGCCGAAGCGTGGGGAACGCCCGAGACGATCGAAGGGCAGATCGTGAAGCTGTCCGACGCCGTCGCCTACGTCAACCACGACATCGCCGACGCGATCCGCGCCGGACTGATCACGCAAGAAGAGCTGCCGCGTGAAGTATCGGAAACGCTCGGGCGGCGGCACTCGCAGCGCATCAACACGCTCGTCTGCGACATCGTGGCTGCTTCCTGGGCGGCGACGGGCGAGGCGGAGGCTCCCGAAGGCGGCCCCCGAATCACGATGAGCGCGCCGGTCTGGGCGGCGGCGAACGTCCTGCGCGAGTTCATGTTCCAGCGCGTCTACCTGCTGGAGAAGCGCCAGGAGGAAGCGGAGCAGGCCAAGCACGTCGTCCGGCGCCTGTACGCCTACTTCGCCGAGCATCCGGACGAAATCCGCAGCGAGTTCGTCATCGAAGGCGACCCGGCCTGGCGACGAGCGGCCGATTACGTGGCCGGCATGACTGACCGCTACGCGCTGGACACGGCGGCCCGCCTCGAACAAGCCGCAAAGCCTGCCCGGCGAGGTGGAGCCTGAGCCGAATTGGTGGCGAAAAGCGAAACTTTTGGAGCTTTCCGCTGTTCTATAATGCGGGAGGACGCGTCCGCCGGTGCCGGATCGCCGCACAACCCGCCCTTTCGTCCCCGTACGGTTACACAAGGTCGTCTGCTGCATGAGTGAAATCGAAGAAATAAAGGCACGCCTGGACATCGCTGACGTCGTCGGCCAGCACGTCCAGCTGCGCAAGGCCGGCCGCACGCTGAAAGGCCTCTGCCCGTTCCATGCGGAGAAGACGCCGTCCTTCATCGTCTCTCCGGACCGGCAGACGTGGCACTGCTTCGGCTCTTGCGGCACCGGCGGCGACGTCATCTCCTTCGTGATGAAGAACGACGGGCTGGATTTCGGCGACGCGCTGCGTCTGCTTGCCGAACGTACCGGCGTTAGGCTGAAAGAGCGCCGCGTCTCCGAGGAGCAGGACCGCGCAACTCGCCGGCTATACGACGTCAACGAGGTGGCAGCCGACTACTTCCAGCGGCTGCTGGCAACGGAAGTCGGCAACGCAGCGCGGGCCTACGTGGAGCGCCGCGGCATCGACGAGACGACGGCGCGCTCGTTCCGGTTGGGGTACAGCCTCCCCGGTTGGGGCGACTGTATCGAGCACTTGCGCGGCCAGCGCTTCACAGACCGCGAGATCGTTGGCGCGGGTCTCGCCCTGGAAGGTGAGAACGGCCTGCACGATCGCTTCCGCAACCGGCTGATGTTCCCGGTGTGGGAGGCCAAGGGACGCCTGATCGGTTTCGGTGCGCGGGCGCTGGACGACTCGATGCCGAAGTACCTGAATACTGCTCAGACGCCGCTATTCGACAAAGGTGGAACGCTCTACGCGCTCAACAAGGCCGGCGAGGCGATCAGGCGCGACGCCCGCGCCGTCATCGTCGAAGGGTATATGGACGTGATCGCGGCTCACCAGCACGGCTTCGAGAACGTCGTCGCGCAGATGGGCACGGCGCTGACTGAGCGCCAGGTGCAGTTGTTGAAGCGGCTAGCCCCAGTGATCGTGCTCGCGCTGGACTCTGATGCGGCTGGAAACCTGGCTTCTGTGCGTGGCGATGATGTCATTAAAGAAGCACTCACAGGAGACGCCGTAACGCAGTCGTTCAATTGGCGCGGGCTTGTCATTTATCAAGACACTACGGGCGTCGATTTGCGGGTTGCGACGATCCCAGAAGGCAAGGACCCAGACGACTTCGTTCGCGCGGACCCCGAAGCCTGGCGAGCGCTGATCGAGGCGGCGCGGCCAGTGCTTGAGTTCCGTCTCGAAGTTGCGGCCGCCGCGCACGACCTGACTGACCCACGCGGCCGCTCGCAGATGGTGCAGGAGTATCTGCCGCTGCTGAGCGCCGTCGCCGACCCGGTCGTGCGGGCGCATTACCTACAGCGGCTGTCTCGCCTGGCGCAGGTGAGCGAAGAGGAGCTGAAGTCGCTCGTCGTGCGGCCGCGCGGCAGACAGGAGGCGATGCGCCGTTCACCGACAGCGCCCGCGCGCGGACCCGCCCGAGTCGCTGGGCGAGAGGCGTTCCTGCTAGCGTTGCTGCTGCAGCATCCGGAGCTACGGCGGCAAGCGCTGGCCATGCCGGATGAGCTGCTCTGGGAGGCTGAAGCGCGGCAGGTGCTGGAAATCTGGCGCGAAAATGAGAGCATAGACCTGCTCAAAGCTGCCATTCCGCCAGAACTAATGGACTACTTTGAGCGTCTGGTATTATGGATGATTCCTCACTACGCGGAGTCAGAAGCGGCCGAAGCGCTGGAGGACTGCATCAAGCGCCTGAACCGTCGCCGGTTAGAGGCCGAACAACAGGCCAACACCGCGCAAGTAGCAGATCTCCAGGATGAGATGGGAACCGCTCTGATTTCGAGCGCCCTCACAGGAGGATCGATAGGCGACGTATCTCCGGAGCTCCAAGAGACGTTGCTACACGGAGAGGAGATTGGTAATAAATTACACAGAAGAAAAAGCAAGGACGGCCGCGCGACCGTCGAAACGGGAGTCGATGGTTAATCACTTCGAACAGGACCGCGAACTATACGAGCGCCGCCAGCGCCGCAGCAAGCTGGCCGACGATCTCATGGATGACGTCGTCGATGAGGCCGACGTTGAGAGCGATGCCGACGCCGACGATGACGCCGATCCTATAACGCTTGCGCCGCACGCCGAGGACGACGAGGCCATCGCGACGCCACGCGTGGGAGCCCGTGGTGCGCTGGCTATCGCCGAGTGGGGCGAGCCGCCCGAAAAGCCGGAAGAAGCGGAGCCCGAAGTCTCGGACGCCGAGCTCGAAGAGGGCATCGATGACCCGGTCCGCATGTACTTGCGCGAAATCGGCAAGGTCAGCCTGCTTACCGCCGATGATGAAAAGCGTCTGGCCCGCGCCATGGAAGAGGGCGACTACGTCACCCGGCACGAAGACGCGCACCGGGCCGAGACCGGGCGCAACCCGCGCGCGGTGGACATCCTGGCTCGAATGATGAAGGACCTTTGGACCCTGCGAAAGCCTATCGACGTCATTCAGAAGGACCTGGGGCTGCAGAAGCTCCCGGCCTACCAGCTCTTTGGCGATCCGGCCTTTCGCAAGGTCGTGGACGCCGAACTCGATCTGGACATGGTCGAGAAACTGAAGACGGCTCTCAAGCTCGAGCAGGAAGACGCCGACAAGGTGCCCGTGCGTGTCTCGATCGCTACACACGTCCCGAAGCCGGAGTTCGTGCACTGGGCGCTGGAAGTGATTGAGTCAAAGAAGAAACTCGTCGACCCGTCCGGATATCCCAAACTCGCCGATAAGCTCAACAAGCGGGAGAGCGAAGTGCGCGCACACTTCCAGCGCCTGAAGGACGAGGGCTTGCAGGCCGAGAAGCGCTTGACCGAGGCCAACCTGCGCCTCGTCGTCAGCGTCGCCAAGAAGTACATTGGCCGCGGCATGTCGCTGCTGGACCTGATTCAGGAAGGCAACATCGGCCTCATCCGCGCGGTTGAGAAATTCGACTACCGCAAGGGCTACAAGTTCAGCACCTACGCCACCTGGTGGATTCGCCAGGCGATCACACGCGCCATCGCCGACCAGGCCCGCACGATCCGCATTCCCGTGCACATGGTCGAGACGATCAACAAGCTCGTTCGCATCAGCCGCCGTCTCGTCCAAGAATACGGCCGCGAGCCGACGAGTGAAGAGATCGGCCGGGGCATGGAGATCGCGCCGGAGAAGGTGCGCGAGATCATCAAGGTCTCGCAGGAGCCAGTCTCACTGGAAACGCCGATCGGGGAAGAGGAAGACTCGCACCTGGGCGACTTCATCGAGGACCAGGGCACGATGGCGCCAGCCGACGCTGCTTCGCACCAGCTGCTCAAGGAGCAGGTGCAGGAAGTCGTCTCCACGCTGACCCCGCGTGAGCAGAAGGTGCTGATCCTGCGCTTCGGGCTGGAGGACGGCCGCAGCCGGACGCTGGAGGAGGTGGGCCGCGAGTTCAACGTCACTCGAGAGCGCATCCGCCAGATAGAGGCGAAGGCTCTGCGCAAGCTACGTCACCCCAGCCGCAGCAAGAAGCTGAAGGACTATCTGGAGTAGGCGTGAAGTCTCTCGTGACGTTGGAGCGGGACGAAGACGGCTATTACGTCGTCGAGTGTCCATCTTTGCCCGGCTGCCTAAGCCATGGCAAGACGCCTGACGAAGCGATGGCCAATATCAGAGAAGCGATCGAAGGCAAAATCGATCTCAGGCGGCGGAAGGAGCTTACCGCTGCCAACGGTTGACGTTGCGGAGGCCGAAATCGCCGTCTGCGGTGCCGCTTTTGTCAGGCTGGCAAGCGGCCCGAACGTTCGAGCGAGCAAGGTTCGCGTTTGACCGGCAGCGCGGCAGTTACATGACCTACTTTCGGGAGTCTGACGGTCGGCATCTTTCGATTTCCGATCGCCGCGAGCTTGGGCGCGGTTCGCCAGGCTGGGCTGACTCCCGAAGAAAATTCGGGAAACTCCCACCAGAAGTAGCCTCGGCGGGCCTATTTTGATACGTTCCGCGAGTACTGCACGATAATCGTCGTCCGGCCGGTAGCCCGCGGCCTTTCAGAACGGCGACGCGAGCTTGCTCCGCCGGTCGACCAGCGCGTAGATGCGGTGGGCGCCCTTTGCTCTGAGCCGCGTCTCGATCTCCGAGACCAGCGCCCGCGCGATGCCGGTGCGGCGCAGCGCGGGGTCGGTCGCCAGCCGGGCGATGTGGCCTCGCCAACCGTCCCAGCCGCCGATGATCGTGCCTGCGACTCGCCCGTCCGCCTCCACCACGAGAAAGAGGTCCGGCGAGAAGTCGAGGAACTGCTGCAGATACTCGGGCTTGTCCAGCAACGCGGTGTGCCGGTCGATGGAGAACCAGAGGGCTAGGATAGCGTCGAAGTCGGCGACCGTCGTCGGTCGGATTGAGTAGTCAGCCACGGGAACAGATTCTACGGTCGCCGATTGACTAACGAAAGCGCCCAACCTAGCATCAAACGAGGTGAGGTGATTCGAATGCCGCTTTACGAGTACGTCTGCGACCGCTGTTCAACCCGCTTCGAGATGCTGCGCCCGTCCGGCCGGATGAACGACCCGGCGAGTTGTCCGCGCGGCCACGATGCTAGCCGCCGCGTGCCCTCCACCTTCGCTGCTCTGACCAAAGACTCGTTCGGGGACGCGGCGCCCGTTGGCGGTGGTGGCTGTGGCGACTGCGCTGGCGGTTGTACCTGCGGCGCGAACTGACGCAGGCTACTGCACGTAGTTTCGCGGGTTCGGCGGCATCAGGCGCGGGTGGCGCGGATGGCCGTCGCGGTCGGGTTGGGCGGGGCGTAGGCGCGCCTCGATCAGATTGCCGTTCGGGCGCGTGAGGACCAGGTAGGTCGCCGAGAGCACCGTCAGGCCGACGGCCTGCACCATGAGGAAGCCACCGAGCGCGGTCGTGACGTCCTGCCAGAACTGATCGGGATACATCTGGATCAGGTGATCGGTCAACGGGTTGAGTTGCCAGAAGCTGTTCGTGAAAGCGAGTTGGTGGAACTGCGTCCAGGCGGCATCGAAGCCACTCACCGCTACCGCCCCGACGATTCCGATCACCGCCGTTGTTAGGAGTCCGCCCCACAGTGCGGCGGCAGCGAGAACGCGTGTCGGCCAGAGGATCACCATCGCAGTCGCGAGTGTGAGCACAAGCGCGACAGAGAGTAGTTGTATCTTGAACATCAACTGCAACAGGGATCGCACGTCCGCCAGGTGAACGGTCTCCCTCGCGTTGAAGAGCGGGCCGCTGACGCCTGCGTTGTCGGTCACGGTGACGGCGAGCGGGCCGGCGTCCGGCGAGACCAGGTAGTGGCGGACCTGGCCGTTGGCGAGAGTCAGTTCAGAGGTCGGGATACCGGACGTTTGTTGGGCGCCGTAGTCCTGGACTGCGTAGTCGTAGAAGGCCTTTTCGGAGACGGCGACACGTATGGTGGTGGTGATCAGGGCGATGGGGACGGCGATTACGAATAGCCCGACGCCGATCATCCGCAGGAGGCCGAGTTCGGACCGGGGCTTCCGTTCGAACATTTGCTCCATCGCATTCATCGTAGGTAGTAACGCCGAACGGTGTCAACGAGTTTCCTGACACGTTATCATTGGGGTTGCATGACACCCTCGGCTCCCACCGAACGCGACCTACGAACGTTTGCCGGCTTGCGGCGAGTCGTCGCGATCCTGCGGGGCCCGGAGGGTTGCTCCTGGGACCGAGTGCAGACGCACGAGACTCTGCGGCCATACCTCGTCGAAGAGACGGCGGAGACGATCGCCGCGCTGGACGAGCGTGACCCGGCGATGCTCTGCGAGGAACTTGGCGATTTGCTCTTCCAGGTGCTCATCCATGTGCAGCTGGCCGAGGAGCGCGGCGAATTTCGCATGCCGGATGTCATCGGCTCGATCGCAGGCAAGCTCGTCCGGCGCCACCCGCACGTCTTCTCGGACGCGGTCGCCGAGACACCGGGCGCGGTCATTGAGCAGTGGGATGACTTGAAGAAGAGGGAGCGCGGACCGCTGCCGGCGCTGGCGGGCATCCCGGAGGCGCTGCCGGCGCTGGCTTACGCGCAAGCCGTGCAGCGCCGCGTCGCTCGCGCGGGCTTCAGCTGGGACTCCGATGCGCAGGTCTGGGAAGCGCTCGAAGAAAAGCTCGACGAGCTGCGCCGGGCCTCGACGCCGGACGAGCAGCGACTGGAGTTGGGCGACGCCGTCTTCGCGCTGGCCAACCTCGCCCGGCGGCTCGACATCGATGCCGAGGACGCCCTGCGCTCGGCCTGCCGCGGCTTCACGCGGCGGTTTAACGCCATGGAGGCGATGACCGGTGAGCGAGGCATCGATCTCAAGACAGCGGATATCGACACAAAACTCGCCCTCTGGGAGGAAGCAAAAGCAGGGACTGGAGGCAGATCATGACTCAGCAGAAGGAAAGCGTCGTCACTCCGGAACGGTTCGCCAATGGCATGACGTGGGAGCAGTGGATGGCCCACATCCAGCGCAACGTGCCGAAGTTCCATTACAACTACGACGAGACGGTCGTCCCGGAAGACTACGCGGCACGGCTCAAGTATCTCGCCGCGCTGCCAGACGGGCCGGCCAAGATGCTCGTGCTGGGCGAGGACTGGTGCCCGGACGTCTTTCGCGGGGCGCCGGTGCTGGTCCGCATGGCCGAAGCCGCCGGGCTGGAGGCGCGCCTCTTTCCCCGCGACGACAACCCGGACATCATGGCAGAGTTCCTGAACCGCGGTGAGCACCAGTCGATCCCCGTGGCGGTCTTCTACACAGCGGACCACCGGTACATCGCGCACTGGATCGAGCGCCCGGCCAAGGCGGAGGCCGAACTGTGGGAAATCCAGAAGCTGTTCGATGGCCTCGATCGCGAGAAGGATAGCCAGGAGATGCGCCGCCGTTACAACGAATTCCAGCTCGGTCCCATGTGGGCGAGCTGGCGCGACGCGACGATTGGGGAGATCACGGCGCTGCTGGAGAAAGCGTGCGCTTAGCAGCGTCGCTACCAGGCCCCGCCGCCGCCGCCGCCACCGCCACCTGAGCCGCCGCCGAAGCCGCTGCCGCCCGATCCGCCGGGCGTAGACGCCATCGCCGATGAGATGCTGCTGGAAAAGCTGGTCATGCTATCGGCAAAGCTTGCCGCGATGAAGGGCCCGGTCCCGACGTAATACGATGGCGTGCCGGGATCGAGGCCGAGGCCTTTGAAGACTTTCGCCCAGCGCTCCACGCAGCCGTAAACGATGGCGTAGGGCAGGTAGTCGTGGAAGATGTTCGCGTTCTCGGCGAACTTCTCGCGCGCCTTGTCGGACTCCACCATGAAACGCCAGAAGCCAAGTGAGCGGCGGAAGAGGACGCGGCCATTGCCGGTGCGCCGGGGGAAAGCACCTGCAGTGAAGAGCAGGAGCACGCCGGCGACGATCAGCGGCACGCCAATCAGCCCTCCGCCGAACAGCGCGCCGAAGCCGTATACCATCGCTCCGCCGAGCACGCCCACGACGATACCGGCGATGCGAATCAGGTGGCGCATGGTCTCAGGGTTGGACGGGAAGAACCCATTGTCCGTGGCCTGCTTGTAGAGCGCTGCCTTCACCTTCTCGAGGTCACTGTGGAACTTGTTCTTGAGGCTGCTCAGGGTCACGGTATCACCCGTATCGAAGAGCGCGTCTTTCAGCTGTGTTTCGTAAGGCAGGAGGTCGCCGGCGTCTGTCGTTAGCCGGTTCAGCTCGTAGTCCTTCTTCTTGAACAGCCCGAAGACGCCGCCGGCCTTCTCTTCGGCGATCGTCATGTGCTTGCGTACCGCCAGGTCGACGATAGTGGCGGAGACGTCGAGCGTGTCGGCCCGCTCGTCCAGCAGCACGCCGATCTCGACCGGGCGCAGGCGGCGTTTCGTTGTGCCATCCAGCTCGGGCGGCGTGGACTCGAAAACGATCGTCTCGTGCGCCATCAGCGGCCTCGTCGACTCCGCTTCGGGCGTGCTGGGCGTCTCGTTGAGGTAGAACTTGTCGCCGAGCCAGCGGTCGCGCCCCTGCACCCACCAGAGCCTCGCGACGGCGATGAGGACGGCGAGGATCCCGATGAGCATGATGCCGACGGTGATTGGGTTGATGACGAACGCCTTGGCCCAGGCGCCCTTCAGCTTGCCGACGAGCACCGGCGGCGCCACCGTCACCGCACCTTTCTGCATACCGATGACGAACGTCAGCCCCTCGCCCGGCGCGAGGAGCGTCGTGCGGAATTCCGCGCCATCGGCAGTGAAAGATGACTGGCACGGGTCCTGCGTGCCCTCCGGCCCCTGGAAGCACTGGATGTTCTGGATGGCGCTCGCCGGCGAAGCCACCGTCGCGCTGGCCTGTTCGATCGGCACCTCCCAGCCGTTGCCGGTGACGTTCCCGAAGAACTCATCGTGGTCCGCAAACGGGTTGAGCGCGCCGGTCAGCAGATAGCTGATCTTGTACTCTTGCCGTCCCGATACCAGCACGTCTGGATTGCCGATCGTGATGCGCAGGTTCGGCCCGGATGAGCTTGTGTCGAACCGAACCGGATTGCCACCGGCGTCCCGGACGTCGGTGTTGGTCACGTCGATCTTGCGGTCGTACTGGTCGTCGTAGGCGTAGCGGACGGGCATATCGCGGAAGATGCCGTGATGCTGTTCGCTCCCGAAGTCAACGGCGATGTCCTCCGCCACTGCGACGGTGCCGGTCTTGTCGATGGTGTACATGACGTTGAAAGAGGTGATCGACCAGCCGGTCTGGGCGTGCGCGTGATCGTCGTTGCCCGCAAAGAGCAGGGCGATGGCGATGAGGGCGGCGATGAGCGCTAGGCGGCGCGGCATCTAGCGCTGGTCGATCGGCAGGTAGCGGCGTCGCTCTGCGCCGACGTAGATCTGGCGCGGGCGGGCGATCTTCTGCTCCGGGTCCAGCACCATCTCTCGCCACTGGGCCAGCCAGCCGGCCGTGCGCGGGATCGCGAACAGCACCGGGAACAGGTCGACGGGGAAGCCCAGCGCCTGGTAGATGAGGCCGGAGTAGAAGTCCACGTTGGGGTATAGCTTGCGCTCGATGAAGTACTCATCCTCCAGCGCGATGCGCTCCAGCTCCAGCGCGATGTCCAGCAGAGGGTGCGGCTCGGCCAGGTTTAGCACCTCGTCGGCCGTGCGCTTGATGATCTTGGCGCGCGGGTCGTAGCTTTTGTAGACGCGGTGCCCGAAGCCCATCGCCAGCTCCTCGCCGGCGCGCACCCGCTTCACGAAGTCCGGGACATTCTTCTTGTCGCCGATACGCTCCAGCATGTGGATCACGGCCTCGTTGGCGCCGCCGTGCAGCGGTCCGTAGAGCGCTGCTGCTGCCGCGGCGGTTGCCGAGTACGGATCGACCTGCGAGCTGCCGACGGAGCGCATGGCGTTGGTGCTGCAGTTCTGTTCGTGGTCGGCGTGGAGGATAAACAGCACTTCGATCGCGCGCTCCAGGCGCGGGTGCGGCATGTAGCGCGGCTCCGACATCTTGAAGAGCATCGAGAGGAAGTTACCGGTGTAGCTGAGGTCGTTGTCGGGGTACACGTACGGCAGGCCACGGTTGTGGCGGAAGGTGAAGGCGGCGATCGTCGGCATCTTGGCGATCAGCCGCATCGTCTGGATGTCCCGCGAGGCGGGGTCCTCGACGTTCTTGGCGTCGCGGTAGAAGGTCGAGAGGGCGCCGACGGTGCCGACCAGCATTCCCATCGGATGAGCGTCGTACTGGAAGCCTTCCATGAACTTCTTGACGTTTTCGTGCAGGTACGTGTGGAACGTGATGTCGTGCACCCACTGCTCCAGCTGCGAGCGCGTCGGCAACTCTCCATAGACCAGCAGGTAAGCCGTCTCGAGGAACGTGGCGCGTTCGGCGAGCTCTTCTATCGGATAGCCGCGGTATTCCAGGATGCTGTGCTCGCCGTCGATGTGCGTGATGGAGCTGCGGCAGGCTGCGGTATTGGTGAAGGCGGGATCGTAGACCATGAGGCCGAAGTCGTCCTCGCTGGCCTTAATCTGGCGGAAGTCGTGCGCCGGGACAGCGCCGTCGGTGATCGGAATTTCGTACGCGGAGCCGGTGCGGTTGTCGATGACGGTGAGACTGTTCTTGCTGGAGGGTGACGGCGTGCGGCCACCTGCCTGATTGGCGGCTGTCCTGGCGGACTGCTCTTGCATACCGGATATTGTACGCGAATGCGCCAACGTGGGAAGTACAGACGTTTGACCAGGCGTTAGGGCAAGGCGCTGGAAGTCTTTCACCGCCAGCCGGACGGCACTCGGCGCTTCGCGATCGACGACCCGCGTACGCCCGCGGCGAGCTTCGTAAGTGCGCTTCCGGCGCCCCTTCCTTGTTCCCCGTTCGCTCTATCGTCTATCATCCGCTTTGCTATGCCGCAGGCCGATCTCTCTTACGAAGCGATAGAGTTGGGCAAGTCCTACGGGCCGTACAAATATCCGCTCAGCGAGCGTATCGCTCGCATTCTGAAGGCGACTGAGAACGCGCACCCCTGGCATCATGGCCGCTCGCCGTGGGGGCCGCCGGTGGCGCCGCCGTCGATCCTGGGCAGCATCTGCATGCGCTTCATCGACTGGATCGCGCCGATCGCGCCTGGCACGCTGCATGCCCGCCAGGACGTTCGCACCGACGCGGCGCTGCGCCTCGACCGCCAGCCGATCGCCTACGGAACATTCGTGGAGAAGTATGAGCGCCGCCGCCGCCGCTGGGCCGTCTTCGAGGCGCGCTTCCGCGATGAGACCGGCCTCATCATAGGACACGGTCGGACGACGATGGCCTTCCCGGAGCGGGTCGAGACGGTCGACGAACGCGCGGAGAAGGGCGACCCGAAGCCGGCCGAACGCAAAGGCGAGCTAACCCCGATCACACGCACGATCACGCAGGAGAAGATGACTGCGTTTTCAGAAGACTCGGCGAACGCCCGTCGCGGGACGTCGATCCACATCAGCCCGGATGTCGCGAAGCAGGCCGGGTTCGAGACGACGATCGCGCAGGGGATGATGGCGGCGGACTACATCTCGGAAATGATGACGGGCGTCCTGGGGAAGGAGTGGTTCGCTTACACAGACCTCTCGCTGACGTTCCTGCAACCGATCCTCTGCGGGGACACGCTGACGGCGAACGGCCGCTTGAAAGACGAGACCATGGAGGGCGCCGTACTGCATAAAGGGTACGAGGTCTGGGCCGAGAACCAGCGTGGCGAAGCAGTCGCTGCGGGTTCCGCTGGCTCGCTGGTTATGCCGAGCCACTAATCGTTAGCGCCGGCGCCGGCCGCCGGGGGGTGGTCCGCCGCGCCGGCCGCGCGAGTCTTCCAGCACCACGTCCATCAAGCGCCCGTTCAGGTCCTTGCCCCGCAGCGATTCCATCGCGGCCCGAGCCGATTCCTCGTCCGCCATCTCCACGTGTCCGAAGCCCTTCGCCCGTCCGCGCCGGTCGGCCGCTACCTTGGTCGAAATTACCTTGCCGAATTCGGAGAACCTCGCCATGAGGTCTGCTTCTGTCGTGTCGTGCGCCAGGTTGCCGATATAAAGCTTCTTCAGGTTCTCACCCCTTCTCGCTAAGAATTCGGAAACAAACGGGCTTGCATATTCAGTATACGCTGAGCGTTCCTTAGGAGATTAATGCGCGGAGACCCGGGGCAGTAACGACTCGGCATCGAGCAGCGGCGTGTGCTATCTTCCGGCCCTGGGCGACCTTGAGTTCGACACGCGGCTGAGCGGCGGTAATGGCCGCTACACGACTACGCTCTCGGAGGACTGGGGGATCTGGGGCCCGAACGGCGGCTACCTGGCAGCGGTCGCCTTACGCGCCGCGGGCATGGAAGCGGCGATCAAGCAGCCGGTCTCGATCGCGTGTCACTTCCTGGGCGTCGCCCGCTTCGAGCCGGTGGACGTTGAGGTGCGTGCAGTCCAGTCCGGACGCTGTGCGGAGTCACTCCACGTCGCGATTACCCAGGGAGAGCGGGCGATTTTGCAGGCGATCGTGCGCACGGCCGCCGGGCGTCGAGCACAACTTCCCGCGCATGCCAGAGGTGCCGCCACCGTCTCAACTGAAGTCGTTCCTCGATCACTGGCCAGACCCGCCGGACAGCGTTCCGTTCTGGCAGAACATCGATTTGCGGATCATCTATCCGGAGCGCATCTTCGATCGAGAACACGCGCATGATGCTAACGTCCCGGAGTGGTATCGGTATCAGCCGCGCGACACTTTCGACGATCCGTTCGTCGACGCCGCGAGTGCGGTGATCCTGATGGATACGATAGCCTGGCCCGCCGGCGCGAATCCATATCCGCCGTCGACGCGAACCTATCAAGCCGTGAACCTCGATGTCGTAGCCTGGTTCTACGAGCCCGCGCCCGAGTCACCGTGGCTGCTCTGTGATTAGGATGCGCCGCTGGCCACCGGCGGACTCGTCGCCGGCCGCGGGCTGATCTGGTCAGAGGACGGCCGCCTTGTCGCTATGGGAGGCGCGCAACTGCTTTGCATACAGGTGCCAGGAACTGCGGACTAGGAACTGGGACCTGGACGAGCATTGCCCCGGGTTCCGTGTTCCTCACAACAAAAGGCTCCCCGGCATGGTTGGAGGGTGCCTGCATCGAGGTCTCTGGCGGGCTTTCGGTCGCCCGTCCGCTGCGGTGAGTCCCCTCTGCCGGCGAGTAGTACCTTGCGCGGGAAGCAGAGTCCAATCTACGGCGACGTCGAGCCGCCGGTCAACGGTTCCGCCGCCCGCCAATGTCGAAAAACGCTGGCAATCGATGGCCTTCCCTCGCTAGCTCTGTCATGCTCCCGCGAGCGCATGTGCGACGGTTCCGCGGCGCGGTTGTCCACACCCGGTCCACAAATCCATAGGGGTCGCGGAGGTGAGAGGGGGGGTGCGTGTGGCGGGTCAGCGGACGAGGGGAAGAAAGTGGTGGGCGATGAAGGACTTGAACCTTCGACCTCAGCGATGTCAACGCTGCGCTCTAGCCAACTGAGCTAATCGCCCACGCAGGACAGCATTATAAGCGACGCTCTCCTCGTCGCAAAGTTCCGCGTGACCGACGGATGCTTACATCGTCCCACCTTCCCTCTTCCTCACCGTTGCGGCACAATAGATATGCGGCCCCGCCAGGCGGCGGGGCCAATCGTTGCCCGCTTAGATAGCGCGTGCTATACTGCGCAAACTTGAAAAGTGGACAACAAATCCGGGCCGCTAGCTCAATTGGCAGAGCAGCTGACTCTTAATCAGCGGGTTCCAGGTTCGAGTCCTGGGCGGCCCACCAAGAGAGGCCAAGAGAATAGGGGAAGTAAGAACGATGCTTACGAGGTGGGGTCGCCGCTCAGCCCAACCTCCGACAATCGCTTTCGGCGTTCGTCGGAATCACGGGGAAGTGTCGGAATTGGCAGACGAGCGTGACTTAGGATCACGTGCCCTCGGGCGTGGGGGTTCGAGTCCCCCCTTCCCCACCACCGAAACACTGACCGATCTGGTTCATTCGCCGCGAGGCCCGAGGAGGACGAGTTGGCCGAGCCACTCCTGCAAGTAAAAGACCTGCGCACCCAGTTCTTCACCGAAGAAGGGATCGTCAACGCTGTCAATGGCGTCAGCTACGACGTCCTCCCCGGCGAAATCCTCGGCCTGGTGGGAGAAAGCGGCTGCGGCAAGACCGTCAGCGCGCTGTCCATCCTACGGTTGATCCCCAGCCCGCCCGGCAAGATCGTCGGCGGCGAAATCATGTTCGAAGGCGAAGACATCCTGAAGATGGACGACGACGAGATCCGGCATATCCGCGGCAACAAGATCGGCATGATCTTCCAGGAGCCCATGACGTCGCTCAACCCGGTGCTTACGATCGGGCGCCAACTCACCGAGACGCTGGAGTTGCACCTGAAGATGGACCGCCAGGCCGCGACCCAGCGCGCCATTGAACTACTGGAGATGGTGGGCATTCCAGAGGCCAAGGGGCGCATCGGCGATTACCCGCACCAGTTCTCCGGCGGCATGCGCCAGCGCGTGATGATTGCCATGGCGCTGTCCTGCAACCCGAAGCTGCTCCTCGCCGACGAGCCAACGACGGCCCTCGACGTGACGATCCAGGCGCAGATCCTGGAGCTCCTGACCCGCCTGACCCGCGAGCTGGGAACCGCGGTGATCGTCATCACCCACAACATGGGCGTCGTCGCGCGCTACGCGGACCGGGTGAACGTGATGTACGCCGGCAGCGTCATCGAATCAGCATCCGCGCTCGAGCTGTACCACAACCCGCGCCACCCGTACACGCTGGGCCTCCTGAAATCGGTCCCGCGCCTGGATCAGGTGCGCAAGGCCAAGCTCGACCCGATCGAGGGGATGCCGCCGGACCTCGTTCACATGGACGCCGGTTGCCCCTTCCGCCCCCGCTGCCGGTTCGCGGTTGACCGCTGTGCGACGGAGAACCCGCCGCTGCTCGCGGTTGGCACGGATCACTCAGCAGCCTGCTGGGAATGGGAACGCGTGACCAAGACGGACGACGCCACCGTCGCCGCCTAGAATCGAGGATGCGATGACGCTCGAACAGACCGCACCGACACCGACGCCCGCCGCCGGCGAGAACCTCGTCGAGGTACGCGGCGTCAAGATGTACTTTCCGGTGACCTCTGGCATCCTCTTCCAGCGCAAGGTCGCCGACGTCAAGGCCGTCGACGACGTGAGCTTCGACATTCGCAAGGGCGAGACGCTGGGACTCGTCGGCGAGTCCGGTTGCGGCAAGACCACCCTTGGTCGCGTCATCCTGCTGCTATATAAGCCAACCGCAGGCTCCGTCCGTTTCAAGGGGCAACAGCTGGAAAAGCTCGGTGGCGGCGACCTCCGGCGGATGCGCCGCTACATGCAGATGATCTTTCAGGACCCGTACGCGTCCCTGAACCCGCGCATGACTGTCGGCAGCATCATCGCCGAGCCACTGATCATCCACGGTCTGGTGAAGGGCCGCAAGGCGCGTCAGGAGCGGGTGCAGTCGCTGATGCAGGTTGTCGGCCTCAACCCGTACTACGCCAACCGCTACCCGCACGAGTTCTCCGGCGGCCAGCGCCAGCGCATCGGCATCGCCCGGGCCCTCGCTGTGGAGCCGGACTTCATCGTCTGCGACGAGGCCGTCTCCGCGCTCGACGTGTCGATCCAGGCGCAGATCATCAACTTGCTGGAAGACCTTCAGCAGCAGTTCGGGCTCACGTATCTTTTCATCGCGCACGACCTCTCGGTGGTCCGCCACATCAGCGACCGTGTGGCCGTAATGTACCTGGGCAGGATGATGGAGCTTGCCGACCGCCAGGAGCTCTACGACAACCCCTTGCACCCGTACACGAAGGCGCTGCTCTCCGCCGTGCCGATCCCCGACCCGGCCGTCGAGATGCGGCGCGAACGCATCATCCTCACGGGCGACGTTCCGAGCCCGCTGCACCCGCCCTCCGGCTGCGTTTTCCACACCCGATGCCCGATCGCGATCGATGAGTGCGCGAAGGCGGTCCCGGAATGGCGAAACGTTGGCACCCCCGACAAAGAGCACTGGGTCGCCTGCATCCGGGTATAGGGCGCTGCGCCGCACCGTGAATCGCGAGTACAGCGATGGCTTACGCCGGCGGTGTCGTGCCGAAAGTCTGCTCCGTCAGCCAGGCAACGACCCACGGACAATGACCCCGTGACGATCGAGGCTGGATCCCCCGCGCCACCCTTTACTCTACCCGCGCTGGACGGTGGCGAGCTCTCGCTGCCGGGAGACGCCGGCGGGCTGCCGGTGCTCCTCGCCTTCTTCCGCGTCTCCTGCGACACGTGCGACATGGCGTTTCCGTATATCAACCGGCTGCGGGAGGCATATCGGGACGGCTGGCACCTGTGGGCGGTCTCCCAGGACGCTGCGGAGCGCGCGGCCGCCTACCGCGACCGCTTCGCGATCACATGCTCGGTGCTGATCGACGCTCCTGCGCTCGCCATCTCGCGCATCTACGACCCGCCGTCCACGCCGACGCTCGTGCTCATCGGGCCGGAGGGAAGCGTGGAGTACGTCTCCGAAGGCTTCGCCAAAGACGATCTCAACGAGATCAGCGTCCGGCTCGCGGCCCGCCTTGGACTTGCGGCCGTCGAAGTCGCGCCCATCGACGACGGCAATCCGGCGATGAAGCCCGGCTGCATGGCCCGCCATCTCTTTCCACCGCGGCGCTGACGCGGGCCGATTTCAATTTCGTTACGGACGCCGGGAACAAGTTGTGGGGCCGATTCGGCGCTGATACCATTACCGCAAACGAACTAGCTCCACGGGAACAACCCGCGGAGGGTTAAAGTCCTACACATCGGCACACCGGCCAGGGGTTCACCAGGTACCGCTCGATGACCGGACTATAACCAGGCCACAAAGGAGGACCATCGAGTGGCATACGCAGACCGGGCCCTGACCTGTGCCGAGTGCGGTTCAGAGTTCACGTTTTCCGCTGACGATCAGGAGTTTCACGCGAAGAAAGGCTACCAGGAACCGAAGCGCTGCCCCAACTGCCGGGCCGCGCGCCGCGGCGGTGGCGGGGGCGGATACGGCGGTGGCGGAGGCGGTGGCTACGACCGAGGCCCGCGCCAGATGTACACGGCCACGTGCGACAGTTGCGGCAACGAGGCGCAGCTGCCGTTCGAGCCGAGGCAGGACCGCCCGGTCTACTGCAGCGATTGTTTCAACAAGGTCCGTCCGGCCCGCTAAGGCGCCGGGCAGACCACAGCACAACTGAATATCGAACGAGGGCGGGCACGACGCCCGCCCTCGTTTTCATTTGCCGTATCCTTGACCCATGATCCCTCGCGCTGAATCCTCACGCCGGGGCCCGCTGACTGACATCACCGTCCTCGACCTGACGTGGGTGCTCTCCGGGCCGTTTGCGGCGATGATCCTGGCCGACATGGGCGCCGACGTCATCAAGGTCGAGCGGCCTCCATACGGCGATGTCGGTCGCTCGACCGCGCCGTATATCGGCGAGGAGAGTGCGTACTTCTTCTCGGTCAACCGCGGCAAGCGAAGCATCTGCATCGACCTCAAGAGCGAGGCCGGACGCGACCTCTTTCTGCGGCTCGCCGAGAAGGCCGACGTGGTCATGGAGAACTACACTCCGGGCACGATGGACCGGCTCGGCATCGGCTACGAGGCGTTGCGCGCCCGCAACCCGCGGCTTGTCTACTCTGCGACGTCCGGCTTTGGCCAGACCGGGCCGGACCGCGAACGTCCCGCGCTGGACATCATCGTCCAGGGCATGGGTGGCATCATGAGCATCACTGGCGAGCCGGGCGGGCCACCCGTGCGTCCCGGCATCTCGCAGGGCGACATCACGGCCGGCCTCTACACGGCTATCGGCATCCTGGCCGCGCTGCACGAACGCGAGCGCAGCGGCGAGGGCCAGATGATCGACATCAGCATGCTCGATTGTCAGATCGCCATCCTGGAGAACGCCTTCGCTCGCTACTTCGCGACCGGCGAAGTGCCGAAAGCGCTGGGCACGCGCCACCCCTCGACGACGCCGTTCCAGGCGTTCCCGACTCGTGACGGGTACATCGTGATCGCCGTCTATTGGGGTGTCCAGAACCAGTGGGAGCTCTTCTGCGCGGCGATCGGGCGGCCCGACTTGATCAACGACTCGCGATTCGACACGCCCGGCCTGCGTACCCGTCACCACGACGTCCTGGAGCCGATGCTGAACGACGCGCTCCGCCAGAAGACGACCGAAGAGTGGCTGCGCGAATTCGATGCGATCGGTCTGCCCTGCGGCCCGCTGAACGACATCCCGCACGCGGCCGAGCATCCTCAGGTGAAAGCGCGCGAGATGCTGCAAGACGTTGAGCATCCGGCCGGCTTCAGCCTCCGCGTGCCGGATACGCCGGTTAAGCTCAGCCGCACGCCCGGCGGCATCCAGGGGCCGCCGCCGGCCATCGGCGCGGATACGGACGACGTGCTGCAGCGCCTGCTGGGACTTTCGCCCGTGGAGATCACAGATCTGCGCCGGCGCGACGTAATTTTCGGCCCGCTGCCGAGTCCAGTCGCCCGTATCCTTGCGCACGAGAAACGCGTGTCGTAACGCGGCCGTGCGAGGATTCGTGAGGCAGAGCGCGAGGAGGGCACGAGAACGCCGGGTGTGGATTACAAATTCGCGGAAACAGCGCTTGACGGCTTATCTCATGCGTAGATAATTGTCCGCAGGTAAGCGGGGGTTTAGGGACTGCGGACTCTCGGTGCGGCATCGGGGGTTCGGACTTGACGTGAGCTATGGGGTCACCTGCGGGGGTGCTTGCCTTTTCTCCGAAAGTGATGCAGAAGGCGCAACATGCTGCGCCCGTACAGTTGCTCGGCGTCTACGCCTCGCCTACCATCCGACGCATGAAGATCACCGACGTCCGCGTCCGCCTGTTCGAAATGCCCATGCCCAGGCCGTTCCACCCGACGTGGGAGCCGTTCCCTACCGTGAAGGCTCGCCAGCACGTCGTCGAGATACACACGGACGAAGGGATCACGGGCATCGGCTCCGGCGGCGTGCCGGTGCGCTGGGACGTCGCCGGGCGGTTCCTGGTCGGGCAGGACCCGTTCAACCTGGAGCAGCACGCCTACAACCTGCGCTCGATGGCGTTCTTCACGGGCCGGGTCTGGGCTGTCGAGATCGCGCTCTGGGATATTATCGGCAAGGCGACCGGACAGCCGATCTACCGGCTCCTCGGTGGGGGCAGCGACAAGCTCCGCGCCTACGCCTCGACCGGCGAATGCAGTCCAACGGCAGAACGCGTGGACACCGCGCAGAAGACGGTCGCGGCGGGGTTCCGCGCGATCAAGATCCGCTTCCACAGCGAGGATTGGCGCGAGGACGTCAAGACGCTCGAAGCCGTACGCAGAGCGGTGGGCGACAAGATCGACATTATGGTCGACGCCAACTGGGGCTGGCGCATTCCGCCGGATCTGCAGCGCCACCGCTGGGACCTGCGGACGGCCATCGCCGCCGCGAAGGCGATGGAGGAGTACGGCGTCTACTGGCTGGGAGAGCCGCTGGACGCCTACGACTACGACGGCCTCGCCGAGCTGCGCCGCCACCTGCCGACGCTGCGGCTGGCCGGCGGCGAGCTGAACCGCGGCCCGGAGGAGATCAAGACTTATCTGGAGAAGGGTTGCTTCGACGTCTACCAGCCGGACTGCACGATGATCGGGGGCATCCTCACGACCCGCAAGATCGCGGCGATGGTGGAGTCGCACGGGCTCGTCTTCACGCCGCACACCTGGACGAACGGCATCGGCATGGTCGCCAACCTGCACTGCGCCGCAGCCAGCGCCAACGTCCCCTACGTCGAGTTCCCCTACGACCCGCCGAACTGGACCCCCGCCGAGCGCGACTTCATGCTGAAGGAGCCGTTGACGGTCGATTCCGACGGCTACGTCGTGCTCCCGCAGAAACCGGGCCTCGGCGTCGAGATCGATGAGGAGAAGGCGAAGCGCTACGAGAAGGCGCGCTCGGCGTAGGCTAAGACGCGAGGGAGATCAAGTTCCGCGCCAGCTCATCCGGTGCTGAGAAGTAGGCGGAGTGGCTTGTGTCCATCGCGATCACTTGCTCGCAGGGCATCGCCGTGAACATCCGCTCCTGCAGTGTCCCGGAGACGGCCCGGTCGTTGCGCAGGTGGATGTACGCGCGCGGGACGCTGCCCCAGCCCTCCGCGGTCGTGCGGATCGGCGTGGCGGTTGGCGCGGCCGGCTCCGGCGTCAGTAGCGTGTTGGCCAGCGCGACATCTTCGTCCGGGCAGTCGGCGTAGAGCGCGTCGCGGAACGCCTCGCGCTTCAGCATGTCCCACCCTTCATCGCGATTCAGGATGAGGCTGGGCATGATCAGCGAATCCGCGTCGCTCATGAAATACGGCACGATCGTCTCGCCGTCACCGATGAGATACGCGGCGAGGTAGACCAGCTTCCGGATGCGTTCCGACCGTGCTTCGGCCGCCTGCGTGATCGCGATCCCGCCGCGGCTGTGCCCGACCAGCACGACGTCCTCATCCTGCGCGTCGATCGCGCAGCTGATCGCGTCGACGAAGTCCTGCATCGTGACGTCACCGGGGCGGCGCCAGACACGCCCGTGGCCCGGCAGGTCTATCGCCACCGCCTTGTGACCGGTCGCTTCTAACCGGGGCACGATCTTGTACCAGCACCAGGCTCCGTGCCACGAACCGTGTAGCAAAACGAAAGTGCTCATCGCTCCTCCTTCGTGCGTTTGTTCAGAGGATGTGCGAAGACGGCGGCGCCGAATATCCGCTAGTCGCAGTGCAATTTCCGGGTGCCACCGACGGCCCGTGAATCCCTCCGTTATACTTGCAGCAGAGGTATCCTGACCGATTCCGAGACGAGACTTGCATCCGACCAGTGCGCCACGGGAGCGCGTCTACCTCGTCGCGGTCGAGCCTAAGGCGCGCCCTGGGCCCAGCAACGGACGCTGGAAGACCGAGGCCTCGCTGGAAGAGCTCGGGCTTCTGGCGAAGACGGCCGGCGCAGAGGTCGTCGGCTCGACCAAGCAGCGGCTCGACTACTTTCAGCCCGCGACGTACATCGGCAAGGGCAAGATACAGGAGATCGTCGCCGGACAAGAGGAGCTGGGCTACAGCACGGTCGTCTTCGACGACGAGTTGAAGCCCTCCCAGCAGCGCAACCTCGAGACTGAACTCAAGGTGAAAGTGCTCGACCGCACTGCGCTCATCCTCGACATTTTCGCCCAGCACGCGCACACCAAGGAGGGCCGCCTCCAGGTGGAGTTGGCCCAGCACGAGTACATCCTTCCGCGCCTGCGGGGGCAGTGGTCGCACCTGGAGCGGCTGGGCGGCGGCATCGGCACGCGCGGTCCCGGTGAAACGCAGATCGAGACGGACCGGCGCCTGATCCGTAACAGAATCGGATTGCTCAAGCGCCAGATCGACGACGTGCGCCGCCAGCGCGGGCTCCATCGCAAGCAGCGCGCCAAGCAGGGCGTGCCGGTTGTCTCGCTGGTTGGCTACACGAACGCAGGCAAGAGCACGCTGATGCGGGCGCTGTCCGGCGCTGACGTGCTGGTGCAGGACCAACTCTTCGCCACACTGGACCCGGTCACCCGGCGCATCCGGTTGCCCTCCGGCGGTCCGGCGCTGCTGACTGACACCGTCGGCTTTATCCAGAAGCTGCCGACGCAGCTGGTGGCAGCGTTCCGCGCCACGCTGGAGGAGCTGGAAGAGGCGGCGCTGCTGCTTCACGTCGTCGACATAACGCATCCGGATGCCGAACAACAGGCGATAACGGTGGAGGAGACGCTGGACGAGCTAGGCCTGGCGGACCGGCCGCTGCTGACGGTGCTGAACAAGGTGGATCGCCTGGACCGCGACGAAGAGCACGCCGTGACATCGGCGATGCCGGTCTGGGCGCACGGTGGTATCCCGGTCTCTGCCGCCAAGAAGTGGGGCCTGGACGAGCTCCTGAAGGCGATCGAGATGACGTTGGCGGAGGCGGCGGAAGCGACGCGTTTTGCAGGGACGCGCCAACGCGTGGACGCCAAAACATTGCCCCCTCGCTCGATTGGCTCCATCATAGACCCCGTTGCAAGGAGGTCCCGCGTGAAAGCTGCTGTTTACTACAAGACCGGTGCCCCCGACGTCTTCAAGTATGAGGAACGTCCCGACCCCGTCCTCGCGCCGATGCAGGTGCTCGTCGAGGTCAAGGCGATCAGCATCGAGGGCGGCGACGTGCTCAACCGCGCGGGCGGCGACATGATGGGCAACCCGCACATTGTCGGCTACCAGTGCGCCGGTGTCGTCAAGGAGGCCGGCTCCGCGGTGGCGGACCGCAAGGCCGGGCAGGCTGTCGTGGCGATCATGCCGTTCGGCTCGCACGCCGAGCTCGTCGTCGTCAACCCGCTGCAGACCTGGGTCATCCCCGAGGGCATGGACATGGCGCAGGCGGCCTGCGTGCCGATCCCGTTCGGGACGGCGGACGACTGCTTGTTCGAGTTCGGGCGATTGCAGGCCGGCGAGACGGTGCTCATCCACGCGGGCGCGGGCGGCGTCGGCCTGGCGGCGATCCAGCTGGCCAAGCGGGCCGGCGCGAAGGTGCTCGCGACGGCGTCTAGCGACGAGCGGCTGGAGAGGCTAAAGGAGTTCGGGATGGACGCCGGCATCAACTACCGCGAGGGCGACTGGGTATCGAGGGTGCGCGAGCTGAGCGGTGGCCGCGGCGTCGACCTCGTCGTCGATTCTGTGGGGACGACGCTGGAGGGAAGCATCGCGGCGGCGGCTTACCGCGGGCGAGTGGTCAGCGTCGGGAACGCCGGTCGCTCGGAGCAGCGGATGATCGACATAAACACTATGTCGCAGATGAACAAGAGCCTGACGGGCGTCTTCTTCGGGGGCGAGATGATGATGAGGCCAGACGTGGCGCGAGGTCTCGTCGAGAGGCTCCTCGGTGAAGTGGCGTCAGGCAAGGTGCGCGTCGTCATTGACCGGACGTATAGGCTATCTGAAGCAGCGGCGGCCCATGCCTACATCGAAAGCAGGCAGGCGTTCGGGCGAGTGATCCTCGTACCGTAGCCCGCAGCGTATACGCCTCGCCGGCAAGCCGGAGGGCTTCACGCCGCATGAGGAGGGGCTAAGAGGTGCGCATCCGGTAAGATTGCCCGTGTGAGCACGGGGACGCGCGCGAAGAAATGGCTTGGCCAGCACTGGCTTACCGACCGCCGCATCCTGCAGCGCGTCGCCGAGGCGGCGGATTTCGGCCCCAAGGACACGGTAATCGAGGTCGGCTCGGGCAGAGGCGCGCTGACAGGCCTTCTCGCGGACCGGGCGTCCCGGCTGATCGCCGTTGAGGTCGATGAGCAACTGGCCGCGGCGCTTGCCGAAAGATACCGCTCGCAGAGGAACGTCAGCGTGATCGAGGGAGACGTACTCGAACTGACGGTCGAAGAGATCCTCAACCGGGGCGGCGGTGGACTGCCGTACGTTGTCGTCGGAAACCTGCCGTACTTCATCGGCTCGCCGATCGTGCGCAAGTTCCTCATCGCGCCGGTCAAGCCGCGTTGGCTCATCGTCATGCTGCAGGCAGAGGTCGCGGAGAGAATGGCGGCGGCGCGCGGACAGATGTCCTACCTCTCCGTCGAAATGCAGGTTATGGCGGAGGTGCGCTTCTTGTTCCGCATTCCGGCGCGCTCCTTCAGCCCTCCGCCGAAGGTGCAGTCTGCCGTCGTGCGACTGGACGTGCGGGACTCGCCGGAGGTAGAGGTTGACAACCTCGCCGCCTTCCTGAAAGTCGCCCAGTCCGGGTTCGCTGCGCCGCGAAAGCGTCTGCGCAACTCGCTTGCCGTTGGCCTGCGAATAACACCGACTCAAGCAGCGGCGCTCCTGGCTGAGGCTTCCGTGGATGGCGACCAGCGCCCGCAGATGCTGCGCCTCGAGGACTGGCGCGATGTCTACTTCGCGGTGCGCCGCCGAGAGGCGACGGGCGGGTGATCCACGCCATCGCGCCCGGCAAGATTAACTGGACGCTGGAGGTCCTCGGCCGGCGTCGGGACGATTACCACGAAGTGCGTTCGATCATGCAGACGATCGAGCTGCACGACGAGCTCACGTTCGAGCCGGCGGACTCCTTGTCGCTCGAGGTCAGTGGCCCGCATAAACCTACAGACGACGACGACGACGACGACTTGGTGTTGCAGGCCGCTCGCCTGCGCCGCGAGCGAGACCGTGACTCCTCGGGCGTCCAGATTCGTCTTGACAAGCGCCTGCCGGTCGCGGCCGGTCTCGGCGGTGGCAGCTCCGACGCCGCGGCCACCCTGCGGGTCCTCAACGAGATGTGGCAGGCCCGCCTTGGACAGCACGGCCTGACTCGCTTGGCCGGGGGACTTGGCTCAGACGTCGCGTTCTTCCTACAGGGCGGCACGGCGCTGGCCGGCGGCCGCGGCGAAGTTATCCGGGCGCTTCCTGACGCGCCGCCCGCCTGGCTGGTATTGCTCGTCCCGGGGCTGTCGGTGACCGAGAAGACCCGTCGCCTGTACGAGGCGCTAACGCCTGCGGACTTCACAGACGGCTCACGCACGAAGGCCCTGGCCGACCACATCAGTGTCGGCGGCTGCGTCGAAGATGCGCACCTGTACAACGCCTTCGATCGCGTCGCTTATGAGGTGTTTGAAGGGCTCACCGTGTTCCGGGACTGGCTGCTGGAGGCTGGTGCGCCGTCCGTCCACGTGTGCGGCGCCGGGCCATCTCTCTTCGCCCTCGCCAGCGGGGAGCCGGAGTCGCTCGCCATCCGGGCTCGCCTGAACCGCGCCCGCCGCGGCGAGCGTGTCCACGTCGTTCGAACGGTGACAGCCGCGGAGGCGACACTGGCCTGGTCGGACCCGTGAGCTCCAAACCTTGACCGATGACCCTCGACCGTCGACGCTATGACCATGCCCGGCACCATCGTCGACATGCACGTCCACACGGTGCGCGGCGCGGCCGACTCCTCGCTCACGACTGACCAGCTGATCGAAGTAGCGCGGCGCATCGGGCTGACCGGCGTCAACATCACTGAGCACGACCGCGTCTGGGAGTCGCACGCTATCGACGAGTTTCGCGAGGAGAGCGGCCTCTTCGTCTCGCGCGGGATGGAAGTTTCGACCGACATGGGGCACATCATCGCGATCGGGCTGACTCAGTACGTGCCGGGCATTCGCCGCGCCACCGAGCTGCGCAAGGTACTGGACGACGCCGGCGGCTTCATGATCGTGGCGCACCCGTTCCGCCATTTCTTCGACCCGATCCACTTCCGCCGGGAGGGCCGCCCGCCGTTTGAAATGACCCCCGAGCAGGCGGCCGAGCGCATGCTGATCTTCGGGATCGTGGACGCGATCGAGGTGGCCAACGGCGGCACGGCTCCGGCAGAGAACCAGTTCGCGCTGCGGGTGGCGCAGGTCATCGGCAAGCAGGGCATTGGCGCCAGCGACTGCCACTCAACGAACGGTGTCGCCTACTACGTTACGGTATTTGAAGAGGAACTTCGCGACCAGGACCACATGCTCGAACAGCTGCACGCCCGTCGCTACCACGCCGCTAAGGGGTTGCCCGCCGGCGACCTGCAACCCTACATCGTCGAAGAGGAAGTGTCCACAAGCAACTGACATATCGCTGTCCTGCGAGCCGTCCCCCGCGTGCTACGATGGCCGCGAATTGGCCCCCGACTACGTAGCCTTCGACCTCGAGACCACCGGCCTCGATACTGAGCGCGACTCGATCGTCGAGATCGGCGCGGTCTGTTTCTCCTACGACGGCGTGATCGACAGCTACCAGACTCTAGTTAATCCGCGGTGTTCGCTGCCGGCGCCGGTGCAAGTGCTGACCGGCCTGCGCGATGAAGACCTCCGTGATGCGCCACCTCTGGAAGTCGTCGCAGCTGACTTCGAGCGGTTTATTGCGGGCTCGGTTCTCGTCGGCCATAACATCTGCGGGTTCGACCTGCCGGTGCTGGACGCGCAGGGCATTCGCCGGCCAGACGCCGCGTACGACACGCAACGCATCGCTTCCATCGTGATGCCGGCGCTCGGCCAGTACGGGCTCGCCGACCTGGTCGAGCACTTCGCCATCGATTTCCCGGTGCACCACCGGGCTCTGCCTGACGCCGAGGCCGCACGATCGATCTTCCTGGCGCTGCTCGATAAGTCGCTCGAGCTGCCGGCCGAAGTGCTCGGACAGATCGCGCAGTGGCTGACTCCGACGGCCTTCCCCTGGCGCGGCTTCTTTCGCGACGCCTGGGAGATTGCCGCGTCGCGCCCGCCCGTCAAGCGATCAATGATCCGCGAACCGGCAGAGCGCGACTTGCGGCCGGTGAAGCCGCGCCAGGACGCCGCACGCGTTGCGGTCGAGGAGCCGTTGGCGGTGCTGGCGGCGGCGGCATCGCGGCCCGATGTCTTCGAGCAATTCGAGGAGCGGTCCGAACAACGCCAAATGCTGGAGGCGGTCTGCGGTGCGCTAAACGACGGCACCCGCTTCATGGTCGAGGCGGGCACGGGTACCGGCAAGTCGCTGGCCTACCTCATACCCGCCGCGTGCCAGGCCACTGCGAGCGGAGGCCGCGTCGTCGTCTCCACGTCAACGATCAATCTCCAGGAGCAGCTCACGCGGAAGGACATCCCAGCCGTGCAGGCTTTGATGCCGAACGCCGGTGTGCTCGCCTGCCAGCTAAAGGGGCGGCGGAACTACCTCTGCCTCCGCCGTTTCGATGCCTTACGCAACGGCCCAGCGCTCTCCGACGACGAGGCGTACCTCGCGTCCCGGGTGCTGGTCTGGCTCGGCGAGACCGGGACGGGTGACCGCGGCGAATTGCGTCTGTCTCCGGAAGAGGAAGCGCTCTGGTGGCGGATCAGCGCCGACCGCGCCGAGTGCACCAACGACAACAGCCCTTTCGTCGTGGACGGGAGGTGTTTCCTGCTGCGCGCCCGACGCCGCGCAGAGGCCTCGCATATCGTCGTCGTCAACCACGCGCTGTTGTTGTCCGACATCGGCACGGGCGGCCGGGTCATACCGCCGTACGAGCAGGTCGTGATCGACGAGGCGCACCATTTGGAGGACGAGGCCACGCGCCAGTTCGGGTTCAACTGCCGGGAGAAGGACCTCGATGCGCTGCTCGACCGTTGTGAGGCGATCGTCCCGGCGCTTCAGAACGCGCTGCGGACAGCGCCAGTCGCCCTCGACGCGTGGCAGCAGATCGCCTCGATGGCCGCCGGGCTACCGGAGGCCGCGCGCTCAGCCCGGCCGAGAGTGCGTGAGTTGTGTGGTCTTCTGGCGGCTTTCCTCACGGACCACTCGCTGCCGGGCGAGGAGCAGAAGCTGCACGTCACTACGTCCACGCGCGTCCAGCCGGATTGGTCGAGCGTGGAGATCGCCTGGGAGAATTGCCGCTTGACCTTGAACGACCTGGCGGGTCGCCTGGGAAAGCTCGCCGAACGCCTCGCCGACGCCGAGAAGGTCGGGATGCTGAACCAGGAGCTGATCGTCGGCGACGTGGGACGCTGCCTGGAAGATGCGCAGGGTTACCTGGCTGGCCTCTCGCAGGGTCTGGAGTCCGACGACCCAGAGCGCATCGTCTGGCTGGAGGCGGACCGGCAGGACGGCGGCGTCATCGTGTCCTGGGTGCCGCTCTCCGTGAGCGACTTGCTCCGCGAGGGCCTCTACGCCGAGCGCAAGACGGTCATCCTTACAGGCGCGACACTGCGGTCGCAAGGCGGCTTCGCATATCTGCAGAGCCGCCTTGGCCTGGACGACTGCGAGACGCTGGCGCTCGGTTCGCCGTTCGATTTCCGGCGCGCGGCGCTCGTCCTCTGCCCGCGGGACATGCCGGACCCGCAATCGCCTGTCTTCATCGACCGCGCCTCGCAGACGATCATCGATGTCGTGCGAGCATCGCGGGGGCGAGCGCTGGTGCTATTCACCTCGCACGCGATGCTCCGGGCGACGCACAACACAATCAGCGCGCGGCTCCAGGAAGAGGGGATCACGGTCCTCGGACAGGGGATCAGCGGCTCGCCGCGCCAGCTCGTGCGAATGCTGCGGTCGAGCCCGGAATCCGTTATTCTGGGGACATCGAGTTTCTGGGAGGGCGTCGATATTCCCGGCGATACGCTCTCGCTGCTGGTCATCGCGCGGCTGCCGTTCGCGGTGCCGACGGACCCGGTCTACGCCGCCCGCGCGGCGCTCTACGAAGACTCGTTTAGCCAGTTCGCGCTGCCCCAGGCCGTCATCCGCTTCAAGCAGGGCTTCGGGCGCCTGATCCGCTCTCGCACCGATCGTGGCGTGCTGGTCGTCCTCGACCCGCGGATCGTCGCCAAGCAGTACGGAGCATCGTTTCTGCAGGCGTTGCCACCGTGCCCCATCAAGCAGGTGCCGGTTCGCCAGATGCCCGACGAGATCGAGGCCTGGCTGGCTCGGCCAGGCGGCGATTCCCCCTTGTCCGCAACGTTGCCCGCTACAGTGGGAGACGCCGGCGCGTGAGGGCTCTCACCGCCGCTCGCGTTACACTCCGGACCGTCGCGCGAGGTGACCTCCCGCAGATAGAGCCGTGGTACGCGGAGGCCGTCGCCACAGCGCACAGCCTTCGAGAACAGCCGCCCGACGAGACTCTCGAACGGCGGTTCTCGGACGCCGAAGCGTCGGACACGGGGCTGCTTCTGATCGCGAAGGCTGACGATCCGGCGCCGATCGGACTGTTGCAGTACCGTCTTGGCTTCCCGGACAAGGGATGGCTCGCAATCGACTTCCTCGCGCTGGCCGCCGGGTGCCGCGGCTGGGGCTACGGCTCGGAGGCGGTGCGTCTCGTCGGAGACGGGGCGGTAGATTCTCGCAAGGCGAAGCGCTTTCTGGCTGAGGTGGACACTCGCAACGGTCTCGCGCTTTATTTCTGGCTGCGGCTGGGCTACCGGCCGGCGCGCGCGGACGAAGTCTTCTGGCGTGCCCCGGACGAGGACGGTATCATCGCCATGGTTCGGGAAGGAACCTTAAGGAGCAAGCGCAGTGGACGACATCTTCCGCCACATTGACCAGCATCACGAAGAAGCGATCGCCAATCTGATCGAGCTTTGCAGCTTCCCGACGGTCTCCGCGCAGGGCCGGGCGATCAAGGAGACTGCGGACTGGGTGGCCGGCGAGTTACGCGGCCTTGGCTTCGAGGTGCAGATGCTGCCGAAGCCGGAGGGTCCGCCCGCCCAACCGGTTGTCTACGCGCAGGCGCAGGGCTCGTCGCCGAAGACGCTGCTCTTCTACGACCACTACGACGTCCAGCCGGAAGAGCCGCTCGACCTCTGGATGACACCGCCGTTTGAGCCGGTCAAGAAGGACGGTAAGCTCTACGGCCGCGGCGTCTCCGACAACAAGGGCAACATCGCGGCCCGCCTCGCGGCGATCCGCGCCTGGCGAGAGGCGCGCGGCGAGCTGCCCTGCGGCGTCAAGTTTTGTATCGAGGGCGACGAAGAAATCGGCTCGCCGCACATGGAGGCGTTCGTTGAACGGCACAAAGACCTGCTCGCTGCCGACGCCTGCATCTGGGAGGGCGGTGGCGTCACCTGGCAAGGCCTTCCCCAGATCACGCTCGGCGTCAAAGGGCTTCTCTATGTGCAGATGGAGTGCGAATCGATCAGCCACGACGCGCACTCCTCCTATGGCACAGTCCTTCCGAACGCGGCCTGGCGACTCGTCTGGGCGCTCTCGACGATCAAGGGCATGGACGAGCGCGTCCTGATCGACGGCTTCTACGATGACGTGCGGCCGCCTACGCGGGATGAGCGCGCCGCCCTCGAGAAGATGCCGCATGACGAGTTGGAGACCGCCAAGACGTACGGCGTCAAAGATTTCCTCGGGGGAGTGCGCGGCCTCGACTACGAGCTGCGGCACTACTTCCAGCCGACGGCGACCATCGACGGGCTGTCGTCCGGCTACGAGGGCGCGGGGCCGAAGACGGTGCTGCCGGCGAAGGCCATGGCCAAGATCGACTTCCGCCTCGTCAACGACCAGGACCCGCACGACATCGAGCGCAAGCTGCGGGCGCACCTCGACAGGCACGGCTTCAGCGATATCCGGATCATCAACCACGGGGGCGAGCACCCGGCGCGGACGCCCGTCGGCGACCCGTTCGTCGCGGTGATGCGGGACGCTGTTCGGCAGGCCTACGGCGCCGAACCGCTGATCGTGCCGACGATGGCGGGAACGGGGCCGCTCTATCCGTTCGTCACCACGCTCGGCCTGCCCACGGCCGACTGCGGCATCGGCTACCCGGACGCCGCGATCCACGCCCCGAACGAAAACATTCGTACGGAGGACTTCCGCAAGGGGACGAAGGCGATTGCGGCGCTGCTGGGGAAGTTTGCGGGGTTGTAGCTCTACGATTGTCATCTCGACCGAAGCGGAGAGACCTGACATTTCGCCTGGCGCCGACGCGCCGACTCTAAGGGCCGGTCGAGGTGACAGACTCTGTGGGGTGGCCGGGCGACAAATGTTGCGCTAGACGCCGGCGACGATGTAGGGGTCCAGGTCCGGGAACGTCCTCAGGAAGTCACGGCGCTCCACACGGAGCTTCTTCACCCAGGCGTCGTACTCGTCAATGCGGCCCAGGCGCTCGAAGGCGCGCTTTGGCTGCAGGAGGTCCTCGTCCTCGGCGGCGATGCCCGGCAGGTGGGCCGGCACCTGGTAGCCGAAGTCGAGGTCTTCTTGCCACTCAACGCCGCCTTCAGCGATCGCGGTCAGGCAGCAGGAGGAGTTGGCGACAGTGATCTTCTTCGAGCCGGGACCCTGGTCGTCAACGATCCAGCCGGTGTTCATCAGGTAGACGTCGATTTTGTGCGTGCGAAGGAGCTTGAGGAAGCGGTTGCCCTGCAGGTCGTGGGGGAGCGGGAAGAAGGGGTTGGTGCCGGGAACGCGCAGGGCTTTGCCGGCCTCGTCCTTGCCACCGGCGCTTGTCCCCTGCGTCTCGCCGAGCATGAAGTATGCCGCGGCCTGTTGCTGCGAGAGCTTGGCCAGCGCGGGCACGACGGCTCGGGCGCGGTTCAGGATGACGATGGCGGAGACGGGCGGGATGTTGCGGGCGTCCTCGTAGCGGCCGAGCGCCTCCAGCGGGAAGACTGCGCGACCGTTCTGCGTGAAAGACTCGTTGAAGAAGTCGAGGTTGCCGTCCTGGTCCATGTAGACGTTCTCGAGATAAGCGATCGGGCTGATGACGGCGCCATAGATCTCGGGCTCGTTCTCGGCGACGAGGGCGAACGTCTTGGCGAAGCAGCCGTTCTCGCTGCCGTGGACGATGCCGCCCGGCATCAACGCGATGAAGTCGTCCTGGACAGGCTTGGAGTCGCCCTGGCGGCGGAACGTCGAGGTGGTCTTGCCGGTGCCGGAAAGGCCGATGATCACGATCGTCTTGGGACCCTGCGAGGTCTGCACGACCTTGGCGCCCGCGTGCATCGGTAGGCCGCCCTTGTCGTAGACGATCTTGTTCCACATCCGCAGGCCGCCCTTTTTGGACTCACCGAAGTAGTCGGAGTTGAGGACGCGCGTGATGTTGTTCTCGAGGTCGACCGCGATGCAGCGGTCGAGCGGGTAGCCGGGAGCGGGCAGGTTGGGCGTGTAGATTACGGTGACCTGGGCCTCGCCGCCCTGTCGCGGGAAGTAGAGGAACTTCTGCATGCCGGCGACGTTGGCGTTGGCGCGCTCGATGATCAGGCGGGCGGCTGCTTGGACTTCGGGGGCGTTGGAGATATAGCCGTCGATGACGATCATCTCTTGATGGGCGATGAAATTTTCTTGCATCTCGACGATGTGGGCGTACTCTTCGCGAGACATCGTCTGGTGGCC
>DAINDD010000005.1:0-80153 GCA_036732045.1 Chloroflexota bacterium
CATCTTGGAGAAGGTCCGCAGAGCTAACGAAGCGTTAGAAGCACTACACTAGCGGGCCCCCGTCCCCTCCCCCGGCCCTAGAACCCAGAACCTAGAACCGAGAACCTTAGACAGTCGACCACTGCTCATCCTGGTCCACCATAGTGGCGAACGGGACATGGCGGCGAATCATGCTACGGTCGTCCAATGAATGTGAAGGTATCGGCGATCTGAGAGAAGATGCCTGTATCCGGATGTTGCTGGATGTAGTACGCCGCGATTATGAAGCAATTGCCGTCGTGAATGACACTCATACCCTCTATCTTCGTAACGTTCCCGTAGATCGCTGGATCGCCGGCTATTCTCACGATTCGCCATGCATCCGATCCGCCGAGCTTTGCCGGAATGGCGCCTGGACGTGGCCCCAAACTACGACCCGTTTGCGCGTCCACTGACAGACCTGGACCACAGACATCCGAACCGACGGCCGGAGAATACACGACCTCTACCTTCACGGTTTCGTCTGGCAGGGCTTCTCCACCCGGGATGGTAGACGGATCGTTGGCGTAGAAGTCAGCTGCCTGCCCTCTGAACCAGTTGGGTGGATAGGCCAAAGAAAATAGTCCGCTGGGATCGTCGTAGACTTGCCAGTCTGTGGGAACCGTTAGGGTCGGCTCGGCTTCGTGCTCACGGATGGTGCAGGTGATGCAGTCGCGATCTCCGATGCGGTCTCTGTCGGTAAGACCGAATTGACCGACCGCGGCTGGTCATCGCTCGAGTCACCACAGGCGAACCCGAGAGCGGCGATTAAGCAGGACTGGCAGAATCCTGAGTCGTAACATCACATTTGAAACGAACTCTCTGCCTAATCGATGCTGCTGTCAACACGACCCACTAGCGGGTCGGGGCGGTCGTCGAGCGAGCGGCGAGAGCGACGGTAGATGTATCGGACGGCTCGGCAGTCTGCTCCGGCGTCGGCGTGGGCGAAGGCTCGACAGTCGGCGATGGCGATTCACATGCGGCCTTGGCGGGCTGCGCTCTGTCGCCGAGTGTCATCTCTAGGACGGCGATCGCGTCGGCGGGGGTGACCGCGCCGTCGCAGTTAGTCTCGGAGTGGGACGCCGCGCAGGCCGAGGGGTCGATGCCGGCGGAGACTTGCAGGATGATCAGGGCGTCGGCAGGTGTCACGAGGCCGTCGCAATTGGCGTCGCCGGCGGCGAAGACCTGCGGCGTCGGGCTTGGGGTCGGAGTCGGCGTGTCGGTCGGCGCGGAAGTCGGCGTCGGTGTGTCCGTTGGCGCAGCCGTTGGAGTTGGCGTCGGTTCGACGCCGATGTCGTAGTTGCCGGTCGCAGAGCGCGGTTCGTTGATGCCGAGGCCGGTCGTCGGGACGCCGGAGAGGGCGACGTTGCGGGTGGTCTGGCCGTCCGGGCCCTGCACCCAGAAGTGCACGTGCGGCCCGCTGCTGCAGTCGCCGAGCGTAGACGGGTGGCCGAGACGCTGGCCCGTCTGCACGACATCGCCCAAGGCGACCTGATGGTCGCTCAGGTGATAGTAGCGTGAATACCAGCCGCCGCCGTGATCCAGCGTCACATAGGCTTCTCCAGTGTCGCTGACAGTGCCCGGCGCCGACGCCAGCACCCAGTACGCCGACTCTTCGAACACCCAGTCGGGGTCGCCGACGCAACGCACCGTTTCGGAGAAACCGGTGTCAGGCGGGAAGAAGTCGATGGCGTCGTTGGTGCTGTGGAACCCAGCCTCGCCGGTGTACCAGGTGACGCCGTCCTGCCACGGAAAGAGGAACGACGGCTGGCCGTCAGCGGCAGCTTGGCGCAGGCCGACGACAGCCAGCGCAACGATCGCCGCGATGAGGACCAAGCCAGCCACCATCGGAATCAACCGATGGCGCTGCTCTGATGGCCGAGCCGGGATGGTGACAGTGGTGCGTGGCAATAACGTCTCCGGGAGCGGGGCGCGGACATGAGTCGATTGTCCATAAGGTGGGATGGGAGCGCGCGGAGGACGTTACTCAGGACGCGTCGGCTACCGGTTAAGGTTGCGTACAATCAACGCAACACTCTTCCTCGGACGACAGCGGTTGCCAGGCGACGACCGTTCCCCGGGTCAAGAAGGGACGCTACCGCTGGTCGACCAGGTTCGCCTGCTGGCCGGCGGCGGGCGGGAAGAGGGCGTCGGTGCCGTGCTCGACGGCGGTGAAGACGGGGCGCGGGTAGAGGCCGACGAAGAAGACGCCGGCGACCAGCACCGTCAGCGCGGCGTACTCGACCCAGGGCGTAGGAAAGCGCGTCTTCTCGTCCGGCTCGCCCAAATACATCTCGCGAATCACGACCAGGTAGTAGTAGAGCGAGACGAAGCTGAAGAAGGCGGCGATCGCGGCCAGCCAGAGCATGCCCTCGTTGGCGGCGACCTGGAAGAGGATGAACTTCGTCGCGAAGCCGGCGAAAAGCGGCATCCCGGAGAGCGAGAAGAGGGCGATCGTCAGGCAGAGCGCCAGGAACGGCGCCCGCTCGGCCAGGCCTTTAAACTCGTAGACCTCCTCGCGGCCGGTCCAGTTGTAGTAGACGATGATCGCCAGGAACGCGGCCAGGTTCGTAACGACGTAGCCAACCATGTGCAGGACGACGGCGCTGGCCGCATCGTGCGAGGTGGCGGAGAGCGCGGCGATGCCGACCAGCAGGTAGCCGACCTGGCCGATGCTGGAGTAGGCGAGCAGGCGCTTAATGTTCGTTTGCTGGATGGCGACGAGGTTGCCGAACGCCATCGTCACTACGGCCAGCCCGGCGATGAAGTAGCGCCAGTCGTCGACGATCGGCAGGAAGGCCTGCGAGAACAGCTTGAGGAAGAGCGCTAAGCCGGCCGACTTGGACAGCGCCGAGATCAGCCCCGTGATCGGCAGCGGCGCGCCTTCGTAGGCGTCAGGCGTGTACATGTGGAACGGCACGGCGGCGACCTTGAAGCCGAGCCCGCCGATGATCATCGCCAGGCCGAGCAGCATCGCCGGCTGGATGCCGCTGTGCTCGGCGGAAAGCACCTTGCCGATGCCGGCGAACTGCGTCGTGCCGGTCACTCCGTACATCAACCCGATGCCGTACAGCAGGATCGCCGACGAAAACGCACCGAGCAGCATGTACTTGAGGCCGGCCTCGTTGGAGCGCAAGTCGAACTTGGAGTAAGACGTCAGGACGTACAGCGAGAAGCTCAGCAGCTCCAGCGAGATGTAGGCCGTCAGCAGCTCTCGCGCCGAGGCCATGCCGTCGGCGCCGATCACGCAGAGCAAGATCAGCGCGTAGTATTCGCCGGGGTGCAGGAGCTTCTGCTTGACGTAGCGTGCCGAGGCGAGACAGGTGACGCCGCCGATCAATGTGAAGAAGACGCGGAAGAGCGTCGTGTAGTCGTTGACGTCGATCACGTTGCCGAACGTCTTCGTGTCGCCCACCCAGATCAGCGAGACGCCCGCCGCGATGAACGCGCCGAGGGCGGCGACGTAGCCGAGCTGATCCTTGCCCAGGCGTCCCCAGAACAGGTCGAGCAGAATGATCGCGGCCGCCCAACCGGCCAGAATGTACTCCGGCGTGAGCAGCTCCCAGTGCATGTTCGCCGTATTCATCCGAGCCCCGGGACCGCTTTCACGCTATCGGCTATGCGGTCGAGGAAGAGTGCCGGCCATACGCCCATGACGACGATGGCGCCGATCAGCAGCATCGCCGCGGCCTGCTCTCCGATCCGCATCTCGTGCAGCTCTTCCCAGCGCTCGTTGAGGGGGCCGAAATAGGCGCGGGCCAGCATGCGCAGGATGTACGTCGCCGTGATCGCGGCGGCGAGGATGCCGAGACCGCCGGCCCAGTAGTAATGGGCTCGGAAAACGCCGAGGAAGATCTGGAACTCAGCGATGAAGCCGGCCAGCCCGGGCAACCCGAGAGACGACAGTCCGGCGACGGTGAAGAAGGCGGCGTGGCGCGGCATTTTGCGGGCGATGCCGCCGAACGCCGTCATGTCGCGCAGGTGCGCCTGGTCGTACACCGCGCCGACGTTGGTGAACATGAGCGCTGTCATCACACCGTGGGCGAACATCTGGAGGACTGCGCCGTTGACGCCGATCTGGTTCATGCTTGCCAGGCCCATCAGCACGTAGCCCATGTGGCTGACCGACGAGTAGCCAACCATGTACTTGAGGTCTTTCTGCGAGAGCGCGGAGACCGCCCCGTACAGCGCGCCGGTGACGCCGAGCGTCATTAGTACCGGCGACCAGAAGGACGCACCGTCAGGCAGCAGCGTCATGCCGACGCGCAAGATGCCGAACGCGCCGAGCTTCATCAGGACGCCCGCGTGCAGCATGGAGACGCCTGTCGGAGCGGCGACGTGGCCGTCCGGAGACCAGGTATGCAGCGGCCACATGCCGGCCAGCACGCCGAAGCCGACCATGAAGAGCGGGAAGCACCACTTCTGGAAGCTCGGGTCGAGCTTGGCTTGCCGGATCACCGTCATGTCGAACGTGCCGGCGCCGCCGTGTACGAAGAGCGCGAAGATGCCGATAAAGATCAGCACCGAGCCGGCGACCAGCATCAGCGTCAGCTTCATCGCCCCGTATTCCTTCGTCCGCGTGAACGTGCCGAAGTCTGAGCTCGCGCCCCAGACGGCGATCAGCAGATACATCGGCAGCACGGCCACCTCGTACCAGAAGAAGAAGAAGAAGAGGTCTTCCGTGATGAAGACTCCGTAGACGCCGGAGACCAGCAGGAAAAGCAGGACGAAGAAGTCCTTCGTGCGGTAGTTGATGTTCCAGGAGACGAAAACGGCGGCAAAGATGACGATGCCGTTCAGCAGGACCAGCGGCGCGGCGATGCCGTCCACCGCCAGGTAGAACGTGATGCCGTCCTTCTTCAGGAAGCCGACGTTCTGCAGCCACTCCCACTGCAGCTGATAGCGCAGCCCCGTCCCGCTGTGGTACTCGTACGCGAGGAAGACGAGCAGGGAGAGCGCGAACATTGTCGCTGCGCCGAGCAGGGCCACGTATCGCACGAGCTGCGGGTAGCGTGACGGGATCAGCATAAAGATGATCGCGCAGGCGATTGGCACGACGAGGAGCGCGAGAAGTACGTACTGCATGCGCTACGCCTTCAACACCAGGAAGAGTACGGCCAGTCCGATGATGCCGCCGGCGATGGCGAGCGCGTAGTTTGGGAGCTTGCCTGTCTCCGTGAACTTGAGCTCCCAGCCGGCGAGATAGCTGAGCCCGGCCGAACCGTCGACGCCGGTGTCGTTGACCACGTTGCGGTCGAACCAGGCGACGATGGCGCTGACGCCGAGGACGACGTAGTTGATCCCGAACTGGTAGATGTCATCGATGTAGTAACGGTGTGAGAGCAGCGTCGCGATCGGCGAGAACGTCTCGCGGACGCGCGTAGCGATCTCGGCCCGGCCCTGCCAGGCGAACCAGCCGATGACAGCGCCGCCGCCGGCGAGCACGGTCGAGAGGACCGCCGTGCCGGCCTGGAACTTGAACTTCTCCGGCCCGCCGTTAAATACGAACTCCGGGAAGCCGCCGGGAAAGCCGAGCGCCTTGCCGACGCCGTTGAACACCAAAAGGCCGCCGATCACCGTTGGTATTGCGAGCAAGATCAGCGGCACCGTCATCAACGGCTCGGCCTCGTGAGCGTGATCGTAGGCGCGCTGGTCTTTCGGGGGCGCGATGAAGGTCAGGATGTACAGCCGGGTCATGTAGATGCCGGTGATCACGAGGCTGGCCAGCAGCACGAGGTACATCGCTATGTTCTGGGCGTGGTGGGCCGAGAGCAGCACCTCGTCCTTCGCCCAGAAGCCGGAGAGCGGGATGATGCCGATCATCGCCGCCGCCCCCAGCCCAAACGTGATCGAGGTGATCGGCATCTTATGCCGGAGGCCGCCGAGCTCGTTCACGTCCTGCTTCTCGGTGGCGTGGATGACCGCGCCGGAGCCGAGGAAGAGCATCGCCTTGAAGAAGCCGTGTACGAAGAGGTACAGCATGGCCGCTGTCACGGAGTGCGAGCCGAGCGCGACGAACATCAGCCCGAGCGAGTTCAGCGTCGAATAGGCGATCACGCGCTTGATGTCGGTCGCGGCGAGCCCCATCGTCGCCGATAACATGACAGTTGTGAGGCCAAGGATGGTGACGACGTCTAGCGCGATCGGCTCTGCGGCCTCGAACAGCGGCAGCATTCGCGCGACCATGTAGACGCCGGCGACGACCATAGTCGCGGCGTGGATCAGCGCGGAGACGGGCGTCGGGCCCTCCATGGCGTCGGGGAGCCAGACGTGGAGCGGGAACTGGCCGGACTTGCCGACGGCGCCCATGAATAGAAATAGCACGGCGATAGTCAGGTAGGTGCTGGAGTAGCCGCCCGCCTGCGCGAAGTGGATGATGTCCTGAATGTTGAACGTGCCCGCGCCACGCCAGAGCAGGATGATGCCGATCAGAAAGCCCACATCGCCAATGCGCGTGGTGATGAAGGCTTTCTTGGCCGCCTCCGCCGCCGAGCGCCTTTCCCACCAGAACCCGATCAGCAGGAACGAGCAGAAGCCCACGCCTTCCCATGCGGCGTACATCAGCAACAGGTTGTCGGCCAGCACCAGCGTCAGCATTGACGCCACAAAGAGCGACATCACTGTGAAGTACCAGCCGTAGCGCGGGTCGCCCTTCATGTAGGTGACGGAGTAGATCTGCACCATCAGCGCCACGAAGCTGACGACGACGAGCATGACGATGGTGATCTGATCGACGAAGAATCCGAGCTGGATCTTGAAGTCGGCGTAGCTGATCCAATTCCAGCTCTTGTCACCGCCGATAAAGCCCGGCTGATGCTTCATCGCATCGAGCAAGTCGGCAAGCACCGGGAAGAAGAGGATAAACGACGCGCCGATCGCCGCGATCGCCAGCCAATCGCCGTGCCTTGGTAGATAAGGCCCCGCGAGCAGCAAGATCACGAAGGCGGTCAGGGGGATCGCCGGCAGCAGCCAGGCCTGCTCCATGCCCACTACGCTGCCTCCGCCCCCAACGCCCCGAGAACCCAGAACCCAGAACCCAGAACCCGCAGGTCTCGCCCGGTTTTTGGTTCTCGGTTCTGGGTTCTATTCAGCGCTACCACTTCATCATGTCCGCTTCGTCCACGTTCGCTGTCTGGCGGTTACGGAACAGGCGCAGGATGATGGCCAGGGCGAGACCGGCCTCGGCGGCCGCGATGACGATCACGAAGATCGCGAAGATGACGCCCGTTGCGTTCTGGGGGTCGAGGTAGGCGGCGAAGGTGATGAAGTTGATGCTCACCGCCTGCAACATCAGCTCGACGCCCATCAGGATTAGCACGGCGTTGCGCCGGGCGAGGACGCCGTACATCCCGATCCCGAAGAGGATGCTGCCGAGCACAAGGAAGTCGTTTATAGGGATCATGGCCGCGCCACCACCCGAATCCCCACCCCAGGAAGGGGGAAGGAGGAAGGAGGAAGAACAGCGCATGTGCCCTTCCTTCTTCCCTCTTCCCTGTTCCTCCGCACCGTCATCACTCACCCTCCTCGCCGCGGGCCAGGACGATTGCGCCGATCAGGGCAACGGTCAACACGAGCGATGCGATCTCGAACGGGACGGCCCACGTCGTGAACAGCGCATCGCCGATCCGCTCGGTGGTGATGACGTTGATCTTGTCGGATTCGCCGGGGAAGTCGGTCGTTGTGATAGCGAAGACGGACGTGATCATGAACGCCGCCGCGGCCAGGGCGGCGAACGGAGCCTGCTTGCCGTTGAGCGAGCCCTGAACGTCACGCACGCGCGTGAGCATCATCGCGAAGAGGATGAGGATCGTGACGGCGCCGCCGTAGACGAGCACCTGGACGGTCGCCAGGAACTCAGAGGCGAGGAGGATGAAGATGCCGGCGACGGAGATCAGCGAGAGGATCAGGAAAAGCGCGGAGTGCACGATGTTCCGGGCGGTGACAACGCCCAGCGCGCTGATGACCGTGACGGCGGCCACGAAGTAGAAGATGACTTCTTCGTAGCTCATGCCGCGTTGGAGAAGAGAACTCTCAACCTGGGTTAGCCCTCGCCACCTTCCGCCGATTTTTCTGATGCCGCTCCGGGGTCCTCCGCCGTTGCGTCTTGCGGCGCCGCAGTCTTCGCAGCCGGGGCCGGTGGCTGCGGCCGCGCGGCTCCAGTCGCCGCCTCGTCTCCCTCGTCCTTGTGGGGCGCCCAGCCGGAATGCGCCACGCCCATCGGCTCCCGGAAGGGGTCGGGGAGATCTCCTGTTCGGGATTGCTTGAGCAGCGATTCCTTGTCCAGCACCAGGTCCTGGCGGTCGAAGCAGGCAAGCTCCACGCCCTTCCAAGTGTTGTTCATCACGATCGCGTCGAAGTTGCAGACCTCCACGCAGATGTCGCAGCGCATGCAGCGTGCGTAGTCGATGTAGAAGCTATCGACGATCTTCTTGCGCTTGCTCTTGCCCTCGGCGTAGTGCGGGTTGTCCTTCATCGTCACCGTCATGCAATCGACGGGGCAGTAGCGGGCGCAGACCTGACAGCCGGTGCAAAACGGCTCGTCTTTCTCGAAATCCCAGAGGAGCACGGGAAACCCGCGAGCGCGGTGCGGGAGCACCTTCTTTTCGGTGGGATAGGAGACGGTGACGGGCTTGCGGAAGGCCGCCCGCATCGTCGTGCCGAGCGCTTTGACCAGACCAAGCATCAGAGCACACTCCCCACGCGCTGGGCGACAGGCTGGAGGGCGACGCCGGAGCGCCGGGCAGCCTGGTAGACCACAAAGACCAGGGCCAAGGCGGCGGTGCCCGACATCAGCGTGAGCGTCCAGTCCGGCCAGTTGTAAACCAGCGCCAGCCCGTTGATTATGATTTGCAGCAATGTGAAGGGCAACAAGATCTGCCAGCAGAGCGACATCAGCTGGTCGATGCGCAGGCGCGGCAGGCTGGCCCGCATCCACATGAAGAAGAGGATGAAAGTGAACGTCTTGACCACCATCACCGCGGCCTGCACCCAGCCGCCGACATTGTGGCTCAGCGGCCACGTCCAGCCGCCGAGGAAGATCAGCGAGCCGAGGATCGAGATCAGCACCAGGCTGGCGAACTCGCCCAGCTGGAACATCGACCAGCGGATGCCGGAATACTCGACGGTGGCGCCGCCGACGACTTCGGACTCGGCGACCGGGATGTCAAACGGCTGACGGTAGAGCTCGGCGAGGCCGGCGATCGCGAAGATGATGAAACCGAGCGGCTGGTAGGCGATGAACGGCGTCTTGTGCTGGTCGGCGACTATGAGGGCGAGGTTCATCGTCTGGCCGAGCATGGCGATTGCGACGACGGTCAGGATCAGCGGCACCTCGTAGCTGATCAGCTGGGCGCCCGCCCGGACGCCGCCGAGCAGCGCGTACTTGTTGTCGGAGCCCCAGCCGGCCATGATCACGCCGACGATTGAGAGGCTGGATACAGCGACGATGTAGAAGAGTCCCAGCGTCATGTTGCGGATCAAAATCTCGGCTGTAAAGGGAAGCGCCACGAGCGCCATGATGACCGGCACGACGATGACGAAGGGGGCCAACTCGAACGTCCAGCGGTCGGCCGTGACAGGGCGCAGATCTTCCTTCGTGATGAGCTTGATCGTGTCGGCGATGCCCTGCAGGATACCGTACGGTCCCACGCGCATCGGTCCGAGCCGCTGCTGCAGCCGCCCGAGGACCTTGCGCTCGAGCCAGGTCAGCCAGATGACGCCCACAGGCAGCAGGACCGCTACTGCGCCGAGGCGAACGAGTGCGTCCAGCCACGGGTTGGAGGAGATGGCGAGCACGATCACCGGTCCACCTCGCAGAGGACGATGTCGGTGGAGCCGAGGATGACGATGACGTCGGAGACGTAGTGGCCGACGGACATCGCGCGGAGGGCGGAGATGTTGCAGAACGAGGCGCCGCGCACCTTATGGCGGTACGGCTTGTCGGTGCCTGTGGCGACCACGTAGACGCCGTACTCGCCGCGCGGGCTTTCGACGCGCATGTAGACCTCGCCGGCGGGCACGCGGAGGATGCGCTTCATCGCCTCGCGCATGATCGGGCCTTCCGGCATCTGGGCCAGCGCCTGCTCGACGATGCGGACGGACTGCTTCATCTCCTCCAGCCGCACCAGCAGCCGGTCGAAGACGTCTCCGGTCGTGCCCGTCGGGATGTCGAACTCGAAGCGGTCGTAGATGGAGTACGGTTCGGCGCGCCGGATGTCGTGGGCGAGGCCGGTGGCGCGCAGGAGTGGACCGCTCAGCCCCCAGTCGATCGCCTGCGCGGGCGTTACCGGTGAGAGGCCGCGGCAGCGCATAAGCACCACCTCGTTTGTCATCATCAGCCCTTCCAGGTCGCCCAGGCCCTTGCGGATGTGGGCCACCATCGTGGCGCAGCGCTCCTTGAAGTTCTCCGGCACGTCCCAGCCCACGCCGCCGGGGCGGAAGTAGTTGTACATCATCCGCTCGCCCGTGACCTCCTCGAACAACTCCTGGATGTATTCGCGGTCGCGGAAGGCGTACATGAATGAGGTTCCGAAGATGCCGACGTCCGTACCGAAGGCGCCGAAGAACATGAGGTGGCTGGTGATGCGGTTGAGCTCGGCCAGGATCACTCGAATGTACTGCGCGCGCTCCGGCGGCTCGAAGCCGGTCAGCTTCTCGATCGCTTCGACGTAGCAGTGCTCGGTGTTGAACTGGGCCAGGTAGTCTGTGCGGTCGTGGTATCCGATGACCTGGCGGAAGTCGCAGTTCTCGGGGAGCTTCTCGTTGCCGCGGTGCATGTAGCCGATGACCGGATCGAGGTCTGTGACGACCTCGCCGTCGACGGTGATCACCATACGAAAGACGCCGTGCGTGGCCGGGTGCTGCGGTCCGACGTTGACGTTGATGTCAACGGTTTCGAGCTCGCGCTCGCCGGGGATCAGGGTCTCGCGGGCCATCTACTGGTTCTCCGCCGAGAAGGCCTTCAGCTTTTCGGCGACGTACTTCTTCTCGTCTTCGGTGGACATGCCCTGGGCGCGGGCCTCGGCGCGGGCCTTGGTAATGACTTTGGCCTTGGCCTGCGCCAACTCGATCCTGGACATCGCCGGCTTCGGTGCGGCAGCGGGCGCGGCCGCCGTCGCACCGCTCTCTAGCTGAGCCGAGAACTCCTTGAGCTTCTCAGCGACGAACTTCTTCTCGTCTTCGGTTGACATACCCTGGGCGCGGGCGTCGGCGCGGGCCTTTGTGATGACTTTGGCCTTGGCCTGCGCGAGCTCGATCTTGGACATCGCCGGCGCGGCTGCTGCACCGGCTTGCGGCTGACTGGCAAGTTGCTCTTCAAACGCCGAGAGCGCTGCCTGCACGGCTGCCTTCTCGTCTACCGGCGATAGGCCCTTAGCGCGGGCCTCGGAGCGCGTCCTGGTGATGACCCCCGCCTTCTGCTGCGCGATCTGGATCTTCATCGCCTTCTCGTCGACGACGGGGGTCGCGCCGGCGGGGACGGCCGCCTTCTTGGCGTCGTCCACGGCCTGCAGGATGTCCTCCTGCCACTCTTCGATGTCGGCTAGCGGGTGGCTCTTGAGCAGTGGGTAGTAGCCGAGACCTTCCTCTGTGAGCAGCGGGCGCAGGTCGGGATGCCCGTCGTAAACGATGCCGAACATCTCGTGGGTCTCGCGCTCGTGCCAGTTGGCCGCCGTCCAGAGGTGGCTGACCGTTGGCACATGCGCATCCACGGACGGACAACGCACCTTGACGACGAAGGAGTGCTTGTTCTTGAAGGAATACAGATGGTAGACCGATTCCAGCTCCGTCAGGTAGTCGACCCCGCTCTGGCAGCGCAGGTAGTCGAACGCGAGCCGCTGGTCCCGCAAGAGCGTCTCCATCACGCGCACGAATTCGTCACGCTGGACGGTGACAGTCTCGTCGAGGGGCGTCGCAGTGATGTCGAAGCGAACGCCGGGCATGATCTGCGCGAGCAGCGTCGCGATCGGCCCCGGTGCCGGCGGGGGCGTTTCCTGGACAGCCTCCTGAGTCACCTGGACCGGCCGATCTTGCCGCGCTCCTCCATGATTTTCTTCTGGAGCGCCAGGAAGGCGTCCATCAGCGCCTCCGGCCGGGGCGGGCAGCCGGGGACGTAGACGTCAACGGGGATGATCTTGTCCACGCCCTGCAGTACGCGGTCGTAACGGGTGTAGGGACCGCCGTTGGTGGCACAGGCGCCCATCGAGATCACCCACTTCGGGTTTGGCATCTGCTCGTAGAGGAGCTTGACCGCCGGGGCCATCTTCTTGGTGACGGTGCCGGAGACGATCATCACGTCTGACTGGCGCGGCGACGGCCACGGCACGATGCCGAAGCGGTCGAGGTCGTGGCGGGCCATGAACGTGGAGATCATCTCGATCGCGCAGCAGGCCAGCCCGAAGGTCAGCGGCCAGAGCGATGACTTGCGGCCCCAGGCGATGATCCAGTCGGCGGGCATCTGCATGATGCCGGGCAGCAGCTGGCGGTAGATGGCTGTGCCCTGCGAGGGATCGGCGGCGGTCGGCTCCAAGCTCTTGATGCGATGGCGCACCTCGGGCGCAACGACGTCTGAGATTGAAAGCTGCGGGTCGTCCTGGACCTCGTAGACCTCGATCTTCTGGGGGTCAGGCATCGCTCACCTCCACCGCAGCACGCCCTTCTTCCAGGCGTAGAGTAGGCCGAACGTGAGGATGCCGATGAAGACAACCATCTCCCAGAACGCCGACTTGCCGATCGCGACGAAGCGGATCGCCCAAGGGAAGAGGAAGGCAGCCTCGATATCGAAGATTAGGAAGAGGATGGCGAACAGATAGTAGCGGAAGTGGACCTGGACGCGGCTGCGGCCGATGGTGAGCATACCGCATTCGTAGGTGATTCCCTTGGCTTCCGTCTTCTGGCGAGGCGAAAGGATGAGGTTGCCGACGAGGGCGGAGCCGACGAGCAGGAATCCGAGGATTGCGGAGAGGAAAACGGCGATGTAGTTGTTGAAAATGTCGCCGATCATGGGCGCGGCGTTCTTGTGCCAGCTAATTGTGCCATTTTCCACAAGCGATGCTAGCACCGCGCCAATATAGTGTCGAGTAGCGTCAGGGCGTCGTTAGAGGCGAAGCACAGCGTGTAGCGCTGCGCCACCGTCGCGATGTGGAACGCACACCCGATCGGCGCCCTGAACCCATTTGGTTGAACCAACGGGGAGCATCGGCGCGATTTTAGGGGCGCAGCATGCGGCGCCCCTAAAGCATTCGTCGGCAGGTCAGGCCAGCTCGTCCAGCCGCTGTTCAAGCGCTGCCAGCCGCGATCGGGCTGATGCCAGCATCTCTTCCTGGCGCGCGACGACGTCTGCCGGCGCCTTCGAGAGGAATTCGGCGTTGCCGAGCTTCTGTTTGAGCCGGTTAACCTCCGCTTGCGCTTCGTGCAACTGCTTGGCAGTGCGCTCCCGCTCGGCTTTAGGGTCGATGAGGCCCGCGAGAGGTAGCACGACCTGTGCATGCGAAAGAACCGCGGTAGCGACCTGGTCGGTTGGCGCTTCGTTGACGCCGGCGACGATGTGGAGCGGGCGGACGCGGGCGAGCGTTTCGACCAGCGGGCGAGCTGCTTCGAGGACGTCGCGGGAGCCGTCGCTGGCTACGTAGGCTTCGACGAAGCGGCCCGGGTCGACCTGGCGCTCGGCTCGTATGTTGCGGATGGCGCGCACGACGTCGATCAAGAGTGCGGCGCGGCCGTCGGCTTCAGTGTCGGGCTCGCCCTCGCCGAGCGGATAGGCGGCGATGATCAGGGCTTCCTCCAGACCGTCGACGTGGTCGCGGAGGTGCTGCCAAATGATCTCAGTGACGAAGGGCATGATGGGGTGCAGGAGACGCAGGCTGGACTGCAGGACGTAGGCCAGGACCGACAGAGGTGACTTGTCGCCGTCCTTCAGGCGCACCTTGGACATCTCCAGGTACCAGTCGCAGTACTCGCTCCAGAGGAAGTCGTAGAGCACGCGGCCGGCCTCGTTCAGCTGGAAATCGGTCAGCAGTTTGTTCACCTCGGTCGCCGTCGCTAGCGTGCGCGAGACGATCCAGCGGTCCTCCAGCGGCCAGTCCTTGCGCGCCGCCACTGAGCGCAGGATGTCGTCGCTGGGGAGGGTGACGCGCTCACCTTTCATGCTCTGGATGACGAAGCGGGAGGCGTTCCAGATCTTGTTCGCGAAGTTGCGCGCGGCCTCCAGCTTCTCACCGAAGAGGCGAAAGTCGTTGCCGGGCGTGCCGCTGGTGGCCAGGGTGTAGCGCACGGCGTCGGTGCCGTACTTCTCGGTGAGGCTTAGCGGGTCGACGACGTTGCCGCGGCTCTTCGTCATCTTGCGGCCCTGCGCATCGCGTATGAGACCGTGCAGGTAGACGTGGCGGAAGGGGACATCGCCCATGTCGTACAGGCCGAGCATGATCATCCGCGCGACCCAGAAGAAGAGGATGTCGTACCCCGTCTCCAGCACGGACGTTGGGTACCAGTACTTGAGGTCGGGCGTCTCCTCCGGCCAGCCGAGCGTGGAGAACGGCCACAACCCGGACGAGAACCACGTATCGAGGACGTCGGGGTCCTGCTCGAGCTTTGCGGAGGCGCACTTCGGGCAGGTCGTTGGGTCGTCCACTGCTGCGAAGGCGTCGCCGTTGTCACAGTACCAGACGGGTATGCGGTGGCCCCACCAGAGCTGGCGGGAGATGCACCAGTCGCGGATGTTCTCCATCCAGCGCATGTACTCGTCTTTGAAACGGCGGGGAATCATCTGGATGCGACCATCCCGCACGGCTGCGATCGCCTTCTCAGCGAGCGGCTTCGTATTCACGAACCACTGCTTGCTCGCCAATGGCTCGACTATCGTGTCGCAGCGCTCGCAGTGGCCGACGGAGAGCGTGTGGTCTTCGACGTGGTCCAGCAAGCCTAGCCGTTCGAGGTCTTTGACAATCAGCTCGCGCGTCTCAAAGCGGTCGAGGCCGTTGTAAGGGCCGGCCTCGGCGTTCATCGTGGCATCCGGGTTCATCGCAATGATGATCGGCAGGCCGTGGCGCGCGCCGATCTCGAAGTCGGTTGGGTCGTGGCCGGGCGTCACTTTGACGGCGCCGGTGCCGAACTCGGCCTCCACAGCTTCGTCGGTGACGATCGGGATGTGTCGCTCGATGATCGGGAGCAGCGCCTCGCGGCCGATGATCGACTTCCAGCGTGGGTCGTCCGGGTTCACCGCCACGGCCACGTCGCCGACGATCGTCTCGGGGCGAGTGGTGGCGACGGTGACGTACTCCTCGGTCGGGTGACCGCCCTCGTCCAGCAGCGGGTAGCGGACGTACCAGAGGTGGCCCTGCGTCTCCTCGTGCTCGACCTCCAGATCGGAGATCGCGGTCATGCAGCGCGGGCACCAGTTGATGATACGCTCGCCCTTGTAGATCAGGCCGTCGTTGAAGAGACGCGTGAACGTCTCGCGGACCGCGCATTGCGGGCCGTCGTCCATCGTGAAGACTTCGCGGCTCCAGTCGCACGAAACGCCGAGGCGCATGTGCTGGAGGACGATGCGGGTGCGTATCTGGCCGACCCATTTCCAGACGCGCTCCACGAACTGCTCGCGGCCCAGGTCGAAGCGGCTCTGGCCTTCCTTGGCGATCTGCTTTTCGACGACGTTCTGCGTAGCGATGCCGGCGTGGTCGACGCCCGGCAGCCAGAGGGTCGGGTCGCCGAGCATGCGGTGCCAGCGGATCAGCGTGTCTTCGACGGTAGCCGTCAGCGCGTGGCCCAGGTGCAGCTCTCCGGTCACATTGGGTGGCGGCATGATGATGCAGAAGGGCTCGCGGCCCGGGCTTGGGCGCGGCTTGAAGAAGCCCTTGTCCATCCACATCTGGTAGAGAGCAGCCTCGACCGCGTGCGGGTCGTACGCCTTGGGCATGTCAGTGGTGGGCTTGTCAGCCATAGTAGGAAAAGGATAGCAGACGGCGTCTGTGTTCCAACATGTTGCCGGCATGATTAGTTTTCCCGAGGAATCTAGTCGTGCGATCATGCACTGCGAACGTACGTGCGAAGGATGAAATGACAGCTTCTACCACCTCTGAACGCTATCTGTAACAGCTGTGCCGCGAGTCCTTTCTACGGCTCTGGAGTTGGCCGCACGTGTACAAAGACCAGAGGTCCGCGGGGGGCACGTCCGACGGGAAGGAGGTTTGTGATCTTCTGGCGGTGTTTGACCGTCATGTATTCATTTTCTCGGACAAGTACTGCGATTTTCCGAACACAGGTGACACAAGACTCGATTGGCGGAGATGGTACAGGCGCGCAGTTGTTTCTTCTGCGAAGCAGGTTCGTGGCGCAGAACGGTGGATAAAAGACCATCCCAGTAGGCTTTTCCTCGATCCTGCTTGCTCAATTCCGTTTCCACTTCTTCTGCCAAGTCCGTCCGAAGCAAAATATCATCGCATCGTTGTAGCGCACGGTGCTGGCTCGCGTTGTCAGCAGGAATTCGGTGGTTCCGGTAGCCTAATGATATCGCCTGACGTCGACGGCGCCGAAACGCCATTTACCATTGGATCGCTCCCCCCGCTCGACCAATACGTGCACGTAGTCGACGACTTTACATTGGATGTGCTGTTGAAGACCGTAGACACGGTTGTCGATCTGGCGCAGTACTTTGAGCGTAAGGAGGAGCCGTTAGATCTGGCAAGCTGATGATCGCCACTGGCGAGGAAGATATTCTCGCGTATTACCTTCAGCACGTCGATGAAGCTGGCCGCCATTATTTCAATGTCCCTGAGCACGTGACGGGCATCTTCATCGACGAGGGTCTCTGGGAGAGATTTCGTAGTCATCCTGATCGACTCGCGCAGATAGAAGCGGACAGCATCAGCTACGCCTGGGACGCGCTCATCGACGAATTCGCTAAGAACATCCTGGATGGAACCCAGCACTTCGCGACAAGCGCGTCTATTTCTGAGCAGGAAGTCGGGCTACGATTTATGGCCTCGGAAAACCGGACACGACGCCGAGCGCTATCAAACTCTCTAATGACGGTTCTGGAGCGCGCCGACAAAGAATGGCGGGCCACTCGGATTATTCCACCATGGTCTTCGGGTGAGCCATACTACGTGCTGCTCTCCCTCCAACGGCCAGAGGACAAATCGGAGGAAGAATACCGCGAAGTGCGCAGGGGTCTCCTCGAGTCGTATTGCATGGTTGTTCGGTCCCAATACCCTGATGCCGAAGCGGTGGTAGGCATCGCATCTGAGCCGCTCAAATCGCACGGACGCTCGGAGGACTTGTTGTATCTAGACGGGACACATTGGACCGATGAACTCCAAAGTGAAGCGCTACGGCTAAAGGACGAACTGGATATTTTGCGCGACCCCAAAATGTTCCGCGTATCCGTGTCGGAGTATCCCCAAGGGATGGACTCCAAACACGGACGGGATCGCAACAAGCCATGCCCGTGCGGCAGCGGACGGAAGCTGAAACGATGCCATGGATTGCGCCATCGGAACTAGTTAGCAGACGGCGTCCTCCTTCCACACACTCGTAATCTGTTCTCCTTGACCCGCGCAAATGCGCATGACAATCTGGTCACGTCGCCCGTCTGGAGGAGATTCCAGGAAGTTGCCCCGCTTATGGGTCATTGGTTTCGTATCGGAGATTTCGAGCTGCTTGTCGTGTCTGATGGCGTCATCCGCCAGGACGCCGGGGCGACGTTCGGCCTCGTGCCGCGGGTAATGTGGGAGCCGTTTGTGACGGACATCGACGAGAAGTATCGCCTGGAGGTTGGGCTGAACTCGCTGATCATTCGGGGGTCCGGTAAGACGGCGCTCGTGGACACGGGCTGCGGGACGAAGACGAAGCGCGCGCCGGGCGCGATGGGAATCGAGAACGCGGGGGCACTGTTGCCCAACCTCCACAGGGAGGGTATTGCAGCGGAAGATGTCGACATTGTGATCAACTCGCACCTGCATTTCGATCACTGCGGGGGCAACACAGTCAACGACGGCGGCAGCGTGCGCCCGGCCTTCCCCCGCGCGCGCTACCTGATCCAGAAGGGCGAGTGGGACGCCGCCATGCACCCGAACGACCGCACGCGCGGCACGTACCTCCCCGAGAACTTTGAGCCGTTGGACGCCGCGAAACAGGTGGCGCTAATTGACGGCGATGCCGATGTCCTGCCCGGCGTGAGGATGACCCGCGCGCCGGGCCACACGAAGGACCACGTCGTAGTGGAGATCGAATCCGGCGGCGACTACGGCCTCTACATCGGCGAGTTGTCGCAGCATCCGGTGCAGCTGGAGCGGCTGGCCTGGATCAGCGCCTTCGATATTTTGCCTGTCGTCTCGCTGGAGACGAAGAAGCGCTTCGTCGAGAAGTCGCTGGAGAAGGACGCGACGCTGATCTCCGTCCACCACGAATACCCGGGCGTCGGGCGTCTGCAGATGGACGGTGGGAAGCGCAAGTGGCAGGCGCTAAACGAAAACGGAGCGGATGCATGATCCGCTCCGTTTTCCGGCAGCCCAATTGGACTGTGCACGCTCCGACTAAGGTACCTTTAGCGTACAACAGTCCTCGTGAGATATCGCGGCTTGGGCGACCTTCTCGAGGTACCCCTGGTGGGACTCGAACCCACATCCTCACCTTAGTCGGAGGTGTGCTCTCTCCGATCGAGCTACCGGGGCACGGCAGGAGCCTACGAACTCGCGAGGCGGGGGCACAATAAGTAAGTGGCACACAACACCGGCACTCTCCTCCACACGCCACTGTACGAGGAGCACGTGCGGCTCGGAGCGCGGATGGTCCCCTTCGCGGGCTGGGAGATGCCCGTCCAGTACACCGGCGTAATCGAAGAGCACAACGCCGTCCGCGGGCGGGCCGGGATGTTCGACGTCTCGCACATGGGGCGCTTCGAAGTGGATGGCCCGGACGCCGGCCGGTTTCTGCGATACGTCTGTACCTGGGACATGACCCTCCTGGCGCCGGGGGAAGGCCACTACGCTGCGGCCTGCAATGAGCTCGGCGGCATCGTAGATGACGTCTACATTTTCTGCCTCGCGCCGGAACGCCACTTCATCGTCGTCAACGCCTCCAACGCGCCGAAGATGCGAGCGTGGATGCGCGAGCAGATCGGCGCCTCTAATGCGCGCTTGGTCGACCGACACGAGTCGACGGCAATGATCGCGGTGCAGGGGCCCGAGGCGCTCGGTCGGCTGGCGGGACTGCTCGGCGAGGCGTTCGTCGGCTCGATCAAGCCGCGGCGCTGCGCGGAGGTGGAGTGGCAGGGACAGACCCTGTTCGCCTCGCGCACCGGATATACGGGCGAGGACGGGCTGGAGATTGTTGTCGAGGCGGCGGTTGCGCCCGAGCTGTGGCGAGCGCTGCTCGATTCCGGTGTCACGCCGGCCGGCCTTGGCGCCCGCGACACGCTGCGACTGGAAGCGGCGCTACTCTTGTACGGCAACGACATGGACGAGGAGACGAACCCGTTCGAGGTTGGCCTGGACTGGGTGTTGACGTTCGACGATGGGGCCGACTTCCTCGGGCGGACGGCGCTCCAGCATATCGAGAAGGCAGGCGCCGAGCGAACCTTGGTCTGCCTGCGCGCGCTGGACCGGGGCGTCATGCGCCACGGTTGCGTGGTCGTCCGCGAAGGCGAAGGCGTCGGCGTCGTGACCAGCGGTACGTTTTCGCCAACGCTGGGCGTGAGCATCGGCATGGGGTTCGTCCCGTCGGCGCTTTCGGCCGAAGGCACCCGGCTGGACGTCGACGTGCGCGGCCGGATACTGCCGGTTGAGATCGTGCCGCGCCCGTTCTACAAGCGACCGAAACAATAGTTAAGGAGACGAGCTTGGCCAGTCCTTCTGACCTGAAGTACACGAAGGAACACGAGTGGGTACGTATTGACGCCGATATCGGCACCGTAGGCATTACGGACTATGCACAGAACCAGCTGGGCGACATCGTCTTCGTCGACCTGCCGATGCCACGCACGCAAGTCGGCGCACTCCAGAAGTTCGGCGAGATCGAGTCGGTGAAGGCTGTCTCGGAACTGTTTTCGCCCGTCTCCGGCGAGGTGCTTGAGCGCAACGAGACGCTGGCCGACAACCCGCAGTGGGTGAACGACGACCCCTACGGCGACGGCTGGATGATCCGCGTGCGGCTCTCGGCCACTGGTGAGATCGACAAGCTGATGTCGGCCGAAGAGTACGAGACGTTCCTGCAAACGGCGGATCACTGATGCCATCCAGCCCACACCCGTACATCCCGAACACCGACGCTGACCGGGAGCGGATGCTGAGCGCGATCGGGGTCGGCGGTGTGGACGAGCTGTTTACTGACATTCCGGCGGAGTTCCGGATCGACGGCCTCGCCCTTCCGCCGGCGCCGAGCGAACCGGACCTCTCGCGCGAGCTGTCGGACCTGGCGCATCGCAACCGGGTCGCCGGCAACGGCATCGCGTTCTTCCTCGGTGGCGGCGCTTACCGGCACTTTATCCCGAGCACGGTCTCACACATCGTCGGCCGCAGCGAGTACTACACCGCCTACACGCCGTACCAGCCCGAGATTAGCCAGGGAACACTGCAGACGATGTTCGAACTGCAGTCGATGACATGCGAGCTGACGGGGATGGACGTGGCGAACGCGGGTATGTACGACGGGGCCAGCGCTCTCGCAGAGGCCTGTCTGATGGCCTGCCGCCTGACAGGTCGCAGCCACATCGCGGTACACCGGAGCGTGAACCCGGCCTATCTCGACGTTGTGCGCACATACGCCTTTGGACCGGAGCTGCAGATCGATGAAATTGATGCCGACGAGATGACCTCGGAGCACGCCTGTCTCGCCGTCCAGCAACCGGGGTTCCTCGGCGAACTGGAGGACGTTTGGGCGCTGGGAGAGGCCGCGCACGCGGCGGGGGCGCTGTACGTCGTCGCCGCGGACCCGATCTCGCTGGGCATGCTGGCGCCGCCGGGCGATTACGGCGGGGACATCGCCGTCGCGGAGGGCCAAAGTCTCGGCTGGGCACCGAACTATGGCGGCCCGTACATCGGTCTCTTCACCTGCAAGAGCGACTTTGTGAGACAGATGCCGGGCCGTATCGTCGGTCGCACCACCGACCTCGATGGCCGCACGGCGTACGTCCTCACGCTGCAGACGCGCGAGCAGCACATCCGCCGCGAGCGAGCGACGTCCAACATCTGCACGAGCCAGCAACTGGTGGGGCTGGCGGCGACGGTCTACCTGGCGACGGTCGGCAAGCATGGCCTTCGCCTGGTCGCCGAGGCCTGCTACCACAAGGCGCACTACGCGGCACAGATCATCGATGCGCTGCCCGGCTATGCGGTCGAGGCGAGCCGGACGTTCTTCAAAGAGTTCGTCGTCCGCTGCCCGATGCCGCCGGCGGAGATCAACCACCTCCTCCTCCAGCGAGACATCATCGGCGGTCTCGACGTCTCGGACCATGTCGGCAACGGCATGCTGCTCTGTGTAACGGAGATGAACAATCGCGAGGAGATCGAACGGTTACGGGACGCGCTGGCGGAGGTGGGACGATGACCATGACCGAAGACTTCGCCGGCCCTGGCCCGAACGCCGAACCGACAAGCGCACTGCCCCGGGACGACGTCGGCGGGCGCCTGACGTTCGATCGTAGCAAGGCCGGGCGGATCGGTGTGATTCTGCCCGCGCTTGACGTGCCGGCGGCGGCGATGCCGGAGTCCCGTCTTCTGCGGGAGGAACTGACGCTGCCAGAGATGGCGCAGAACGATGTGATTCGCTACTTCGTCGGGCTCAGCCGGCTCAACTACAGCATCGACACCGGCCTCTACCCGCTCGGCTCCTGCACGATGAAGTACAACCCGAAAATCAACGAGGACATCGCGCGTCTGCCCGGCTTCGCGCAGGCGCACCCACAGCAACAGCCGGAGACCGTGCAGGGCGCGCTCGCGGTGCTGTTCGAGCTTCAGGAAACGCTGGCCGAGATCACCGGCATGGACGCGGTTGGACTGGCCCCGGCGGCGGGCGCGCAGGGTGAGCTGTCCGGGGTTCTGATGATCAAGGCCTACCACCTGGCGCGCGGCGAGACGGCCCGTACGAAGGTGCTCGTCCCGGACTCCGCGCATGGGACGAACCCGGCGACGGCGGCGATGGCCGGCTTCGACGTCGTCACCGTGCCCTCCGACGCCAGCGGCAACGCCGATATCGACTTCCTCGCGACGAATCTGGACGAGACGGTCGCGGCGATTATGTACACGCTGCCATCGACGCTGGGCATCTTCGACCCGCACATCGGCCGCATCGGCAGGCTCGTGCACGAACACGGCGCGCTGCTCTACGGTGATGGCGCCAACCAGAACGCCCTCCTCGGCCGCGCGCGCTTCGGCGACATGGGCTTTGACGTCGTCCACCTCAACCTGCACAAAACGTTCTCGACACCGCACGGCGGCGGAGGACCCGGCGCCGGCCCCGTTTGCGTGAAGTTGCCGCTCGCGCCCTACCTCCCGGCACCGATCGTCCAGAAATACGGGGCGTCCTATAGCCTGGCCCGCCCGGAGAAGAGCATCGGCAAGACGATGGCCTTTCACGGCAACTTCGGCGTGCTTGTCCGGGCGCTCACGTACATCAAGTCGATGGGCGGCGACGGCCTCCGCGCGATCGCCGACAACGCCGTGATCAATGCCAACTACTTGCAAGCGCGCCTCCGCGAAGCCTACAAGCTCGCGGTCAACCGCACCTGCATGCATGAGGTCGTGCTCTCCGGCAGCCGCCAGAAGGGCCGTGGCGTGAAGACCTTGGACGTCGCCAAGCGTCTGATCGACTACGGCTTCCACCCGCCGACGATCTACTTCCCGCTGATCGTCGACGAAGCGATGATGATCGAGCCGACCGAGACGGAGGGTATCGAAGCGCTGGACGCCTTCTGCGAGGCGATGCTGGCGATCGACCGCGAGTCCCTGGAACAGCCGGAGATGGTGAAGGGCGCGCCGTACAACGCCCCGCTCCGCCGCTTGGACGAAGCGACGGCCGCGCGTAAGCCGGTCTTGCGGTGGACGCCCGGCTAACGGCGTCCACGAACCACTGATCCTGAGGTTCTCGAAGGATGCGAGCGGGCGGGATGATGGCTCACAGCGGGATGTGGCGATAAGGCGGCCCTTGCGATAGCAGTCGTTCGACCTCTCCACCACGCAGATAAGAAGATGCACATCGCGCGAGGACATTCGCTTATCCGCTAATGTCCGTTGTGAGTCCCACGCGCCGCGCGGTAAAGTAGGCCCACTATGACTACCGGGGAATCACTTGGCGAACTGGTTGTCCCGCAGCGCAACCTTCTCGGGCCCGGGCCTTCGAACGTGCACCCGCGGGTATACCGGGCGATGACCGCGCCGGTGATCGGCTACCTCGATCCCGTATTCATCCAGCTGATCGACGACACGCAGCGGCCGCTCCGGACGATCTTCCGCACGGAGAACGACATGACGATGGCGATCTCCGGCACAGGAACCTGCGGAATGGAAGCGGCGATCTACAACGTCGTCGAGCCGGGGGACAACGTCATCGTCTGCGTCAACGGCTTTTTCGGCACGCGTATGGCCGACATGGCGAAGCGCTGCGGCGCCAACGTCACCGTCGTCGAGGCCGAGTGGGGACGCATCATCGAGCCGAACCAGGTCCGCCAAGCACTGAAGTCTGCCGGCGGGCCGGTCAAGGTCGTAGCGATCGTCCACGGCGAGACGAGCACGGGCATCCTGCAGCCGCTGGAAGAGATATCGAAGATCGCGCACGAGCAAGGCGCGCTGGTCCTGGCCGATGCCGTCACGAGCCTCGCCGGTTGCGAGCTGTTGATCGACGAGTGGGGCATCGATGTCTGCTACTCCGGCACGCAGAAGTGCCTCTCAGCGCCGCCCGGAATGTCGCCGCTGACGATGAGCGCCGCGGCGATGGAGGTCGTCGAAAAGCGCGAGGAGCCGGTGCGCAGCTTCTACGTCGACATGGCGATGCTGGGCCGCTACTGGAGCGGCAGCGGCACGCGCATGTACCACCACACGCCGCCGATGACGATGCTCTACGCGCTGCGTGAGGGTCTGCGGATCGTGCAGGAGGAGGGGATGGAGGCGCGCATCTCCCGGCACAAGCGAAACGCAGCCGCGCTGGCTGCGGGCGTCGAGGCGATGGGCCTGTCGCTGCACGCGCAGGAAGGCTATCGACTGCCACCGCTGACGACGGTGAGCGTACCCGATGGCGTCGACGAGCTGAAGCTGCGACAAAGCTTATTGTACGAGCACAACATCGAGATCGGCGGCGGCATCGGCGGGCTGCAGGGCAAGATCCTGCGCATCGGCCTGATGGGGTACGGCTCGACCGAGCCGAACGTGCTGAGCCTGCTCTTCGCCCTGGAGGACGGCTTCATCAAGCAAGGGCACAAGGTCGAGCGCGGCGCCGGAGTCTCCGCAGCCGTCCGCTCGTACGAGCAGCGCTGATAGGTTCGTTTGGCAGAAATCGTTTGACGTAGTGACACGGATCACATTCACGAACTAACTGAGCGCGTGCTAGAATGCGCGCGGAATTCATAGAAGGAGGGAACGGATATGGCAACTCGAGAAGAACTGATGGGTGGGTTCCAGTTCGTGCCGGCGCAGGCCAAGCGCGTGGCAGGGATGCTTGACGGCTTGAGCGAGTGGGACACCAAGCGGCCCGCCGGCTGGTGCCCGAAGGAGATGTTCACGCACGTGGCTGTCACCGCGGGCATGATCCCGATGGTGGGCGCCGGCATGGTTAGTGCGCCGCCCGAGGCCGACGTCGTCGCTGGCATGGACATCGCGGCGGTCAACCAGCAGGGCATCGACTCGATGGCAGCGATGGACACGAAGCAGGTCCTCGACGCGCTCTCGGCCAACTACGTCAAGCTGGGCGATTGGGTCAAGGCCCTGTCGGACGAGCAACTCGAGAGCAAGCACACGTTCCTCGGAATGCCGATCACTGCGTCCGACCTGATCATGACGCTGTGCGTGATGCACTCGATTCACCACCTCTACGAGGCGCCGCTGCCGGTCTCTGTCTAGTTGCCCCAACTCGACGATAGACGAGTCCTCCTGCTCGGCGCGGAGACTGACCTCGGGGCCGCCACGGCCACAATGCTGGCGAACGCTGGGGCCCGGCTGGCGCTCGTCTCGGCGAGCCGGGAGGCCGAGGCCGCGTTCGCGGTGCAGCGGCTGGCACGGCGGCTGAACGCGACCTCGCAGGCGATCGACGCGACGAACGAGGCGGCGGTGCGTGTGATGGTGCGCCAGGTCTCGAAGGAAATGGGCGGCATCGACGCGGCCGTCTCCTGCGTTGCCGATGCGACGGCTCGTGAGCTCTTCGAGCGGCACGCCCGGCGGGAGATGAAGCGCACGGGCGAGGGCGTATACGTCGATGCGATAGAGACGCCGGACGTCGTCGCCGCGATTGCTGGCGAACGCGAGTAGCTTGTAAGCTTGCCTCGCGCAAGATCCCCGTGGGTCAGGGCCCCAGCCCTGACGCCAGTCAAGGCTAGGGCCTTGACCTATCAGGTGGACGGACGGTGCGCCGCGAAGGAGGCCCGTATGCCCTACGAGACGATTCTCTACGAGCCGGGCGACGGCGTCGCGCGGATCACGCTGAACCGCCCGGAGAAGCTGAACGCGATCTCCTGGCAGATGCAGGAAGAGCTGCAGCAGGCGCTCTGGCAGGCCGACCGCGACCCGGCCGTACACGCGGTAACGATCCGCGGCGCGGGAGGCTCGTTTTCCGCCGGCTACGACATCTCGCCGCCGCCGGGCGCAGGGGCCACGCACGCCGCGTCCGGCCACACGATGGAGCGCGACGTCTGGTTCCTCGAGCAGGCCACGCGAATGCGGATGACGATCTGGGAGATGCACAAACCGGTGATCGCCGGCATCCACGGCCACTGCCTCGCGGGCGGCACGGACGTCGCGTTCTTGTGCGACATCGTCATCGCCGCCGACGACGCCAAGATCGGCTATCCGCCGGTGCGGGCGCTCGGCTCGCCGGTCAATCATATGTGGACGTACCTCGTCGGGCCGCAATGGGCCAAGCGGCTGCTGCTGACCGGCGACACGATTTCCGGGGCCGAAGCAGAACGCATCGGCCTCGTGCTGAAGGCGGTGCCGTCCGAGCGACTCGACGTTGAGCTGGACGATCTCGCGGGCCGGATGGCGCTGATCGACGTCGATCTCTTGGCCGCGAACAAACGCATCGTGAACATGGCGCTGGAGCTGATGGGTGCGCAGACGATGCAACGGATGGCGACAGAGCGCGACGCGATCGCCCGGCAGGCGCCGATTGTACACGAGTTCTACGCGATGGCGAAGGAGAAAGGACTGAAGGCGGCGCTGGAGTGGCGCGACAACCGCTTCGGAGACGGTCGCGGCGCGAAGACGGGGGAAGAGGCGTAGATGGGCGTCCTCGACAAGCTCAGACTGGCTGGAAGAGTGGCGATCGTCACCGGCGCCGGGCGCGGGCTCGGGCGGGCGATGGTGCTTTCGCTGGCAGATGCGGGCGCGGACATCGTGGCCACGGCCCGGACGGAAGCGCAGGTGGAAGAGACGGCGGACCTCGTAAAGGCGCGCGGGCGAGCGTGCACCTGGGTGCGCTGCGACGTCACCGACTCAGCGTCTGTCGCGACGATGGTGCAGCGCACGCTCGATGCGCACGGGCGGATCGATATCCTGGTCAATAACGCGGGCGGCGCGACCGAGGGAATGGGCAACACGATCGACGACATTAGCGACAAGCAGTGGCGGATCGGCATCGATACGAATCTGACGGGCGCGGTCTACTGTTCGCGCGCGGCGATCCCGCACATGTTGGCGATAGGCGGCGGCAAGATCATCAATGTCACGTCCGGATTCGGGTTGCGCGCGGGGCGCAACAACTACATGTATACCAGCGCCAAGGCCGGGCTCATCAACTTTACGCGTTCGCTGGCCCTTTCGTACACTGACCGCATACAGGCCAATCTCATTGCGCCGGGCTTCTTCCCGCACGGCGACCCACAAGCGATGGGCTTCACCGGCGGCGGCAAGTTCACCCCGATGGGACGCCTCGGCCGGGACGAAGAGTTGGGCCCGCTGTGCGTGTTCCTGGCCTCGGACATGACGTCGTACATGAACGGCCAGATCATCGTGCTGGACGGCGGCGGACTCGCCGGTGGGCACGCGCCGACCGGCTTCGCGCCGGTCGTGCCGCTGACGTGGGACATAGCCTGATGGCGAGCGAGTTCTCGCTGGACGGCAAGGCCGCGCTCGTGATCGGCGCGTCGAACTCGATCGGGCGGGCGATTGCGGTCGCACTCGGCGAGGCGGGCGCGGACGTGGCCGTGGCGACGACAACGTTGGCGCGGGACGAGGAGGTGATCGCCAACTCCTGCTCCAACGAACTGTGGGCGCTCAACCGTAAGACGTTCGCGCAGGCGATTGACTCGTCCGACGAGCGCGATGTCGAGGCGCTGATCAGCCGTGCGGCGTCAGAGTTCGGCCGGCTCGACATCCTTGTGAACGCGCAGGACTTGCCGTTCGCTCAGCCCGCAGCCGAGATAGCATTCGCGGACTGGCGGCGCGTGATGGACGTGAACCTCGGCGGTGTCTTCCTCGCCTCGCGCGCAGCTTCTTCTGTCATGCTCGCGCAGGGAAGCGGGCGGATCATCAACGTCGCGTCTGTGCTCGGCGAGCGTGGGATGGTCAACGGCGCTGCTTACTGCGTGGCGCAGGCGGGCGTGCTTAACCTGACCCGCGCGCTGGCGTTGGAATGGGCGCGGCACGGCATCAACGTGAACGCGATCGGCGCGGGCTGGACCGAGGGGATGGGGATCATCGGCGGCGATGAGGGCCGCCAGAAGCTGGAACGCTACCTGCCGTACAAGCGCCTCGCGAAGCCTGAAGAGATCGCGGGCGCGGCGGTATACCTTGCGTCGGAGACGTCGGCGTATCTGACAGGCCAGGTGATCTGGATCGAAGGCGGCGCCCTGAGCCACGTCTGAACATTCCGCGCTCGTTCGATATACTGACCTCACGTGAAGACGAAAGTTCCTGCCACCGAGCGCGCTGATCTCCGGCGCTACCAGGCCAATCTGGATGACGAGATTGACGGCATCGCCATTTACCAAATGCTGGCGGCGGCCGAGAAAAACCCCGAACGCAAGCGCATCTTCTCGGAGCTCACAGAGGTCGAGGAGCGGCACGCCGACGTTTGGCGGAAGAAGCTGCGGGACAGCGGTGTTGCACCCCGCGAACACGGCCCGAGCCTGAAGATCCGCGCGATCGGCTTCGCTGCGCGGACGTTCGGTGTGCGCTCGGTCCTGCCCCTCGTTCGTAGCCTGGAAGCCGGTGCTTACGGTGCATACATGGCGCAGGACGAGGCGGCGCAGGCGATGGCGCCCGACGAGCGCGAACACCGGAAGACGATGTCGCGTCTGGAGCGCGGCGACCGAGAGCCCTCGGAGGCGATCCTTTCGCGGGAGCGCTGGCACCGCACAGGCGGCGGCGGTGCGCTGCGGGCAACGATCTTCGGCGTGAGCGACGGGTTGACCTCCAACACAGCGCTGGTCATGGGCTTCGCCGGCGCGGCGACGAGCGGAAGCTTCGTGCTGCTGGCGGGCATCGCCGGCGTAATCGCTGGCGCATTCTCAATGGCGACCGGCGAGTATGTCTCGATGCGGGCTCAGCGCGAGCTGTTCGAGCGCCAGATTGAGCTCGAGCGCGCCGAGTTGCAGTCGGCGCCCGATGAAGAGATGCGAGAGCTTTCATTGATATACCAAGCGAAGGGCTTGCCAAAGAGCGAGGCCGACGCCACGGCCACGCGGTTGATGGAGAACCCGGACGTCGCTCTGAACACGCTCGTGCGGGAGGAGCTGGGCCTGGACCCCAGCGAGCTCGGGTCGCCGTGGGGAGCGGCGTCCGGTTCGTTCGTGGCCTTCGGACTCGGCGCGCTGCTGCCCGTGATTCCATTCTTCTTTGGCAGCGCCAGTGCGCCGTTCATCGCGGTGAGTGCGGCCCTGAGTGCCGTCGCTCTGTTCGCCGTGGGAGCCGGCGTTTCGTTGTTCACCGGCAAGAGCATGCTTTACAGCGGCGCGAGACAGGTGGCGCTCGGCGCTGCTGCCGCGACCGTAACGTTCATCATCGGCCACATCATCGGCGTCTCAACCAACGTCTAGCGCCGCGATCTCATCGTCCGACAAACCGAGCAGATCGCGCAGGACATAGGCGTTGTGCTCACCCGGCTCAGGCGCTGGCAGACGGATGTGCGCCGGCGATTCGCTCAAATGCCAGTGCGGGCCGGCAATCTCGATGGTCCCATTCCGTGTCGAGACCGGTTCCAGGGTCACGCCGTTCGACTCGCCGCGCGACGGCGAACCTCGTTGCGGAGCCGCGATGTCGATCCGGTCGCCTACGCCGGTGCGGCGTCTGTCCCATAGTGCGAGGCCGGCTGCTCCGGCCGCCGCGACGGCGGACATCACATCGTCGCTGGGCGGTAACGACAGGACGATCAGGCGGTCGTTTCGCCGGCTCAGATCTTCGAATGTCAGGCCGAGGGCGCCCAGCGACTCGGCAACGACGATGTCGGACAGGTCAACGAGGCGCAGGATCGCGTCGCGGCCGGCCGGACTCGATACGTCGAGCGTGCAGCCGTACTTGTTGCAGTCCAGGCGTGCGTCCGCTCCCGCTCGCGTTGGCGGCTGGATGCGGATCACCTCCGCGCCCATGTCCCCAAGGAGACGCGCAGCGTACCGGCCGGCCCGGCCGGATGTCAAGTCCAGCACGCGCACGGCGAAGAGCGGCAGGCGGAACATCAGGCGATCCTCATCTCGTAGTCGAATACGCGGTAGGGTCCGATCATGCGCTCGCCGGTCAGCGTGAAGCCGTAACCTTCGTAAAGCTGGTGAGCGGCGGGCTGCCGTTTGGTCGTGTCGAGGATGACGCGGTCGTAGCCGGACTCGCGGCAGAACTCGACCGCCGTATCGAGCAGCGCCTTCGCCAGGCCGCGCCGCCGCCAGGCCTCGGTGACGCGCATTCGCCGCAGACGGCCCGTCTTCGCATCGACGCGGGCGATCGCCGCGATCGCGGCGAGGCCGTCCGGCGCTTCGATCACCCAGAAGTTGCAACCGGCGGAGAGGTACGTCTCGTCGATGCTGTGCAGGTCGTCCTCGTAGCCCTTCGCCGCGTCTCGGTACTCCAATCCGGTCTGCTGCACGCCCTCCAAGTGCAGGCGCCAGACGTCGTCGTGGTCGCGAGCTTCGTAGCAGCGGATCCGCAGGGTCGGCGGCAGGCGGAGCATCGCTAGATTACTCCCGCCGCGCGAAGCAGGGGAAGATCGGCCGCGCGCAGGCCCATCTCTTCGCAGAAGAACTGAGCATTGTGCTCGCCGAGAGCGGGGGCCGGCGCGTCTGTCCAGGCAACGGCGGACATCTGGAACGGCGCGCCCTCGTACGCGCCTTCACCAGACGGCAGGTGAAGCCCCAGGGCGACGGCCGAGGCGAGGCATTCCGGCGCGGCGATCTCGATGTGCTGGGGGATTTCGTGCGAGTCCGCGTTGTGCGCCGCGATCGCCGATGCCGCGAAAGCGTTGAGGCCGGCCGCGCACTCGGCGAGCGAGTCGCCGCTGCCCTGGATCGATGTCAGGATGATGCGGCGCTTGATCGCCTGCAGCTCCGCGAAGCCGAGCCCGAGCGCGTCTATGGCACCCGGCGCGAAGCACTCGACGATCAGGTTCGCGCCTTCCACCATATCGCGGAAGAGCAGGTGGCCCGTCGCCGTGCGGATGTCCAGTGTGATGCTGCGCTTGCCGGCGGCAAGCCGGCTCCACGCTTCGTGAGGACGCAATGGGTTGCCCGCCGGCCGCTCGACGACGATGACGTCGGCGCCGTAGCCGGCAAAAAGCCTGGCACAGTATGCTCCGGCGATTCCGTCGGACAGGTCGAGCACCAGGAGATCGGCGAGCGTGGTCTCTGGTTCGTCAGGCATTGGCGTGCGATTGACCTCCGTCAACGACGATCGTGGCGCCGGTGACCCACGAAGCCTTCGGCGAGCAGAGGAACACGACAACGGCCGCGACTTCCTCCGCTGTGCCGAAGCGGCCGAGCGGAATGTTCTGTTCAACGAAGCGGGCCATGCCTTCCGGGTCTTCCTGCTGGCGCCGGTACCAGGTCCCGGCAGGATGGCTGATCGAGCCGGGCGCGACGGTGTTGACACGGATGCCGTCCGGGGCGAAGGCCCGAGCCATCGCCTTGGCCTCGCTGATCAGTGCCGCCTTCATCGCGTTGTAGGAGGGCTGGCCGCCGGCCTCCTTGCCCCAGATCGACGACAGATGCACGATCGAGCCGCCGCCAGCCTCGCGCATCTGCGCCGCGACGAGCCGTGCCAGCCGCACCGCCGGTAGCAGCAGGACCTCGAACGATTGGCGCAACGCCTCGTCCTCGAAGCCCGGGGCCGAGAAATGGAGGCTCGTGACCAACGCGTCAACGCGTCCGAAGCGTTCGACAGCGGCGTCGACGAGACGTACACAGGCGGTCTCTTCCGTCAGGTCGGCGGCCACGGTCAGTACCTCTGCACCGGCAGCCTCCACCTCGCGTACAGCATCGCGCAGTGTGGTCTCCTCGCGGGCGGCCATGACGACGCGGGCGCCCTCGCCGGCCAGCAACAGCGCGGCCGCCTTGCCGATCCCACGCGAGGCGCCGGCGACGATCACTACCTTTCCGCTGAGACCGAGATCCATCCTGACTCACATGCGCACAACGCGCACTATCGTAGCAAATCCTTCGGGAGCCTCAGGATCGGCCTGGGGATTAGATGCGGTCGCCAACAGGGAGGCAACCGGTGGGCAGTGGTATCTGGTTGGCGCCCGATAGCTTGATCAGCACTACGAGCACGTCTCGCGCTGTGATGGAGCCGTCGCAGTCGGCGTCAAGAAACATGTGGTCGCCGATCGCCGCGCCGATGCTTGGGCAGTCGTCCGGGGCCGGGCCGCGTTCCCTGAGCGCCAGGTAGTCCAGAAACTGCATTACATCGGTCTCGGTCACATAGCCGTCGCAATTGATGTCGCCCTGCCTGGGCTGAGGCCCAGCCGTCGGTGTCGGGGTTGGCGTCGGGACCGGCGACGGCGTGGGAGTCGGTGAAGCTGTTGGCGTGATGACGGCATGGAGCAGATAGCAGGCGGAGAACTCGGAGCTGCTCTCAGGGTCGGAGGCGGACATCGTGAGATAGACGTCTCCGGTAAGTTCGACGTTGTAAAAATTGCGGTTGAAGGTGTCCGAGGCAATAGAGGCGTTGAAGCCCAGGCTGCCCAGGAAATACCTGCCTTCGCCGTAGCCGCTCGGATCGCAAGCGTCGTTCCAGAAGAAGAACATGTTGTAGTAGTGGCCGGGATAGGTGTCCAGCGTGCCAAAAATCGTTAGCGTCGAGCCGTCGTAAGTGGCACCGGCAATGACCGGATAGTTCATAAGCCGGTTCGGACCCGTCGCGCTGTTCCCGTCGGTGCCACCGTCGGCGTCCGGGCAGGTCGCCGGGTTTGAACCGGGGACGCAGGGAGGGGTGCCGTAGTCGTTCGGGAGCACCTGGCCGTCATCGTAGATGTCCACGCCCAAGCCACCGTTAGAGTACGTGAAGTTTGGGTCGACGTAGTTGTCCGGGCCGGCCGAGGCGGCCAGACCGACGCCGGCCCATGTGTTGTAGGCGATCGTGTTCTCTTCGCCGACGCTGAAGGCGCCACCGATGGTGTTATCTGAGGCGTCTTGCGATAGGTAGACGCCGTCATGCCCGTTCGGCAGCGGCGTCTCGCCGTCTCCAGCTACGCCGATGTAGTTGCCCTTGACGTTCATGTGGGCGCCCCCCGAGGTGGATATGGCAATGCCGTTGGCGGCGTTGCCAGAGACGAGGTTGCCGCCGTTGGAAACGCTGCCGCCGATCGTGCTTCCTGATCCCATAACCGTCCCGCCACCTCCCTGCATGTCGATACCGCTGGCGCCGTTCGGGAGGGCCTGCAGCCCTGTGACGTCTGTGCCGATAAAGTTACCCTCGATGTCCGACGGGGTGCCGCCGGTGACAGAGATGCCAGCGCCGGTGTTAGCGGAGATCAGGTTGCGCTTCGCGGGCTCGCCGCCACCTATGGCGTTGCCTGGCTCGCTGCTGCGAAGCGAGATGCCGAGGCCGTTGGGGCCTGCCGTTACGCCGTCCGGCAAGACGCCGATGTAGTTGCCCACGATCGTGGCACTCGTGGCGAACGTCGCCACCTTGATGCCGTAGTCCGCGAAGTTTACGAAGGAAATGCCTTCAACAGTGAGGTTGTCGCTGGAAAGCCAAAGTCCCCACCGGTTGCCGGAGGTTAACTTGTCGCCGTTAAGGACGATCTGGATGTTGGCGTTGCCGGGCTGCATCGCGGCGGCCGAATTGGGGTGGGCACCCGGCTGCGAATAACCGTCGATCGTCAGGGCGTTCTTCGAGATGATCGCGGGCAGTTCGCTTCCCGTTGGTTCGATAACGTGCTGGCCGGAGCCGAGGATGTTGAACTTAATCGTGTCGCCGGCCTGGGCCGCATTGATCGCCTCCCGGAGAGTGCAGTCCTGGGGAGTGCAGTTGCCGTCATCGTGATCATCGGCCGTCGTAACGACGACGTTACTGGCTGCGGCGTCCTGCCTGCTCGCGCCGCCGGCTACGGCGAGTGCGAGAACTACGATCAGCAAAGCGGTGGCGGGCGAGAAGGCGTTGCGCATTAGGTCGTCAAGCCCGGCGTCTGAACCAGGCGCCGACCCTGCAATTGAAGATACGCGACTGGCCCCTAAAGGTCACGCGTTACTGCTGGACGATAGTCACCGTATCGCCGACTTGAAACCAAAATCCCGCCGGAGTGGGCGTAAGTAGCACGGCAAAGATCAGGTCAGACAAGGCGTCGGTAGGGTTGACCGGGCCGCCGCAATTGTTATCGCCCCACGACTGGATCGCGCCGTTTGCCAGCGCGGGATCGCCGACCGCTTGCTAAGTGCCGCCCGGAGAATTGTCGCGCCGACTCCCGCGATGGGTGAGGATGCGGCCGCGTCGTCGGCGGCAACGAGAGGTCGTCGCAGTTCAGGTCCCCCGGACGCGCTGCTGGCCGGTTGGCGTCGCGGTCGGAGAGGTCGGCGGTACTAGCCGAGAAACGCCGAGCGACGGTTGTACTTGAACGCGTCGACAGTCCGAAGAAGCGCACGAGATCTGTCCTTGCTGGTTGGGGAATGAAGTTCGCGGGAATCCATCAGAAGGGCGGACCGCTTCGCTATTCCGGCGGGCGGATCGGCTGCGGCCGCTCGCCGGCGGAAAAACGCTGCAGCCAGGCCGGCATCGCGGGGTCACCAAGCGAACTGCGGGTCGCCTCGATCTCGTACCGCAGCCCTTCGTCGATTGGAAAATCGAACGAGGCCAGCGCGGCGAGGCGGTCGTTCCGCATCGCCGTCTGCGGATACGTCGAGAGGACGCCGGCGACCTCCAGCGCCCGGTCCAGCGCCTTGCCCGGCGGCACGACCTCCTGGACCAGCCCCATGCGCAGGGCTTGGCCCGCTTCGATTAGTGCGCCGGTGATGATCAGGTAGAGCGCATTGCCCATGCCGACGATGCGCGGCAGCCGCTGGGTGCCGCCGTCGGCCAAGGGGACGCCCCAGCGCCGGTTGAGTACCCCAAACTGCGCCGTGCGGTCGGCGATGCGGAAGTCGCACCAGCTGGCGAGCTCGAGGCCGCCGGCCGTGCAGTAGCCGTTGACGGCGGCGATCGTGGGCTTCCCGACATCCGTGATACGGGAGATGCCCATCGGGCCGGACTCGCCCACGCCGGGCCGTTCGGTCACCGTGTTCAGCGCTTTCAGGTCAGCGCCGGCGCAGAAGGCCGTCTCGCCCGCTCCGGTGAGGATCATCACGTCGAGCGCATCGTCGGCCTTGAACGCCTCTACGGCTTTGTGCAGCAGACTCGCCGTCTCGCCGTCCACGCAGTTGCGGACGGGCGCGCGGTTAATGGTGACGACGAAGGCTCGGCTACGTCGCTCGGCCAGGACTTTTGGTGCGTCCACAGGCTAGCCCGTCGCGCTGACGATGTCGTTGACATGGCCAGCGACGTGCATGACCGCGACGTAATTGAAGACGGTGCCGAGCGGGCCACTGGTGCCGCCGGCGCTCGTTACTTCTTGCAGGAACAGATCGTCGTCAGCCGCTTCGACGGCGGCGATGGTGGTGGCGCGGTTCTTGCGGAAGATCTCGAGCAGCTCTTCGGCGCTGGTGTCGGCGTAGCGTTCGATCGAGCGGTCGTTGTAGGAGTTGATGCCGCCGCTTGCTGTTCGGGTAGGCGGCGAGGAAGGCTTCTTCTCGGTCGGAGCATCGGCATTGCGCGCCACCTCAATCAGCTTCGGGTAGGTCCATTCGATTGCGGTGATGTGGGCGAGGATCTGGCGTCCGTTCCAGCCGTTTTCGTAGCGGCCTTCTTCGAAGCGCTCGGCGGGGAGGCGGCTGAGTTTGTCGATGGTGTCCTTCTCGCCCTGGCGGAGGGCGGCGAGGAACTGCGGCTTGGTGATCGTCTCAGGTGCCATACGGGCCTCCTATCTGACTCTTACGCGAACGTGAGAGTAGCGGGCAGCGGACGATACTGTCAAGGGGTTGAACGCTGTAAAGGGCGCGCCCCTACTGCGTTTCGTGAGGCCGCTGGTCTACGTCAGCTTCATCTCGCTGCTGTGGCCGGGGAACATGCGAGCGGTGGGGTCGATATGTGCCTTGCAGGCGTTGGCGGCGATGGCGGCGTGACCGAAGCCCGTCACGAGGAGATTGAGAGGGATGGAGCCCTGGACAGCGGCGATGTCGCCGGCCGCGAACACGCCCGGCAGCGTCGTCGCCATTAGCAGGTCGGTCTTGATGTGACGGTTGTCGATCATCTCGAGCCCCCAGCCTTCGATCGCGCCGAGGTTCGCCTTGAAGCCGGTGCTGATCAGCACGATGTCGATGTCCAGCGTCCGCTCTTCGCCGCTGCGGTTGTCGTAGATCGTCGCCTGGGTCGGCGTCTGGCCGTCGCCGTCGATGCGCTTCAGCTCCCAGAAGGTCATTACGGGGATGTTCGTCATGGCCAGGGTCGCCATGCTGCCCTCGTGAGCACGGAACTGGTCGCGGCGGTGGATGATCGTGATGCTCTTTGCCCAGTCCTTCAGGTTGAGCGCCCAGTCGACGGCCGTGTCGCCGCCGCCGATGATCAGGATGCTTTTGTCACGGAAGGCCCGCTTGTCCTTCACGAAATAGTACACGCCTTGGTCGACATAATCGGCAACGCCCGGGCGATCGAGCCGGTTGGGCTCGAAGGCGCCGATGCCGGCCGTGATGATGACGGAGCGCGTGAGGTGGGCGTCCGTCACGTTGCCGATGCGCCACACCTCCTCGCCTTCGAGTTGCTTGCGGGTCAGCGTCTCGATGCGCTGGCCCAGGACCATCGTCGGCTGGAAGAGGTGGATCTGCTCGATCAAGAGCTTGACGAGGTCCTTGGCCAGGACCTTTGGGTGGCCGGGCACGTCGTAGATGAACTTCTCCGGGTAGAGGACGGCCAGCTGCCCGCCGACTTCCGGCAGCGCTTCGATGATCTTCGTGCGCATCCCGCGCAGCCCAGCGTAGAAGGCAGCGAAGAGTCCGGTCGGGCCGCCGCCGATGATCGTCACGTCGTAAACTTCGGTCGTTTCGTCCGGCATACGTCACCTCACCCTCATATCGTACAGAGCCACGCGCTCAACGTCCCGTGTCGGCCGCGGCTTGACGGTTTCGCCGGTTCGGCGGAGCCTAGACGCATGCCCGGCGAAAAAGTGGCATGGGACCTGGTGACGCGGACGGCGCCGCCCGTGCTGGCTGACTACGCCTTCGACTACATTGGCTACCGCAACGAAACCGGCGGTTTTCACCAGATCACGACGCCGTCCGGTGGCGTCGTAGTTATCCTCAACCTGGGCGACCCGTACCGCATCCAGAACGGCCTGGGGGCTGCCTCCGAGAACTTCGATAGCTTTATCGCGGGCCTGAGCGATGTCCCCGGCTACGTCGAAGCGACAGGGCTCTCTGCCGGCGTCCAGGTGAACCTGACGCCGGTCGGCGCACGGCTTGTACCGCCGCCCGCGAGCACGCGGGACGGTGGCACCACGCGCTCGACTGTATAGTGAGATCCATGGGAATCTTTAGCGTTCCAATATCCGTCGGCGACGAGACCGCCCAGCGATCCGAGGATATCGAGGCCATGGTGGATACCGGCGCCAGTAACACAACGCTGCCCGCCGAACTACTCGATCGCCTCGGCATCCGGCCGCACCGGTCTGCGATCTTCGAGCTGGCCGAGGGGCGCGAGTTGGAGCTACCTATCGGGCGCGCCTGGGTGAGAGTCGATGGACAGCAGGAGTTCACTCAAGTCGTCTTAGGTCCGCCGGGCAGAGGACCCCTTTTGGGCGCGATCACCCTTGAAGAGATGAACCTCGCGGTCGACCCGGTCGCCAAACGCCTCGTGCCCGTCCACCGATACCTGGCTTAGGCCGCCGCACCTACAACCCTTCCATGTACTCCGCGATGGCGTCCAGGTGCACCTTCTGCACGGCGATCTCCGGCGCGTGCACGATCTCGTCGGCCGCCCAGACGATGACCGGCTTGCCCTCGCGCGTTACTCCGATGATGTTGTTCATTACGTTCATCAGGTTCTCGGTGATGCGCAGCGTGTTCGGCTTCACCGGCTCGGCGAGCTGGCCGTTGCGGATCACGTAGGAGTCGGCGACGACCGTACCGGTGAAGTCGCCGGCACGCATACCGTTGACCGGGTACGTATACCACAGCCGCCCGATGTAGACCCCGTTGCCGACGAGCTTGCAGACCGCGCTGGTGTCTGGTACGTCGCCGGGCAGCATCACGTTGGTCGGATGGATGCCGGGCTGGGCGTCGAAGTGACGTCCGCCACCGCGAGCGTAGCGGAACCCGTTGCGCGGGACGAACGCCTGCTTCCAGCCGTTGGGGTCGACGCCGAGCTTCTCCTTCGCGCCGGGGTCGCGCATGACGCGCTGCGACTCGTACCAGTTGGAGAGCAGGCCGACCAGCACGCCGTCCTTGATCAGCTCGGTGCGACCGGTCGGCAGGCCTTCGTCCGTGATCCCTTTCGAACCGACGAGCCCGCGAGCGGCACCGTCATCGACAATCGTCAGCTTGTCGGAGGCGACCTTCTGGCCGAGCTTGCCCATGAACGGCGAGGCCTGCGCGTAGAAGGTGCCGGCGTCCAGCCCGGGCATCAGGATGTAATGCAGGATCTCCATCACCGCCTCGCGGCCGAAGACGACGTTGTAGTCGCCCGTAGGCAGCCGCACGCCACCAACGCCGGCGATCGCGTTGTGCGCCGCCTCGCGCCCGGCTTCGTCGGTCAGGCCGGCCAGCGTCGTCGTGGCCGCGTAGCCCGACCCCTTGGCGCCCTCGCGCTCCACCATCGAGGTGATGAACGACATCACGAGCGTCGATTCGTCGGCCTGCACCTGCGGCATTGCCGCCGAGCAGATCGCCATGCGCTCCTGGATTATCGTCACGTCGCCGCCGATGATCAGGCCGAGCTCCGGCATCCTCTCCGGCCGCTCGACGAGCGTGGTCAGCGTCTCGGACGTCTCGAAGACGCGCAGGCCGCCGGCTAGGACACGCCAGCCGGTCTCGGACAGCGCTTCATCCTTGATGTCCATGATCTGCTGGTCGGCGTAGTCCGTCAGCGTGCGCTTTTCGCCGGTGGGCCGCGCGAGCGAGACGAACTCCGGGTCGTCCGATGCGCCCTGCCGCGCTTTGGCCAGCGCCGAGCGGACGCCGTCGAGGCTGATGTCGGAGGTTTCGGACCCGAAGCCGATGCGCCTCGCGTCGCCGACTCCTCCGAAGATGGCCTGCACGCCGATCCCGTAGTTGACGACGGACTTCGGCTCCTCGACACCGTTGCAGGGGATGTGCGAGGTGTAGTTCAGCCGCGCCAGCAAGATGCCGTTGGAGGATGCGTAGACCTCCGCCTCCTCGACGTCGTCTTGCTGCTTGAGGTATGCGAGGCCCGCTTCGACGGCGCGCTCGAGGTCATTCGTGGTGATCATGTGTTGTCTCCTCAGATCCTAAGGAACCCGCCCGGTAACTGTTAGCTGGTAGGTTCCATCAGTTTTCCGTGGCCTCAATCGATATGCCGTGATACCGATCTCCTCCCAGTCCTGGGCAGCGACAAGAAGGAGACGCGCAAGGTGAACAGGTTGATCTTTCGACAATCCGATACCCACCGTCTTGAGGTTGGTGACAGTCCTCCGCGTCGCCTCGGTAGGATAGACGCTCAGGCACCTCGCATTAATGTCGAGCCTAACTTGGGCAGTTGACTTTAGAGGCATATGGACCCTCCTGTATTCAAGAATGGTACTCCACGCTTCATCGCGGCATCCCCTCTGCCCCACCCCCGACCGTGATCACACACCCCGACGTGAACGCCGAGCGGTCGGAGGCCAGCCAGAGGGCGGCTTCGGCGACGGCTTCGGCGGGGACGGTGGCAGTGCGGAAGATGCTGCGTTCGGCGTAACGGGCGAGGATCTCGGCCTCCGTCTTGCCAGACTGCAGGGCGCGCTCCTGGACGAGCGCCCGGAAGAGCGGCGTGTCGACGGCGTCGGCGTTGATGTAGTTCGCCGTGATGCCGTGGCGCGAGAGCTCGTTGGCGACGTTGCGGACGTAGTGGACGAGCGCGGCCTTGGACGCGCCGTAGGCCGCAGCGCCCTCACCCGGCGCGAAGGCGGCCTTTGAGGCGTTGTAGATCAGCCGGCCGCCCTGCCCCTGCGCGAGCATGACCTGCGAAGCTGCGCGGGTGGCGGCGACTGCGCCCTGGTAGTGGACGCGCAGCTGCTCCTGCACCTCGGCATCGGGCATCGCCGAGACGGGGTGCAGCTCGGGCGGGACGCCGGGCGAGTAGAACAGCACGTCGACGCCGCCGAAGTGGACGATTGCGTCGCGAAAGGCGTGCTCGATGGCTGTGGGGTCGGCAGCGTTGGCAGCGAGCGCAAGGGCCCGCTCCGGCGTCGCGGCGTTGCTCTCCTCGGCGACCTGCTGCGCGCGCCCGAGATCGAGGTCGACTACGGCGACGTGCGCTCCTTCCGCTGCGAAACGAATCGCCGTCGCGCGGCCGATCCCGCTGGCGCCGCCGATGATCACGGCGATCTTGCCCTCGAGGTCGCGGCGGGTTTTCGCGCCCTCGTTGATCTTGCGGCGCTCCAGCGGCCAGTACTCCATCTCGCATGCGTCGGCCTCCGATAGCGATTCGAAACGCTCGACCGCCTCGGCGCCGGTCATCGCGTCCATCGTGGCGCGGTAGCAGTCGCCGGCTTTGAGCGCGTTGCGAAGGTCTTTCCCGGCGTAGAACGCGCCGACGCCCGGGACGGCGATGACCTTCAGCCAATCGGCTATGAGCGCGCGCTGGCCGTGGGCGACGGCGTAGCGGAGGTAGTCGTCGTGCGCGGCGCGAATGGCGGTGCGGACGGCGTCCGCTGCCCCGCTCCCGGTCAGGCTGAAGCCTGACCCCCCTAAGGTGAGAGGGCGGCGGCCGGCGCGCATGATGTGCTCCGGAGTCATAACGCCGCGTTGGGCGATTTCGGGGAAGCGCTCGGCGGCGATGTGGTCACGGGTCTGCGGCGAGTCATCGAAGGCGAGGACGGTGCGCCAGCCTAGGGTCGCGAGCTCGCCGCGGAGGATCGGAGCGATGGCGGCGGCGGACGCACGGCGCTCGTCGTCGGCGAGGTCGGGTGTGGCGCGCGGGCCGAAGATCTGCTTGTCCTTGTGCTGTTCGGCGACGTACTTCTCGGCGCGGCTGATGATCGAGGTGAGATTCGAGTAGCACTCCTTGGCCGTGGCACCCCAGACGGCGAGGCCATGCTTCTCCATGACGAGCGCGATCGCGCCATCGGGCAACCCGGCGCCGTACTTCTCGGCCATACGCTTGGCCAGCGGGAAGCCGGGGCGCACGTACTCCAGGAACGCGGTGTCTTTGCCCAACAACCGCTCGACGTGCGAACGGGCGGACGGTGTGTTGGTGAGCGAGAGGGTGGCGACGTCGTGCGTGTGGGCGACGAACTTGCGCGGGATCAGCGAGTGCAGCGGCGTCTCGACGCTGGGCAGTGGGTCGGAATCGCGGAGCATGCAGGCGCGCATCAGGCGCATCATCTCTTCGTCGGACATCGAGTCGCGCTCGCGGAGGATGGCGAGGCGGTCGAGATAGAGGTGAGTGAAGCCGCCGGGCCCGATCGTTCGCAGGTCGGTGCCGCTGCCCTTGACGGCGAGCGCTTGCACGCGGCAGCCGAAGACGTCGTCCGTCTCGAGTTTGACGCTTGTGTTGCCGCCTCCCGGCTGGACCAGCGCAAGGTCCTGCCCGATGAGGTTCGAAAGGTGGACGAGCTGCGAGATGTCGTCGCTTCCGGCTTTGGCGTCGTTCCAGGGCAGCATCAGGCCTTTCGCCCCCAGACGAGGCAGCCGCGTTTGGTGATCGTGACCGGCGTCTCGATGTTGTCGGCAAGTGCCGGATCGGCTAAGCGCTGGGTAAGGTATTCGCGAACTGAATCGCGGTCCGGCAGCGTGAACATCGGCGCGTCCCAGGCTTCGACTTCGATCTCGGCGAACACTGCGCCGACGATGGCCGGCGCCTCTTCGGCGTCGAAGGTGGTCGGCTCGCTCGACGGCTCGACTTCGGGCGAATCGTCGCGCCGGCTGGTGCTGGCGACGAAAAGCCCACCCCGCCGCAACACGCGGTATGCCTCGCGGATCACGACCAGTGGGTCTTCGATGTGGTACAGCATCCAGAGCGCCGCCACCGCACCAGCCGAGTCGTCGCGTACTGGCAGGAGTTGAGCGTCTGCCATGACGACGGGCTGCGTCGAGCGCGAGACCTGAGAGGGCGAGAGGTCGATGCCGAGATAGCGCACGTCCGATCCGAGCAAGTCGCCGAGGCGTCCGTGACCGGAGCCCACGTCAATGACAGGTGACAAACCTTCGGCGACAATACGGGCCGCAACGAACTCGTGCACATCACCGGCGGCGCGGGCCTCAGCGGGCCGTCTTATCCAGCGTTCAGGGTTGGTGTCGTAGTCGCATGGTAGGGCAGGCGGACGGCTCATTTGCCGGTCAGACGGGCGCGAGAGCGCATCGTCGGGCCGCCGTTGCCCATGCGCTTGGTCTGCATCGGCTGGCCCTTGCCGCAGTTGGGGATCGCGAAAAGGCGGAAGTCGTTGCCGACGGCGTCCACGTTCATGAAGTAGTCGCGGCTGTCACTGGTCAAGCCGCCGTCGCGGAACATCTCGCCGATTTCGCCGTTCTTGATCTCGTACACCTTCATCGCCGTGATGCGGAAGTTCTCCCGAGACTCCGCGATCGACGGGATACGGTGGCCGACGACGTAATAGCCGTCCTTCACCTCGCGGATGATCTCGCCGGGGTCGCGGTCGCCGGGCGCGAAGGCCGTGTTCGACATGCGGATCAGCGGCACGAAGGAGGCGTCGGTCGCCTTGTAGTGGCCGTTCGGCTCCGCCTCGGTGATGGCGGCGGTCTGGCGGCTGTTCGAGAAGCCGTTGAAGATGCCTTTGTCGAAGTGGTAGATGCGGTGGGCGGGTGTCCCCTCGTCGTCGTACATGTAGTGGCCGAAGCCGTCTATGGTCGGGTCGCTGAAGGCGGTGACGAGGTCGGAGCCGATGCGCTTGCCGAGCTGGTTGTCCTTGAGGTCGCGCAGGAACCAGGAGCGGCCGGCGTACCCCGTCTCGAACTTGAGAGCGCGGTCGAGCTCGGTCGGGTGGCCGACGATTTCATGGCTTACGAGCGCGTTGTAGTGCGGGTCGGTGACGACGACGACTTCCTTGTCCGTGGCCTTCAGTGGCTTGCAGGCGCAGAGCGCAACGGTGTCGCGGGCAAGGGTCATCGAGAAGTCCATCAGGCTGTCGAAGTGGATGTACTCGTCGTCGGCGCCATGGGTGATCAGCTCCCAGCCGCGCTGGTGTCCTGTGAAGTCGTACAGCTCCTGGTAACCCTCGCCGGAAGATGCGATTACGAAGCACGTGCCCTCGCTAATCGCGCGGGTCTGCTGGATATTGGCGCCTTCCGAACTTACGAAGAGCTGTCGCTCCAGCTGCGTGGACGCCGAAATGTAGTTGTAGGCGACGGCCGAATCGAGGCCCTTCACGCGCTCCGAGACGTCGCGGACGTAGTGCGACACGTCGTCGAGCGGTACGTCGCGCGGGTCAGTCTCATGGCGCGCGTCGACGGTGTCCTGCCGCACATCGATCGGGGCCAGGGACGTGTCGTAGAGGGCGCTGCCGAGAACCGCGAAGCGGCTGCGGATGCCGTCCTTGGAGCGGCCGTTGGCGATGGCGCGCGCGTAGGCGTGGTCGAGTGCTTCGCGGAGGCGCTCGTTGAGGCGCGGGAGGTCGGCGGTGCCGACGAGCTCACCGAAATAGCCGGGCGCCGCGAAGTGCTCGCCGGCCAGGACGCGCACGCCGAAGGCGAACCCGTAGTCCTCGCCGGCGAACTTGTCCATGCCGTTCTCGGAGACGGCTCCCTTGCCCTCGCTGATCTCAATCCGCACGTCCGCGTAGCGGCAAAAGCGCTTGCCGCGGGCGTACTGCGCGACCAGGTCGAAGACGGCGTCCCTGATATCGGGGATGACGTCGATGCTTACCTTCTCGGGCACGTGGTCCCTCCGATTGACAGGAGTCGTGAGGCAGAGGCGGTGCGGCTTCAGCGATTGTCTGGTGAGCGAGGGTCAAGGGTCAAGCGCGCCCTTGACCCCTGACCGCTCACGCCTGACGCTTAGACAGTGAGCGTTCTCAGCGACCGCAGCATCAAGAAGGCGCTGGCAGCCGGCCGTCTTGGCATTGAACCGCTGGACGAGCAGGCGATCCAGCCGGCCTCCGTGGACCTGCGGCTGGACAGCGTCTTTCGCGTCTTCCGGACGACGAGCCGGCCTTACGTGGACGTCGCACAGGATGTGGACGACCTGACCGAGCTCGTCGAGATATCGCCCGAGGAGCCGTTCGTGATCCACCCGGGCAGCTTCTGTCTGGGCTCCACGTTGGAGACGATCACGATTCCGAATGACATCGTGGCGCGGGTGGACGGCAAGTCCTCGCTCGGGCGGCTGGGACTGCTCGTGCACGCGACGGCGGGCTACGTCGACCCTGGTTGGACGGGCAAGCTGACGCTGGAGCTGTCGAACCAGTCGCAGATGCCGATCGCGCTGTACTACGGGATGCGGATCGCGCAGATCAGCTTCATCGAGCTGACGACGGCAGTCGACCGGCCGTACGGCAGCGAGGAGCTTGGCTCCAAGTACCAGGGCCAGACGGGCCCGACGCCGTCGCGGATCTCGCGCGAGTTCTTCCGCAAAGACCAGATGTGACTGGCTGGACAACTTGGGGCGTGGGCGCTACTATCCCGACGCAGCGCACGGCATTTCGTTTTTTGGAGGTGATCGATGACAGCGTATCCGGTGACATTCGATGTCGCGAAGCCGGAGAAATTCCAGCGGCCCGCAGTATTCATCCGCCTGATCGGCTACTTCATCCTGGGCATCGTTAACTGGCTCGTCATCGTCTTGCTTCCGGTCTACGCCGCTTTGCGGATATCCTCGAAGGGAGCCGACCGCTTTCTGCAAGAGGACGGGGAGAAGATCAAAGGTTGGCTGCGTTCATACATCGGCCTTTACGCGTATGTGATGGTCACGACCGACGTGTTCGATGGCGTCGGCGACCCCTCATTCCGCTTCGACGTGACGCCTCAGGGTAAGCCAACAGTTGGGTCGGCGCTGCTGCGCTGGATCACGATCATTCCGAGCCTACTGATTCTCGGCGCGCTGGCGTCGGTGGGCTATGTCATCTGGATCATCGCCTCGGTCATGATCCTGATCCAGGAGGACTACCCCGCCGGACTTTACGACTTTCAGTGCGGCGTCGTGCGCTGGGCGGCGAGGCTGGCCGTGTATCACGCCTCGCTTGTTCAGGAGTACCCGCCGTTCGCCTTCGACATGGGCGCCGAGGCGCAGTTGACGAACCCGGCATAGCCGACCGCGCTAAGTCAGCAGATCGCCGGTGGCGCTGGCCGTCTTGCCGGTTTCCTGATAGGCCGCGATCAGGTTCTTGGCGATCGTTTGCATGTGCACTTCGTCGGCGCCGTCCACCAGACGGGCGGAGCGGGCGTTGCGCATCATCCCCTCCAGCGGCGTGTCCGTGGAGTAGCCGAGCGCGCCGTGCACCTGGATGGCGCGGTCGATGACCCGCCAGAGCGTGTTGGCGACGTGCACCTTGGCCATGGAGACTTCTTGCTTAAACGGCAGCTTGTTCTCGATCTTGTACGCGGCGTGCAGCACCATCAGCTTGGCGGTGTACAGCTCGATCGCAGACTCCGCCATCATCCACTGGATCGACTGCTTTTCGGCGAGCAGGGAGCCGTGCGCGTAGCGCTTCAGCGCGCGGTCGACGAGCATCTCCAGCGCGATCTCTGCGTTGCCGATCCAACGCATGCAGTGGGCCAGCCGCGCCGGGCCGAGGCGGTACTGGCCGAGGAGGTGTCCCTCGCCGCGGCCGCCGAGCATGTTGCCGTTCGGTACGCGTAGGTCGGTGATCCTGATCTCGCAGTGGTTGCCGCGGCCGTGCATCGTGTCGATGTCCCTGACGATCTCGAAGCCTTCTGACGGCAGGTCGACGAGGAAGGCGGAGTTGCGGGCCTGCGGCGGGTCGGCGTCGGGGTCCGTGCAGGCGATGAGGATGGCGAACTGCGCACCCTTGGCACCGGAGATGAACCACTTGTGGCCGTTGATCACCCAGTCGTCGCCGTCTTTGACCGCGCGCGTCTGGATCAGTGTTGGGTCAGAGCCCGCGACCTCCGGCTCCGTCATCGCGAAGCAGGAGCGCGACCGTCCCTCGGCCAGCGGGCGCAGGTAGCGCTCCTTCTGGTCGTCGGTGGCCCAGTGCAGGAGGGTGTGCATGTTGCCTTCGTCCGGGGCCTGTGCATTGATGGCGAATGGACCGATCCCTGTGCGCCCCGCTTCGGCCGATACGAAGGCCATGCCAACGGGCCCCAGGTCCATGCCGTCCCACTCCTTAGGCAGGTGCGGATTCCAGAGGCCCTGAGCCTTCGCCTTCTGGCGCAGTTCGAAGATGCTGCGGACGTAGGCGCCGCGGTCGGCCTCTTCTTCCTTCAGCTTCTGTTCGACAGGGCGGACTTCGTTGTCCATGAACGCGCGGACGCGCAGGCGGACCTCTTCGAGGTCTGGGGCCAGTTGGAAATCGATAGGCATGGGGACGACCTTTCTTCGTTGTGCTTCGTGGGGCCGATTGTAGTGGGCTTGCGGTAGAATGTCACGGCGGACGGGGAGGAAGAGGGGCGCGGGAAGAAGGAAGGACGAATCGCAAACGATGACTACAACCGACAGCCCGCCCGGAATCGACCTGCAGGCACTGGTGCCGTGGATGAGCGAACACGTCGCCGCAGTGAAGTCACTTTCGGCGAAGGTCGTCGGGCACGGGCGCTCCAACATCACCTATCGCATCGAGGCCGAGGACGAGCGCTCCTGGGTGCTGCGCCGCCCGCCGCTCTCGCACGTGCAGGCGACGGCGCACGACATGGGGCGCGAGTTCCGCATCCTCTCGGCGCTGGAGCCGACGGGCTTCCCGGCGCCGCAGCCCTACGCGCTCTGCACCGACGATTCCGTGATCGGTGCAAAGTTCTATATTATGGAGTACGTGGATGGATTTATCGCCGTGGATGCTGCCGAAGTCGGGCGGCGGTTCGATGAAGACGCCCGGCGTAAAATCGGCGAAGAGCTGGTCGATGTGCTGGTGCGCTTGCACACGTTCAAGCCGGACGAGATCGGCCTCTCAGACTTCGGGAAGCCGCAGGGCTACCTCGAGCGGCAAGTGCGGCGTTTCGCCGAGCAGCTAGAGCAGATCCGCTACCGGGAGACGCCGGAGCTGGACGAGCTGGCGCGGCGCCTCGGCCAGTCGATTCCACCAGAGCGTACGGCAGGCATCGTGCACGGCGATTACCGGCTCGACAATGCGATCTTAAACGACGAAGGTCACCTGATCGCGGTGCTGGACTGGGAGATGTGTACGCTCGGTGACTCGCTCGCCGATCTCGGGCTGTTGCGGATGTACTGGGGCCGGCCGACGAGCTCACAGATCGCGATCGGGAGCGTCGGTGTGATGTCGCTGCCAGGCTTCCCGACGTGGGAGGAGGCCGCGGCGCGCTACGAGGAGAAGAGCGACGTCAGCCTGGCCAACCTGGACTTCTACACGGTGCTGGCGCATTTCAAGCTGGGCGTGATCCTGGAGAACATGTACAAGCGCTTTCTCGGTGGCGGCACCGTTGGGGCCGGATTCGAGATGATCGGCCAGCAGGCAGTGCTACTGGGCAGGAACGGGCTGGAAGTGGCCAACGCTTCGCCGATCGCATCGCTGCGAGGCTGAAGTGCCAACGGCACAACCCTCGATTCAGGTTCCGGGCGGATTCTTGGTCGTCGAGACGTTTGATCGTCTATATCGTGACTTCGGGAAGCCCTGGGGATGGACCCGAGCCGTTCTACGGAATTCCGCGAGTGGGTGTCGGGCCAGAGGGTGCGCTCAATCGCTACCGAGGAATTGATCGGGATCCACTCGAACCCTTTTCTGACGAGGAAGTTGCAATGCTCGATTGCCTCGTGGCGCCGAGGATTGAGTACGAAGCCCAACGACGTCTCGCCGAACTTGAAGAAGCTGGACGTACCGACGACGATTTCATCTTCCATGAAGAAGACGGGCACGCTGTCTACGCGCTGTTCACGTGCCCTGCTGACTATGAGCTGATCTGGGTTCGCGACTCGACGGTGGATATTGAGGAACCGGATGGATGGCTACCCTTGGGCTTTGAGCCAACTTGGTTTACCGGCGATCACTTCTCCGCGATAGGCGATTGTCTGTTCCTTCCTCGGTGGCATGGGCCCGATAAGGATGGCACGCTGTTTAGGCGTAACTTCGAGTCCCTCAATGCGAACGGCCTGTGTGAGACCGCAGACGAGGCCCGCGAATACCTGGCGTATTACCGATCGCTTGATTGGACCGAGGACGGGCAATACGTGATGGCAGAGGTGAGAGGGCCGACCATCAAAAGCTAGTGTTGGGACCGCGTCGCTTCGGGGGTAGCGCTGAAGCGCTGATCAGCTCCTGTTGATTGAGCAGACGGCGAGGGCGAGCAGTCGCATAGGTAACCCCTGGTTACTGGCTCTGGGCTGGGTCCTGGCGCTGGAAGCGCATCGGCGCTTCGACGATGCGCGGTGGGCGGCCATAGGTAACGGCCATCGCGACACCGTTCAGCGATTCGTTGCTCACTAGCTCGAGGACGGCTTCGGCGATCGTTTGCGGCGCGATCAGCGGCAGGTTCTTGAGGAACGCCTCGCGCTGGGCCAGATCAGCCTCCGTCAGGTTGCGGTCGGCCATGCGCACCATCGGCGTGTCGACGACGCCCGGGCAGACGCAGTTCACGCGGATCTTCGCCTCGGCTTGCAGGTAGCCCAGAGAGCGCGTGAAGCCGACGACGCCGTGCTTGGCGGCCGCGTAGATTGGGTCGGGCAAGTAGCCTATCAGCCCGGCGATCGAGGCCGTGTTGACGACGACGCCTCCGCCGTGCCGCTTGAGCGCAGGCACGGCGGCCTGCGTCCCGGCGATCACGGCCCAGAGGTCGATGAACAGCGTCCGCTCCCAATCTTCGATCCGAGCGTCGGGGAAGATCGGCCGCGGGGTGCCGACGCCAGCGTTGTTGTGGATGATGTCGAGTCCGCCGTATATCTTCTCGGCGTGGGCGACCATCGCGTCGAGTTCTCCGCGATCGCGCACATCCACGTGGCTGAACGAGGCCTTGCCGCCGGCGCCTTCGATCTGCGAGACGGTCTCGCGTCCGCCGTCTTCGTTCACATCGGCGACGACGACGCATGCGCCCGCCGTAGCGAGAGCGATGGCGGTAGCGCGGCCTATGCCGGAGCCGGCGCCGGTAACGATGGCTACTTTGTCTTTGGGGTCCATACGGTTCTCCTTCGCCGAGTAGTCTAGCAGGCGGGTAGGCGCATGTGGAAAGGTTGCTAACTGCCCCCTTGGCACGCCTATAATCCGTCCGCTAGTAGCCCATGATTCGCCCTCGATCGTTTGCGCTTGTTGTCGTCTTGCTGGTCTCGCTGGGCGTCTTCTATGCCCTCTTCGGCTGGCCACTCGGTGGTAGCGACTCAACCGGCAAGCAGGCGGCGGCCGTCGAGGACGCGACCCGGGCACCTGTGCAGGCCGCGCCGGTGCCGACGGCCGATCCCTCGCCGGCAGCGAGCGATGGCTGCGCGCCGCCGTCGGACCCGTCCTTTCTCTCGGCGAATCAGATCGTTGCCTACTACGGAAGTCCGTATGCGGCACAGCTCGGCATCCTCGGGCAGCACATGCCGGACGAGCTGGCCTCGATGCTGAAGGACCAGGCGGCCAGACTCGACGCACTCAACGGCTTTCGGGGCGTGCAGCCGGCCTTCGACATCATCTACGAGACAGCGCAGTCATCTCCAGGCAACGAAGGTCTGTACCTGCAGTACGTGGACAACGAGACCATGAAGCAGTACACCGACCTCGCCTGCAAAGACCATTTCTTCGTCTTCCTCGACCTGCAGATCGGGCGCAGCAATGTGGCAACGGAGGTGAACAAAGTGCTGCCGCTCCTGCGCGGCTCGAACGTGCACGTCGCGCTCGACCCTGAGTTCACGATGCAGGAAGGCGAGGTGCCCGGCCAGACGATCGGACACATGGACGCGAGTCAGATCAACGCGGCCCAGCAGATCATGGAGAACTTCGTGGAGCAAAACGGCCTGCCAGACAAGATCCTGGTCGTGCACGAGTTCGACGCTCCCATGATCACGAACCCGGACCAGATCCAGAGCTTTCCGCACGTGCAGCTGGTGATCGATATGGACGGCTTCGGCCCGAAGGAAACGAAGATCAAGAAGTTCGGTTGGTACGCTCAGCCGGCGCAACACTCCGGCATCAAGATCTTCTTCCACCAGGACGACCCGGTGATGACAGAGCAAGAGGTGGAAGCGCTGAACCCAAACCTAATCATTTATCAGTAGCGCCGGGTCCTCCGCCGGGTCGCGTCTCGAGAACCAGGGCGGCAGCTCCTTTGCATAAAGTGCGATGCCGACGATTGTGTAGACCATCAGGGTGGCAACAACGGTGACGGCCCCGCCCGAGCGCAGATTGTCGCCGAGAAATGCCAGAATCACGCTCGATAGTGCCGTGCCCGTGGTGGTGAGGGCAAGGAACGTCTGGTACTTCATCTTTGAGAGCCCGGCGGCGTAGCTAATGAGATCAAAGTTGATGCTCGGCAGCAGCCAGGTCAGGAAGACCATCACTGGGGTGACTCGCGTTGCCGTCCAGCGGATCTCCCGCGCGGAATGCAGGTCGAAGATGCGCTCGATGACGTGTCGTCCGTCGCGCCTCGCGATCGTGAAGTTTGCCGATGCCGCCACGGTGACGGAGGTGATTGCGAAAACGCTGCCAATCGTAACCCCGAAGATGAACCCGGCTGCGACCGACAGCATAAACTCGGGAAAGAACGGCGAAAGTGTGCTTACCAGAAACAGCAGCGCCAGTAGCATCGCGGCCCAGACGAGGTGATGCCGGAGCGCCACGTGGATTCCGTTGAGAGCCTGTTTTCCATCGTCGTTCGACACGATGATCATGAGGAGTCCGAGCACCGCCACGGACACGAGGAGCTTCGTGACGATGGGGTGATAGATGAAGTAACGCCTTCGGATCGTGGATGGCGGCGGCAAGCGCGTCCTCTCAGCTAAAACAAATGGAGGAGCCTGTGACAGACTCCTCCGTTTGACGCCATATGAATTTCAGTGCCGCGGCGATTGTATCACGTCGGGCCTTCTCCTCTGGCCGGGCGGAAAAGTTAACGCTTCAGGCGCGGATCGGGCTGATTGTTATAAAACTGCAACCGAATCCGGTGTTCACTTTTTTCGGTAAGACAGGTTATTCTTAGCCCTCTCAGAGGGGAACCAAAAGGAGCAGCGAAGGTGTCGCCCCACCAATCGTCCCGCACTCGCGCTCAAAGCCGAAGGCCGGCGCGCCCCGCCGAGTTCAGGCAGACCAAGCCACTGACCGCTCGGGCCGACTATCAGCTTGACCGAATGAGTTGGATGCGCATCCAGCGCGACTACTTTAGCCCCTACGCCTGTCGCCAATAGAGTTGCCGGCAGGCACCGGCACTGAGACAAAGCCCGCCACCCTGCCGGCGGGCTTTCTGCTTATAATCCCTTCATCACACTCGGGAGGACGGATCGATGGAAGTCCCGCTGCTAGTAAACGATTTTCTGCGTAGGGCGGCGAAGCTCTACCCGGAGAAGATCGCGATCGTGGACGGCGCACGGCGCTTCACCTACCGCGAGTACCAACAGCGCGTTAACCAACTCGGCCACGCGCTTCTATCGCTGGGGATCGAGCCGGGCGACCGCGTCTGCATCCTGAGCCCGAACTCTCACTTCTTCCTCGAGGCGTACTACGGCGTCACGCAGATCGGCGCGATCCTTGTGCCGCTGAACTACCGCCTGACCGCCGCCGACCATGAGTACATCATCAATCACGCCGGCGTGAAGGCCGTGCTTGTCGATCACGAGTACACCGCGCTCGTGGACGGGATCAGGCCGCAGCTGCGGTCCGTCGAACACTGGATCGTCGGAGGCGACGACATCGAAGCGCCAGCCGGCTGGCGCTCCTGGGAGCAGCTGATCGGGGAGTGCCCGGCAACCCCAACGCGACCCGTTGAGCAGGACGAGAACGATGTCACTTCGATCAACTACACGTCCGGCACCACCGCGCGTCCCAAGGGCGTAATGCTGACGCATCGCAACTGCTACATCAACGCCTACAACTTCATCGCGCATCTGGAGATCCGTCACGACGACGTCGAGCTGTGGACGCTGCCGATGTTCCACGCCAACGGCTGGGGCGGGCCGTTCGCGCTGACAGCGATGGGCGCGACACACGTCGTCTTGCGCGCAGTGCAAGCGGACGACATCCACCGTCTGATTGAGGAGGAGGGCGTCACGTTCGGCTGCATGGCGCCGGCCGTCCTCAGCACTATCCTCAACTACGAGAAGCACGCCCAGCACAACTTCCGCACCCGGCCGCGGTTCGTCGTCGCCGGTGCGCCGCCGCCGGCCGCCTTCATCAAGCGGCTGGAGGAAGAGCTGGGCTGGCAGTTCCTCCAAATCTACGGCCTGACCGAGACAGCGCCTATCCTCACCGTGTCCACCCCGGACTACTACACCGCGCCGGACGACTACGCCCGCCGCGCCCGCGCCGGTGTAGAGGCGATCGGCGTCGACGTGCAGGTGCTGGACGACGCCGGGAAGCCGGGGCCGCAGGACAACACGACGATCGGCGAGGTCTGCGCGCGGTCGAACGTCGTTCTGAAGGGCTATTGGAAGCAGCCGGAGGAGACGGCCGCCACAATCTACGACGGCTACTTTCACAGCGGCGACCTGGCGGTCTGGGACGAGCATGGCAACATCCATATCGTCGACCGCAAGAAGGACGTCATCATCTCCGGCGGCGAGAACATAAGCTCACCCGAGATCGAGGATGCGCTCTACAAGCACCCCGCCGTGCTGGAGTGCGCCGTGATCGGCGTGCCGAGCGAGAAATGGGGCGAGACACCGAAGGCGCTGATCGTCCTGCGAGCAGGTGCGACTGCCGATGAGGAAGAGATCATCGTCTTCACCCGGGAACACCTGGCCCACTTCAAATGCCCGACGTCGGTCGAGTTCGTGGAGTCGCTACCACGAACGGCGACGGGCAAGCTGCAGAAGTACGTGATCCGCGAGGCTTACTGGCAAGGAGTCGAGCGCCGCGTCGGCTGAGCTGCCTCACTGATCGGTAGTGATGCCACCGTCGACCGGGATCACGGCCCCGGTCAGGTATGCGCCCGCGCGCGATGACAGGTAGATCGCCGCACCGGCCATGTCCTCCGGCCGGCCGACCCGCCCGAGCGGACACTGACCGACAATCGCGTCCCCGAAGCGCTGCAGTGTCTCGTGCATCATCTTGCTTTCGAACGGCCCAGGCGCGATCGCGTTCACCGTAATCCGCTCCGCCGCGAACTTGCGGGACAAAACGCGCGTCATGTGCAGCACAGCCGCCTTGCTCGCCGAGTAGGCGTACGTGTCGAGGAAAGGCGCCTTGATGCCGTCGATCGAGCCGATGTTGATTACGCGCGCCGGGTCGTCGTCGCTGGCAGCCTTGCGCAGCAGTTGACGCAGGAAGCGAGTCAGGTGGAAGACGCCCTTCACGTTGAGCGCGAACACGCGGTCGAAAGCTGCGTCCGGGTACTCATCGAGAGGAGCGCCCCAGTTGTTGCCGGCGTTGTTTACCAGGATGTGCAGCCGCTCCTCTCGCTTGCCGATCTCGTCCGCGAGCTCCCTGCAGCCGGCCTCGGTACTGAGGTCGGCGGGGATTGCGATGCAGGTCCCGGACTTCGACAAGTCCTTGGCAACGCCCTCGATGACGTCCGCTTTGCGAGAGGAGACGTAGGTCTTCGCGCCGGCCTCGACGAACCCCTGGGCGATCATGAGGCCGATGCCCTGCCCGCCGCCTGTAACGACGGCCACTTTGTCCCGAACGGAGAAGAGGTCTTGCATAGTCGGTCCTTTCTGGCGCTTCAATCGTCTGCGATGAAGACTGTCTTGTATTCGGAGTAGTCGACCAGCGCGGCCGTCCCGTGCTCGCGGCCGATGCCGGACTGCTTGACGCCGCCGAACGGCGCCTCGATGTGCACGGAGCTCGATGAGTTGATCGAGAGCACACCGGTCTCGACGCTGCGAGCCACCCGCAACGCTCGCCCGACATCGCGCGTCCAGATTGAGCCGGAGAGGCCGTAGATCGAGTCGTTGGCCAGCCGGACGGCCTCATCCTCGCCCTCGAAGGCGACGATTGCGACGACCGGGCCGAAGATCTCCTCGCGCATGATGCGCATCTCCGGCCGCACGTCCACGAAGACGGTCGGCGTCAGGTAGTTCCCCGGCGAGTCGGGCCGCTCGCCTCCGCAGACTCGCCGCGCACCCTCCGACTCACCGATCGCGACGTAGGCCTCGACCTTCTCGCGGTGTTCGGGCGTGATCAGCGGGCCGACCTCCGTCGACTCATCCGCGGTGTCGCCGATGCGGAGTGACTTGGCGCGGGCGGCGAAGCGCTCGACGAACTCGTCGAAGACCGCGCGCTCGACCAGCACGCGGCTGCGAGCGCAGCAGTCCTGGCCGGCGTTATCGTAGACTGCCCAGACGGACGACTCGACGCACTTCTCCAGTTCGGCGTCGGCGAAGACGATCGACGCCGACTTGCCGCCGAGCTCCAGCGAGACGCGCTTGATGGCCGCGCCGGCTGCTTGCATGATGTGCGCGCCGACTTCTGTGGACCCGGTGAACGATATCTTGCGCACGAGCGGGTGCTGGATCAGCGCCTCGCCAGCCTCCGAGCCCTTGCCCGGCACGATGTTGAGGACGCCCGGCGGCAGGCCTGCCTCTGTGGCGAGCTCAGCCATAGCCAGCGCGGTGAGCGGTGTCACCTCCGCCGGCTTGACGACGACGGAGTTGCCGATCGCCAACGCCGGCGCGACTTTCCAGGAGAGGATCGCCATCGGGAAGTTCCACGGTGTGATCGCCGCACAGACACCGATCGGCTCGCGGAAGGTGAGGAGGGTGCCAGCGGCCTGGCAGGGCACGGTCTCGCCGCCGAACTTGTCGACGGCGCCCGCGTAGTAGTCGAAGCTCGCCGCGACCGCGCCGATCTCCCCGCGCGCGGCGCTGATGGGCTTGCCCGCGTTCTGCGACTCCAACTGCGCGAGCCGCTCCGTGTCGCGCCGGACGAGATCAGCGATGCGGCGTAGCACGTCTCGCCGTTCACGGACGGGCGCGCGACGCCAGACGCCGGCCTGGTAACGCTCGTGCGCCAGCGCGACTGCGCCATCAACGTCAGCGGCCGAGGCCCGCGCGACCCGCGCGATCTCGCTGCCGTTGGCCGGGTTGCGGACCGAGGTCTCGCTGCCGCCGGACTCGACGTGCCCGCCGCCGATGTAGAGGCCGTGGGTGGTCACGCCGTGCCGCCTCCCGTGCGAAGGACCTGCTCTGTCTCCTTGTGTACCTGGAGCACCTTGGCATAACCGTCTTCCATCTGTTTAACGATCGACTTCACCGTTGATCGCTTCGATATTGCGTAGAACCCTGACATCGTCCACGGCCTTTCCATCATCACGTGCTTAGCAAGATCGTTCAGACGGTCTAGCAGCGCGAAATGTGTCGAGCAACGCTCGTTCCATGCTTCTAGAACCAAGGTCAGAGCCGGGACCGCTCTGTCGCGATCTAGATCTATCCCTTCGCGATAATCGGCCTCGGTTGGTTGCCGTATTTGGAAATCACATTCCTTTGCTTCCAAGGTGACGTTAGACAGCGCCATCATGCCCCAGTCCAAGACGACCCTATCGCCAAGCAATTCTTGAATGGGCAGCAAAACAATCTATCGGTAGGGACTCGAACTGAGAGCCGAGAAATTCCGGAATCTGCTTTGGCGCAAGCACGCTATCGTGCGCGATTTGTCTTACAGTTCGAATCATGAAACTAGCTATTTGGTAATTCTGCAGGTGGACACTGAGCAGAATGCTAAGTGAGTCGTGAAACTTCTGAATTCCGTCTGTCAAGAACCGTTGAGTAGCCAGCTCCGACTGCCTTTGTTGGCGATATACCCATAGACCCAGGAGTACGGCGATCATCGGGCCGAGCAAAATAGCACCGGCAGCAAGAAGGTCTGCATCAATTCCGAACAGCGACCGTGTCGGCAGATCGGTTTGCGGATTCATTCCGGCGTCACGTAAGCGGCCGTGATGCCGCCGTCGATGATGAACTGCGCGCCGGTCATGAACGACGACTCGTCCGAGGCGAGGTAGAGCGCGGCCTTCGCGATCTCCTTCGCCTCTCCGAAGCGGCCGATCGGGATGTGTACGAGGCGACGCTGCAGCTTCTCCTCCGTGTTGAGGAACTTCATCAGCAGCTCGGTCTTTAGCGGGCCCGGACAGAGCGCGTTGATGCGAATGTTCTCGCGGGCGTGGACGATCGCCAGCTCGCGCGTCATCGAGAGGACTGCGCCCTTGGAGGCGGTGTAGGCGACCTGCGCCGTCGCCGAGCCCATTACGGCGACGATGGAGGCGGTGTTGATGATCGAGCCGCCGCCGGCGCGACGGATGGCGGGGATGCCGTACTTGCAGCCGAGGAAGACGCCCTTGGCGTTGATCTCCATCGTCAGGTCCCAGACGGCCTCCGTGGTGTTCGTGGCCTCGTCGTCGTCGGAATGCATGATGCCGGCGTTGTTGAACAGCACGTGGAGCTTGCCGTACTCCGACTCTGCGAAGTCGATCATCGCCTTGCAGTCCTCGGCCTTGGTGACGTCGGCGTGGAAGGCTGTCGCCTTGCCGTCGGCCCGCTCGACCATGACGACGGTCTGGCGAGCGGTGTTCTCGTCCAGGTCAACGGCGACCACCTCGGCACCCTCCGTCGCGAAGAGAATGGCGCTTTCCCGGCCGATGCCGCTGCCGGCGCCGGTGATCAGCGCGACTTTTCCGTCCAATCGTCCCATGTGTCCTCCGGTCGTTCGATTCCCGCCGCCGTAGCCGAGGCTTTCCGGCCTCGGTCCTGGCCTGGAGAGGCCCGGTTACGGGAATGGCGGCCTATATCCTCTCGAAGTAGCGCCAGCGCTCCCAGTCCGTGACGGCGCGGTCGTAGGAGGCCTGCTCGTCGTGGAAAAAGTGGGCGTAGTGCTCCTGCACGTCCCCGCCGAATGCCTGCCGCACGAAATCGCTCGACTCGAACAGCGCGAGCGCGTCGCGCAGGGTGGCCGGCACGCGCGGGAGGCCGGCCGCCTCGTAGACGTCGCCGACGAAGACGGGTGGCGGCTCGATCTTCTTCGCGATGCCGTCGAGGCCGGCGGCCAGCACGGCGGCGTAGGCGAGGTACGGATTGCAGTCGGCGCCGGGGATGCGGCACTCGATGCGGAGCGACTTTCCCTCGCCGACGACGCGGAAGCCGGCGGTGCGATTGTCGTAGCTCCAGGCGATGCCGGTTGGCGCCCAGGAGCCGGGCAGGTAGCGCTTGTAGGAGTTGATCGTCGGGGCGAAGAAGACCATTAGCTCCGGCGCGTGGGCCATCCAGCCGCCGAGGAACCAGCGGAAGTCGTCCGAGCATTGCACCGGCCCGAACGCCTGCGAGCCCGGGAAGACACTGTCGTCGCCGCGCCAGAGACTCAGGTGCACATGGCAGCTGGAGCCCGCCTGGTCCGCGAACGGCTTGGCCATGAACGTGATGCTACAGCCCAGGCCCTCCGCGATCTCCTTCATGCCCAGCTTCATCACGGAGTGCCGGTCGGCCATCGTCAGGACGCCGGCGTAGCGGATGTTCATCTCGTGCTGGCCGCGGCCCCACTCGCCTTTCGAGTTCTCGACGGGGATGCCTGACGCGGCGAGGTGGCGGCGGACTGCGCCGTTGTAGCGCTCCTCGCGGGTGCCCTGGAGGAGGTGGTAATCCTCGACGTACCAGCCGGCGGGAGTAAGGTCGTCGTAGCGCTTCGCCGCCGCGGCTTTGTACGTGTCGTCGAAGAGGTAGTACTCCAGCTCCGAGGCCGCTTTCGCCGTGTAGCCCTCCTCCGTCGCGCAGTCGAGCTGCCGGCGCAAGATCGAGCGCGGGGCGACGGTGACGAGCTCGTGCGTCATTGTATCGTGCAAGTCACAGAGGACAAACGCCGTGCGGTCCAGCCAGGAGACCGTGCGCAATGTCGAGAGGTCGGGTGCCATGTGGAAGTCGCCGTAGCCCTGCTCCCAGCTGGCGTAGCGGTAGCCGGGAACCGGGTTCATCTCCATGTCCACCGTCAGCAGGTAGTCGCAGGCATGAGAGCCTGTCGCGTGCACCTCATCGACGAAGAAGCCGGCGTCGAACCGCTTTCCGTGCAGGCGGCCGTAGTGGTCCGTGAAGGCGACGACGACCGTATCGACGGCGCCGCTCTCCACCTGGGCGCGCAACTCTTCGAGCGTCAGCATTCCACGTGTCATGGGATGCTCCCGATTATCCACAAACGGGGCGCGCGCGGGAAGCTCGCAGCAGACGGAAGAGCGTTCTCGGGCGCGTCAATAGGAGCGGCACACCGGCCATGGGGAGAGCGCGTCCCCGGCGGTCAGGGCTGGTAAGTACTCTTGCTGGTAGGCGACCGTAGCGTTCGTCAGGGGATCGTCCCAACCAGGGAACTGGTAGCTGATCTGGAACAGGCCCCAGTAGCCCGCCGGGTTGACTGAGGCCGGGTTCAATCCTGATTCGCATGCAGCTATCCGTACCATTTGATCGCAGGGCCAGGACAGCGAGCAGATCGCGGCGACCACGTCGCTGGATGCCGGCGGCACGTACGGCGTGGCAGCCGGCGGTGGCGCAGCAGTGATCGCCGCCGGAGTGGGTTGCGCGACCGGCACGACGTCTGAGGCAGGGTCCGGTAGTGGAAGTTCAGTGGCCGGAGCGGGTGGGAGCGCGAAAGCGGCTGCCGGCACCGGGATCGACAGCACCTGGCCGATCTGCAGGAAGTCGTCGACGCTGACTCCGTTCGCGGCGGCGATGTCGAAGGGCGTTACGCCGAACCAACCGGCGAGCTCTAACAGCGTCTCTCCGGGGCGGACTTCCATAGTCGGCAGTGGTTCTGGCGTGGGCGTCGGCAACGGGCTCGGCGTTGGCTGGGCTGTCGGAGGGACGGTGGTCTCGGCTTGAGGCAACTCAAGGTTACGCAGCGACTCAGCGCGGTGCGGGGAGAGGGCGGCGGTCGTGAGCGCGGCCGCAACCAGGGTCTGGGGCGAATCATGCCCGCCGTCCTGCTTTGCCGGAGCTGACAGAGCGGGAACGATCAGCACGGCTGCCAGCGCGAGGCAAATCACGAGTACGTGTCTAACTATCAGTCATTCCCCCCTGCTATTCCGTGGAGTCCTGTACGTCCCGCTGCGGAAGCCCAGCGCTCGGACGCAGGCACCGGGAACAAGTCTGCCAGCATTGGCCGAGTTTGACAAATCGCTAACGGCGAACGGGAGCGGGGGCGAATTAGCGTTGCCTCGTCGATCCGTTAGGATGATGGTAAGTGCGCCGGGAGAGGCGGAAGGGAAAGTGAGTAAAACTGGGATTTCGTTTGGTAATTTCGTGTTTTTAGGAGTACGGAGTAATTCCGGAAGTAGACCGTATGGCGACGTCGATTTATATCTGGAAGGCGAGGATGGTCTTCAGCGCTTGACCGATTATAATTGCACTTTTGTGCTCAAAAGCTGGAGATTATGTTTAGTGAATTCCTGCTTGCCAGCGCGTCACCCAGTGCTTCTTGACGTTCCGTTATGGTGGCCCGATTGTAGGGGCCTCAATCGCCCTTCGCCAAGGTTGCACCAACTCTTCGCAAAGGTAGAATCAACAAGCCGGACACCACGTTTCGAGGGGGAACTATGACCATTACTGTTTTCAAACAAGCCAACTACGACGTCAATGGCCTCGTGACGTTGATCGGAATGGGGCAAATCGGACTTCCCGACATCCAGCGACCGTTCGTCTGGAACAACATCAAGGTCCGGGATCTGTTCGATTCGATGTACAAGGGTTATCCGGTCGGCTATCTGCTCCTTTGGCAGAACGCGCTCACGGAGGACGCGAAGCAAATCGGTGTGGACGAAAGACAGCGCGTGCCCAGCCTTTTGATCGTGGACGGGCAACAGCGCTTGACTTCGCTCTACGCGGTGGTGAGGGGAATCAAAGTCCTCCGCGAGAACTTCACGGCGGAGCAGATTGGCATCGCGTTCAACCCGCTTCTCGAGAAGTTTGAGGTAGTCGACGCCGCTATTCGGCGAGACAAGTCGTACATCCCCAACATCTCTGCTGCGTGGAGTCCGAAACCGGGCCTAGTTCCTTTCGTCAACGAGTACATCGCAGCGCTGAAGGCGACACGCGAAGTTTCCGAGGAAGATGAGCAGCGGATCAATGACTCCATCACCCGCCTTCACGGGCTGCAAAACTTCCCGTTCACTGCGCTCGAATTGGCATCCAATATCAGCGAAGAGGACGTGGCGGATGTATTCGTCCGCATCAACAGCAAAGGGACTCCGCTCAACCAGGCGGACTTCCTGCTTACTTTGATGTCAGTGTTCTGGGATGAAGGCCGGGCGGGGCTTGAAACATTCTGCCGGCAAGCGAAAGCGCCCGGCACGGGACCGTCGCCTTACACGCACTTCGTTACTCCTGCACCCGACCAGCTACTCCGCGTGGCTGTCTCGTTGGGGTTCAAGCGCGCGCGACTAAGCAATGTGTACTCGATCCTTCGCGGCAAGGATCTCGAAACCGGAGAGTTCACGGCTGAGAGACGGGACCAGCAGTTTGCAGTGCTGAAACAAGCGCAGACGCGGGTCCTAAATCTGACGTACTGGCACGACTTCTTCAAGGCGATCATGCTATCGGGACACCGGAGTTCAAAAACGATCAGCTCGCAAACGGGGTTGATCTACGCTTACGCGTTTTATCTGATAGGACGATGCGAGTACGGCGTGGAAGAGCACCGGCTCCGGCGAGCGATCGCACGCTGGTTCTTCATGTCGAGCTTGACGGCGCGATACTCGAGTTCGCCAGAGTCCGCGATGGAATTTGATCTGGCGCGCTTGCGGGAAGTGAAGGACGCCGAAGCATTCGTCCGGGCCCTCGACCGCGTGTGCGACGAATCTCTTACCAGCGACTTCTGGTCGATCACGCTGCCAAACGAATTGGCGACCTCGTCTCCAAGGAGCCCGTCGCTGTTCGCGTTCTACGCAGCGTTAGTGCTGCTGGACGCTAAAGTGCTCTTCTCACCCTCAAAGTTAGTGACCTGTTGGACCCCGCTTTGCATGGCAACCGCGCAGCGATCGAGCGTCACCACCTGTTCCCGAAGGGATACCTCAAGAGCATCGGCATAACCGAGCTTCGCGAGACCAACCAGATTGCCAACTTCGCACTCGTAGAGTGGGGGGACAACGCCGACGTGTCGGATAGGGCACCGGCGGACTACCTACCCGAGTACCGCGACAAACTTGGCCCGAAAGAGCTTCAAAAGATGTACGGCTGGCATGGGCTTCCCGACGGTTGGGAAACCATGGCGTACCCGGACTTTCTGATGAGGCGCCGTGACCTTATCGCCGGGATCATCAAGGAAGGTTTCGCGCGGCTTAGCGGAGAAGTACCAACAGACGGTCAAATTATTCTAAGCCTGGACGAGATTGTCGGGAACGGTGAAACAAGTCGCGTGGAGTTCAAGGCGACTCTCCGGACAAATCTGCACACCCAACAAATCGACCCTAAGATGGAACTGGCAACCTTGAAAACCCTGGCTGCCTTTCTGAACACTAGCGGGGGAACCTTGATTATCGGTGTGTCCGACCACGGTGCCCCCCTTGGGCTAAACGCTGACGGATTTCAAAACGAGGACAAGATGCAACTGCATCTGGCAAACCTAATCAACGGCCGGATCGGGCCCCACTACATGATGTACATGCATCCGCGATTCGAGGACTATCAAGGCAAACGAGTAATCGCAGTGGAATGTTCGCCAAGTAAGTCGGCCGTATTCGTCAAGGATGGCAACGCAGACCGGTTCTACATTCGCACCGGTGTTTCGACTTCTGAACTGACTAACGCCCAAACGCAAGAGTTCATCAAGCAACGGTTCAGCTAGCGCGGCAGACATCGATCAGAATGATATGAGCTAGGTCAATCGTGGAACCGCGAAGCGCCTGTCGCTGCTAGTCCGCCGTCGAGCAAACGTCCAGGCCGGGTCCCTCTTCGACTCGGCTACCCTCCGGGGTGGGCAAGCAGGGCTGGCGCCCTACCCCACCAAAGGGCGCGGGAACCGCGCGACGCGGCCAGGGCGCTGCGAGCCGGAGTGCGGCAAGCCAGCGCGCCTACCAGCCGCCGGAGCGCTAGGGGCGCTGAGCGTCGGTCATCGAGCGCACGGTGCTGATCGCCACCCACGACGACTCCATCGCCCGCCAGGCAGTCGCCAACGGCGAACGGGAGCGGGCGAATTAGCGTCGCCTCACCCCTCTCTAACGTTCTCTTAAGCTGCGCCTCCTAGCCTGTCATCAGCCCCATACTCTACGAGGAGAGGTGCCATATAGATATGAGAACGATGAAACGCAGCGTTAGAGCGCTGATCCGAAGTCCCTTGCGTGCGGCGCTGATGGTGGGCGTCCTCGCCGTCAGCATCGGGCTGGCACTGATCATGATCACGGTGAACGGTGCTTTCGCGCAGCGCCTGGACGACGTGCGGGCCCAGGTCGGCACGGAGATCACGGTACGGCCGGCGGGCAGCTTCGGCGGCGGCTTCTTCGGCGGCGACAATGGCGGCGGCGCAAGCCCCACGGCAACCCCCGCGCCCGGCAGCAGCACCGCCGCGACAGCGGATCCGATCATCACGGATGCCGACCTGCAACAGTTGACCACCATCCCGCACGTGGCGAGCATCACTCGCGTGATCACGACGCGGTACAGCGGCACCAACCTCGTGTCCGGCATTACTTTTGGCGGAGGAGCGAACGCGACACCGCGGCCGGGTCGGGGCAACGGCGGCGGCGGCCGTGGCGGCATCCTGGTGACGGGTACGGACGACCCGAACACGCTGGCGTCAGTCGGTGTGCAGGACGTCACGCTGTCCTCCGGTCGCTCTTTCACGGCCGCCGATGAGGGGACCGACGTTGCGGTCGTCGGGCAGACGCTGGCCACGGCGAACAACTTGAGCGTCGGCAGCACGTTCGTCCTCGATCCAACGAGCACGACGACAACCAGCACCACGACGAACAGCACTACCGCCGCGACAACGTCCGGCACCACGATGACGGTGATCGGCATCTACACAACCGGCACGCAGTTCGGCGACAACTCAATGGCGCTGCCGATCGACACAGCTCGCACCATCTTTAGCCGGTCGAACGAGGTTGACCAGGCGATCGTCAAGGCCGACAGCGTCGACAACGTCGACGCTGTCAGCACGGCGATCAAGTCCAGCCTTGGCACCGACAAGGCTGACGTCACGACCGCGCTGTCCACATTCTCCACGATCAGCTCGCCGCTCTCCGATGCGCAGAGCAGCAGCCAGATCGGGATGATCGTAGCGCTAATCGCGTCCGCAGCGATCATCCTCTTCTCGATCGGGCTTGTGGCACGGCAGCGGGTCCGCGAGATCGGGATCATGAAGGCGGTCGGCGCTTCCAGCTGGAACGTGATCGGTCAGTTCGGGATCGAAACGGGCATCATGAGCATCGGCGCCGCACTTCTGGGTGCTTTGGCAACGTTCCCGCTCGCGCAGACCGTCGCCAACGGGCTCGTTTCCAGCCCTTCGACGGCTGTTGGAGGCCGCGGCGGCGCGGCCGCCGGAGTGGCGGGTCGCGGCGGCGGAAGATTCTTCGCGGCGGCCGGAAACGCAGCGGGCGGAGCGAACGGTCTGCTCGGCAGCGTCAACGTTGCGGTTTCGCCGGAGGTCTTCCTTTACGCGCTGGCGATTGCTGTCGGCCTCGCGCTGGTTGCGACAATCGTGCCTGTCTGGTATGTCGGTCGCGTGCGGCCAGCGGAGGTGCTGCGCCATGAGTGATCAGATTACGAACGAAGTAACCGCAGGCCCGCCGACGGTCAACGGCACGACCTTCACGGCGGTGGTCGAGAACCTGAAGAAACACTTCAAGAGCGGGCCCGCCGAAGTGCCGGCGGTGGACGGCGTCAGCTTCAAGCTCCCGGCGGGCGAACTGATCGTCCTGCGCGGGCCCAGCGGCTGTGGCAAGAGCACGCTGCTCAACTTGCTCGGCGCGCTGGACAAGCCGGACTCTGGCACGGTGATGGTGGGTGGGGTCGACGTGGGCAAGCTCAGCGGCGGCGCGGAGGTGGACTATCGCAGGCGGAAGGTTGGCTTCGTGTTCCAGATGTTCAACCTGATGCCGCAGCTCTCGGCCCTCGAAAACGTAATGCTGCCGCTGGAGCTGGCCGGCGGCAAGTCCACGAAAACGATGCGCGCGCGCGCCGAGGCACTTCTCGGCCGGGTCGGGCTGGCAACGGACCGCTGGGTCAGGCGCCCGGCGAAGCTGTCCGGCGGCGAGCAGCAGCGTGTCGCCATAGCCCGCGCGCTGGCCAACGATTGCCCGCTGATTCTGGCCGACGAGCCGACGGCGAACCTGGACTCGAAGACCGGTGCTGTGATCGTGGAGCTGTTGCGAAGCCTGGCGGCCGAGAACCGCACGGTGCTGATCGCCACTCACGATGACTCCATCGCCCGCCAGGCAGATGAGGTGATGGACATGCGGGACGGCCGCTTCGTGGGGGCGGGCGCGCCGGTATAGACGAATCTCACAATCGAACGAATCACCGGTGTTTCCGCCGGCGATTCCTGTTTCGCACCGGCGAGTATTGTCGGGTGCCAAAATTGCATCCGTCATGTTCCGCATCATGAGGCCAATCGTGCGCATTCATAGTGTAAGCCACCAAGGGCTGGCCCACCGACGATCCGTCCAGTCGCTAACAATCCGAGGCCAATGACTGTCCCGTTTGCAGGCGTCAGTTGCAGCGGGCGATGGGGCCGCGCGCGATTATAGTGCTCGACGTACTCCCGCAGCACTGCCCGCAGATGGTGCTCGTTAAGTGATGATCAGGAGGTCCAAACACTCTCTGCGCAGTGTGCCGACGACGCACTCGCCGATGGCGTTCGCCTTCGGCGAGTGCACGGGGTGAGGATTGTCTCGATGCCGATCTGAGCGGCCCGTGGATGAAATTGCCCTCATAGCACAGACTCAAGTTTCAGACTCAGACGTAATTTTGGCACCCACAGGCTCTCGAACTGCTTTACCACGGCGGCGAGGTTCGTGTGACCTTTGGCATCTCTTCCCAGCGCATGATCCCGCTCCCTTGCGCCGCGCGTCCAATGGGTGTGAGGTGCGCGTGACGCGGCTGTTGACCGGACTGTGACGCTTGGAAAGAGTCCTCTTAACTAGTATCTTTTTGCCGGGCCAACTGACCGTGTACGGGTTTGGTCGGGGCGCTCGGATTCGAACCGAGGACCTCCTGAACCCCATTCAGGTGCGCTACCGGGCTACGCCACGCCCCGACCGGAGGACTCGGATATCGTACCACGCCCGGAAATCGGTCGGCCAGCAGATCGGGTCGGCTGCGCGCGCGGCTAGTACGTGTGAGAAAGGGCGATGATGACGACGCCGGCCACGGCGACGAGGGCGAACTCGCTGGCCGTCTTGTGGCTGAGGCGGCGCGCCAGGTAGTTATGCATGAGGCCCGTCATCAGGTAGAAGGCCAGCAGCAGAAAGACGGCGGCGGCGCGTTCGTCCAGCGGCAGGAAGTGGGCCGTCCAGGCAGCCTCGCCCAGCAGGACGCCGATCGCCAGCGAATAGAGGATCGTCCGCGTCGAGTCCATGCCTTCTTCGCGCAGGACTTCGATCGCCAGCAGAACGCTGACGATGCCGGCGGCGAACGACGCGGTGAAGAGGCTGAGGTCGAAGTCGTAGATCGTCGCGAAAAAGAGGAAGGCTATTACGTAGGTCGCGCCGTTTAGGATCAGGCGAGTCAGCTGGTAATTCGGCGACGTGCGGTCGACGGACTCGTACTCGGCGCGGAGGATTGCCCAGAAGGGAACGACGGAGAGCAGGCCCGCGGCCGCCGACCAGTATCCGCTGGCCATCTCGTTGAGGAATATGCCGACACTCAGCATGAAAAGCACTGGCACAAACAGGTAGAGTGCGGTGTCGTCCAAGCGCTCGAAAGCGGCGTCGGGGTGGTGGCGGACGATAGCGTCGGTGCCAAACGCAGCTAGCGCAGTAAGGAGAAGGAGGAGCCAGTTCTGAGTGGGCTGTACGGTCAGGTAGAGGGTGAGGCCCAACGCAAGCACGACGGCCAGGACATGGATCCTGTCCAGCCGGTTCGAAATCTCCCCCAGAGTAAGCGGCGTCCGCTGCGCGATTCGCGCCTCAGCGCGGACCCGGGTGAATTGCTTCACGGGGAAACAGGCTAACCGTGTCCCGGAAGGCTGTCAACCGCTCGATATCCGATTACGATACCTGCGGGCGTGAGCATTTGTGAGATTGTGATCCCTACGTCCCCTGACCGGCCGAGCCCGCCGCGACCGGCTCGTCAGCGGCTTTGGCGTTTGCCACCTGCTCCAAACTACGTCTTAACCTCTCGCGCCAGCCCTCCGTCAGTTCCACTCGCAGCGAATGGCGGGTCAGCTGGACGCCGCGCGGCACCGCGCCCTCCAGCACATCGAGAGGCAGCGCTTCGCCCTCGCGCATGCGGATGACGGCGGCGCCGTCATCCGTCGTGATCGACTGCACGCCGATAAGCCTGGCCATAGCACGCAAAACGACGACGTACATCAGGTTGCGCGCCACGGGCGGCGGTTCGCCGAGCCGGTCGACCATCTCCTGGCCGATGTCCGCGACGGCCTCTGGATCGGCGGCGGCGCTCAGGCGCTGGTAGAGGGCGAGGCGGGTGTTCAGGTCCGGGACGTAGGACGTGGGCAAGTGCGCCGAGATCGGCAGGTCGATCGTCACGCCCGGCCCTTCGCTCTCGGGCGCTGGCGTCTCACCCCGCATCAGCGCGCGGTAGCGCTCGACGGCGTTGGCCAGCAGCTTCACGTAGAGGTCGAAGCCGATCGCCGACATGTAGCCGGACTGCTCGCCGCCCAGGAGGTTGCCGGCCCCACGGATCTCCAGGTCGCGCAGGGCAATCTGGAACCCTGCGCCCAGCTCCGTCGCCTCGAAGATCGTCTGCAGGCGCATGCGTGCGGTGTCGGTGAGGCGACCCTTCTTCTCGTGCAGGAGGTAAGCGTAGGCGCGGTTCGCCCCGCGCCCGACGCGGCCGCGGAGCTGGTAGAGCTGCGCGAGGCCCAGCTTGTCAGCCTGGTTGATGATGATCGTGTTCACGTTCGGGATGTCGAGGCCGGACTCGATGATCGTCGTGCAGACGAGCACGTCGAGCTTGCCCTGCGTGAACTCGTCCATCGCCCGGGCCAGCATGTGCTCGTCCATCTGGCCGTGGCCGATCCCGATCTGCGCGTCGGGCACGATGTCCCGCACCTTGCTCGCGATGAGGTCGATGTTGTGCACGCGGTTATGCACGAAGTAGACCTGGCCGCCGCGCTCCAGCTCGCGGACGATCGCGTCGCGGACGGTGCGTTCTTCGAACTCCGACACGTAGGTCTTGATCGGCAGGCGCTCTTCCGGCGGCGTCTCCATCGTCGACATGTCGCGAATGCCGCCCAGTGACATGTAAAGCGTGCGCGGGATCGGTGTCGCGGAAAGCGTAAGCACGTCGACCTCGCGGCGCATGTGCTTGAGGAACTCCTTGTGCGCGACGCCGAAGCGCTGCTCTTCGTCGATGACGACGAGGCCGAGCTCCTTGAAGCGGATGTCCTTCTGCAGCAGGCGGTGCGTGCCGATGATGATGTCGATTCCGCCCGTCGCCAGGTTTTCGACGATCTGCTTCTGCTCCGTGTCGCTGCGGAAGCGGGAGATGACGTCGACGCGCGCCGGAAAAGCGCCCAGACGCTCGCGAAAGGTGTTGTAGTGCTGCTGAGCGAGGACGGTCGTTGGTACGAGGATGGCGACCTGCTTGCCGTCCATCACGGCCTTGAACGCGGCGCGGATGGCGACCTCGGTCTTACCGTAGCCGACGTCTCCGCAGACGAGCCGGTCCATCGGCCGCGGCGTTTCCATGTCCCGCTTGACAGCGCTGATCGCGGCCAGCTGGTCCGGCGTCTCGACGTACGGGAACGAGCCTTCGAGCTCGGCCTGCCAGGCGGTGTCCGGGGGGTAGGCGTAGCCGGGCATAGCCTCGCGGGCGGCATATAGTGCGAGCAGGTCTTTGGCGAGTTGCTGCACGGCCTTGCGCACGCGCTGCTTGGCGCGCTGCCACTCGCCGCTGCTGAGCCTGGTCGGCGAGGGCGCGCGGTCGGATGGGCCGATGTAGCGGCTGACGCGGTCGAGCTGGTCGGTCGGGACGAAGAGGCGGTCGCCTTCGGCGTAGTGAAGCTCCAGGTACTCGCGCTCGTGCCCGTCGACGGTGCGCTGGATGAGGCCGTGGAACCTGGCGATGCCGTGGTCGATGTGTACTACGTATGTGCCCGGGACAAGCTCGGCGAGGAAAGCTTCGCGGTTGACCTGCTGGCGCGGCGCGGTCCGGCGCTGCTTGATGAAGCCGAACACCTCAGCGTCGGCCAGCAGCGTGAGCGACGTGTCGCAGGCCAGCCTCCAGCCTTCGGATAGCGAGCCGTGGACAAGCGAGAGCAGCGGCGGCTCGGCCGGCAAGTGCGCCAGCACGGCGACCGGCTGGCCCTGCTCCTCGAACAGCTCGGAGAGACGGTCCGCCTGCTGCGAGACGATCACTGTGCGGTGTCCGGCGGCCAGCCCAGCGATCGCCTCGTCGACGAGCTTGCGGAGCTGTCCGCCGTACGCCGGCGCGGCCGAGAAGGGCAGCGGCACGACCTTCGTCTCGCCTTCCATCGCCCACCGCGCGAGGGTAAGCACTCGTGACGCCTTCTCGATGCAGGCCGACAGGGCGGGCCAGTCCTCGATGGGCTGCGGCAGCCCGCGCGGGATCTCGCCCTGCCCTTCCAGCTCCGCGCGGCTGGTGACCGCATCCTCCTGCGCTTCGTCGACGGCCGCCTGCAGGTCGCTCATCTCGTCGACGATGAGCAGGCCACCGGCGGGCAGGTGGTCGAGCAGCGTGGCCGGCGCGAGGAACGGCACGTAGAAGTCGCGATTGGGGAAGGCGAGGTCGCTCTGCAAATACGCGACGTCCTCCTCGAACCGCGCCCGCACCTCGTCCGAGACCTGCTTGTAGTTGAGCCCGGCGAGCAGCTCCAGAGCCGGCTGCGCGCTGGCGAGCGCGATCTCCTGCGCCGGGCCGATCTGCAATTCGTCGACCGTCTGGATCGTGCGCTGCGTGGCCGTCGAGAAGTGGCGCAGGCTCTCGATCTCGTCGCCGAAGAACTCGATCCGCAGCGGGTCGTCCGCGGTCGGAGGGAAGACATCGACGATACCGCCGCGCCGGCTGAACTCGCCCGTCAGTTGCACGATCGGCGCACTCACGTAGCCGAGCCGGTCGAGCGCGACGATCAAATCTTCCATGTCCAGCGTCTGTCCCGTCGTTAGCGTCTGCACCGCGCCGCGCACGTCGGCCGGGGCCAGCGTCCGTTGCGCCACGGCGTGCGCAGAGGCGACAACCACGCACGGCTCTCCGGCGTCCAGCGCAGAGAGTACAGACAGCCGCTCCCGCACAGTCTCCGGGTCGGGCGAGAGCCGCTCAAAGGGGAGCACGTCTCGCTCAGGGAACAGGAGAACGCGTCGGCCCTCGCCGAGCCAGGCGGCCAGCTCCTCAGCGAGCAGTTGCGCCCGGGAGCCGCGCCCGGTCACAACAACCGCCGGCCCGGTCTCCGCCGAAAGGAGTGCGGCGAGCGCGGCGGGCTTCGCGGCGTCAGCCAGCCCGGCGATCTCGTGCGATGTCGCGGCAGAGAGGCGTTCGCGCAACTCGCGGAAGCCGGGCGCTTGTTCGATTGTCGGGAGCAGGCCCGAAATGTCCATCTTCCTCACAGACAACGCTTCAAGGGGCCCCGCGCTTGTCGGGGCCCCTGCTATTCGGCTGGTTCTATCTTAGCAGGCTCAGTCGCCCATCAGCAGCGCGCGCCAGCCACCGCAGCGCCGCGTCACCTCGCGCAGGTAGAACCCGAACGCCGGTCACCAGATCAGGTCGTTGGTGATGATCGTCCATCCGAACGCGCTCGGCAGCTTATCACTCGCGATCGCCCAAACGAAGCCGATTGGCCCGAGAATCTTACCTAGGAACCCGATCGCAATGATGTGCCGGTGCGCCGCCGGTCGCCGCGCCGCTCACCAGTAGGCCGGCGCGTAGACCAGCACGAACATCCCGACCACCTGCCAGAGCGGCGTGTAGTTGGGCCGGTCGATACCCAGGGCATCGAAGAGGGCGTGCGGGAAGATCATGTTGATGGCACCCCACGCCAGGTTATACAGCGCCGCGGCGTAGAACCACGGCTTGTAGGCGTTGAACGCTTCGTCAGAGCAGCCGGTGTCGGAGGTCATTCCTCGCCCCGATCGCTCGGAACTTTGCGAACAGTCCTTCATACCCGAAGAACTCTCCGAGGAGCGGGCTCTTCACGGTCAACCCCATGCGAATTCCGTTGACTATCTCCGGGTCAACGAACTGGCTAGCGATTACGCTGCCTGTAAGAACGCCAGGAATCTGCAGGGTTACAGACGCGAACTGGAACCGCCACTGTGAGGCCTCTATCACGAACGTCCCGGGCGCTTCGAAACGAACGGTCCATATGAGTTCCAAACAACTTCCGGGCCCAAATCGCTCGACCACCGCGGCCAACTGTTCATCGTATGCCAGCTGTCCCACAAACCTGCGGCGACGGGGAAAGCGGAACTCGCGATCCCAGACCTGGATGGTTCTGCCGTTCCGATTGGATGCGCGGATCGTCATCGTCACCGGAACGTGATCACCGGTCTCCGGAAAAAGCGTATTGACGTGCGAAAGGAGCCAGAGAGCCGGCGTGATCCACTTCGGTCGATGCCAGACTCGCAACATCTCTCCCTCGACGAGGACAAGGCACTTGTCCTCAGCCCGTAGCAGCAGTTGATCAGCGAACTGCTGCGGGAGTTCGTCGACCTGGGTGGCGAGTAGCTGTGAAAACGGACCATCGGATCGCACAGCGTCACCCGTTATAGTGGTTCATCGCCGCCTCAACTCCCTCGGCCAGCATCAGCTCGACTGCCTGGGCCGCGCGGCTGACGGCGTCCTGGAGCGTCTTCGCCTGCTGGCCACCGGGGTCGCCCAACACGTAATCGCCGACGACCTCCGGCTCCCAGGAGGGCTCGCCTTCCACGTGCGGCCGGCCGATGCCGACGCGGATGCGTGGGAAGTCACGGCTGCCGAGGCTGGCAATGATCGACTTCAGCCCCTTGTAGCCGCCGTCACCGCCCTCCGCACGAATGCGAATGCGCCCCGCCGGCAGGTCGAGCTCGTCGTGGATCACCACAAGGTGTTGCGGGTCGATCTTGAAGCGGCGCATCGCTGGCACGACCGCTTCGCCGCTCTTGTTAACGTAGGTCCGCGGCTTCAGCAGCACGACCGGCGTCGGCCCGATGCGTCCCTCACCGATGGCGGCCAGCGTCTTCGCCTTGAGGTTGATGCCGTGCAGCCGGGCGAGGCGGTTGACGCACCAGTAACCGACGTTATGGCGGTTGTGGGCGTACTCCGAGCCGGGGTTCCCGAGCCCTGCGATCAGCCAGCGGTCAGACACGCCCGCAATTCTAGCAGGGTGCTAGTAGAGCGAATCTTGTCCCTTCCTCTCCCCATTTTGAAAGTAGAACAAATCTGGGGGACACCCCCAGACCCCCGGCAGAGAGGCTTCGCCCCTCTGCACTTCCCATATTCGGCGCGAATATACCGATCCGTACTACGGGCCATGCCAACGCCTCAACCCCCCAAGCGGCGCGAATCGCCGAATCTTCGTCGCTGCGCTAGGGCGACGCAGTGGCGGACGGCGAAGCGGGCGTGGAGGATTGTGAAGCCGGCGTGGCGGTCGGCGAGGTCACGGGTGGGATGAAGTCGTCCGTGAAGACGCTGGAGATGTCCGTGATCGCATGAGGGATAGCGCCGTATTGCACCAGGTAATCGTGGAGCGCCTGCCACTGCTCTCGCGTCTGGTAGCCGATGCCGCCGGACTGGGCGGCGGCCGTCTTGGCCATGGCGAGCTCCGTATCCAGCATGTAGCGCTGATGGGCGCGGTCTGCCTCCGGCGCATACTTCAGGACGATATCGATCGCTTCGTCGCGGTGCTGGTCGGCGTAGGCGATCCCCTGCAGCGCCGCCTTCACGAACCTCCGCACGACATCTGGGTTCTGCTGCACGTAGTCCTGCGTCGCGACGTAGGTCAGCCCGAGCGTGGGCGCGCCGTCGTCGGCCGCGGTGAAGAGCTTCGTCGGGTAGCCCAGGCGGCTCAGCGTGTCAGGCTCGTTGGCCAGGAACACCGGGTAGATGTCGACCTGGCCTTGAGTCAGCACCTGCGGGTCGTAGCCGGTTCGTACCTCGCTGATGGAGGAGCGGTTGATGTGGTTCGCCGCAAGGATCGCCAGGTAGTCGGGCGCTACCGTGTCGCCCTTGTAGCCTGCCGTCTTGCCCACCCAGTCGGCCGGCGTCTGGATGCCGGAGTTTGCCAGCACAGCGAACCCCTGTTGCCCCGTCTGCCCGATCAGCGCGACCGAAACAAGCGGCAGCGATGGGTCGCCGGCGCGGTGATTCAGGACCTCGCCCGCGTCTGCGGTGGAGAACTGTACGGTGCCAGAGGCCAGAAGAGGAAAGTTGTCGCCGGGCGTCGTCACGTGCTGGATATCGACGTTCAGACCCTCGGCGGCGAAGAACCCTTTGTCCTTGGCGACGTAGGCGCCCACGAACGGCAGGTCGGCCTGGGGCTTGAAGCCGGCCATGAACGTTACGCTGACCGGAGCAGGGGTCGGCGTGGTGCTCTGCGCGTTGTCATCGCCGCCGCAAGCCGCGATCAGGATCGCGCCGGCCATCACGAAAGCGAGGGCAAGAAGTCCGCGTCGCTGTGTCCACGTTGCAAGGTCCATGTTCCGAGTTCCTCTCCGCTAGCTCGCGCTTCGCACGGAATCGTGCCAGAAGAGCAGACGGCGCTCTGCCAGCGAAAGGGCGATGTTGATCGCGATGCCGGTAAAGGCCAGCACGGCGATAGCCACAAAGAGGTCAGGCGTGCGCAAGTTCAGCCACGACGAGTACACGACATAACCGAGCCCGTGCGTGCCAGTGAACCATTCGGCAACGACGGCGCCGATCAACGCCAGGGGGTAGGCGACCCGCAGCGCACTGAGGACGTACGGCAGCGAGCTCGGGACGCGCAGCTTCCAGAACACCTGCCAAGGCGAAGCCGAGATCGAGCGGAAAAACTCGAGCGCGGCGGGATCGACGTCGCGGAATCCGATCATCGCGCTAACCAGCATCGGGAAGAAGCAGAGGAGGGCGGCGACGATGATCTTGGGCTCCTCCCCAAACCCAAAGATGATGACGAGCACAGGCGTGATCGCCACCACCGGCGTCACCTTGGCCGCAATGGCCAGCGGGAAAAGCGCGCGCTCCAGCGGCCGCGAGTGCGCCATCACGACGGCCAACGCGATCGCCACCGCGGAGCCGGCAAGCAGGCCGAGCGTCGCCTCGTACAGGGTGTAGGCGCCTTCCTGCGAGAAGAACCACGGGCGCTCGTAGAAGCGCGCGGCGATGCGGTGCGGCGCCGGCACGACGATCACCGATACGTCTCGCCAGGCGATGTAAGCCTCCCACGCGCCGATGAGGATGGCGAGGGCTACGAGGGGCGGCAGAACCTGGCCGGCAAGGGCGCGAAGGAGCCTCTTCATGCCGCCTCTCGTAGCAGCCCACGCAGATAGTCAGAGTAGTCCAGGAAGGCCGGGCTGCGTTCGATTTCTTGCGTCCTCGGGCGCGCGAGCTCGACGTCGAGGTCAGCGACGATTCGGCCGGGCCGTCCGGAGAGGACGACTACGCGGTCGGAGAGGACGAGCGCTTCGGCGATGGAGTGTGTCACGAAGATGACAGTCTTGCGGCCGGCCGAATCGGTAGCCGCGCGGAGCCTCAGGAGCTCGTAACGCATCGCTGAGCGCGTGATCTCGTCCAGCGCGCCAAACGGTTCGTCCATCAGCAGCAGCGACGGATCGAAGGCCAGCGCCCGCGCGATGGCTACGCGCTGCTGCATGCCGCCCGAGAGTTGGTGTGGGTAGTAGTCGCGGAAGCCAGCAAGGCCGATGAGATCGAGGAGGGCTTCCGGGTCTGGGAGCGCGCGCGTCCGGCGGATACCGTCTATCTCCAGCGGCAGCCGCACGTTGGCGAGGACGTTGCGCCAGGGGAGCAGCGCCGGGTCCTGGAAGACGAAGCCGATCTCCCGCTTTCGCTGCGCTCGTTCGGGCGGCTCCTCGCGGATCAGCGCCGTTCCTGCGGACGGACGCAGGAGCCCGCCGGCGATTCGCAGCAGCGTAGACTTCCCGCAGCCGCTGGGCCCGATTATCGAGAGGAACTGGCCGGCGGGCACACTGAAGGACACGCCTTGCAGCGCGGTCAAGGGAGACTGCCCGTCGCTGAAGACGTGCGTAAGACTATTTAGAGAGACGTGGTACTGTGCTACGGCCATCCCTCGCGAGATATCGGGACGTCGTCCCGGTGCGATATCGATCGCGGGGGTGCGGTCCGCCTCAGGCGGATGGCCAAGACCCGTGTGCCGGAGACGCACCCCGCGCCACTATTCCGGCGAGTCGCCCGCTGATTGTACGCGCAGGCGGCCCGCGCGAGCAACTCTGCTATCGCGTGGCCATCGCTAAACGATATACTGGCGCTCGCGCCGCGAGAGCATTTGAGCCTTGAGAGCAAGGGCATACGCGGCGCCATCGCTGCCAACGAACGATTTATCCCGGGAGTACGTAAACAGTGGCACGTATAGCATTTATCGGCGGCACCGGCCCCGAGGGGCTCGGCCTCGCCATGCGGTTTGTGAAGTCGGGCAACGCCGTGTTCATCGGCTCGCGGACAGAAGAGCGGGCGGCGGAGGCTGTCGCGCAGGTGCAGGCGGCGCTCCCCGAAGGCGAGGTATACGGCGGCTTCAACATAGAAGGCGCCGAGAAGGCGGAGTTCGTCTTCGTCACGGTGCCGGCGGACGCGCACCACGACATCCTCGTCGAACTGGCGGAGGCGATCGGAGACAAGATCGTCGTCGATTGCGTCGTGCCGATGGTGATCGACAAGGACGGCCCGCGGCCGGCGCCGCCGCAAGCAGGCTCGGCGGCGGAGGAGGCACGAGACCTCTTGCCCAAGGCGAAGGTCGTCAGCGGCTTCCACCACGTGGACGGCAAGCAGCTTCAGAAGCTCGACCGGCCGATGCAAGGCGACGTACTTGTCTGCGGCGACCACAAGACCGCCAAGAAGAAAGTGATGGGTCTCGTCGAAGAGATCCAGTACATGCGCGCGCTGGACGGCGGCTCCCTCGTCAACTCCCGCATCACGGAGGCGATGACCGCGCTGCTGATCACGATCAACAAACAGTACAAGGCGCATTCCGGCATCAGCATTACGGGCGTCTGAGGAACCGGGGACTCGGAAACAAGGAACTCGGCCGGCGCTGATCTCATGACGAAGGAAATCCGGATCGTGCCTCTGTCCGGCATCCCTGAAGTCCGCGCGGGTGACGACGTTGCGAGGATGATCGTCGAGGCGGCGGGCACGGACCCGGGCATTCGCGCCGGCGATATCGTGGTCGTCACGCAGAAGATCGTCTCGAAGTCCGAGGGACGGGTCGTTCGGCTGGACGGCGTCTCGCCGTCAGCAGAGGCGGAGCGCCTGGCGGAGGCGACGGAGAAGGACGCTCGGCTCGTCGAACTGATCCTCCGGGAGAGCGCCGGCATCGTTCGGCAACGCGGCCCGGTCCTGATCACCGAGACGCGGCACGGCTTCGTCTGCGCCAACGCCGGCATCGACGCCTCAAACGTTGGGCCAGAGGGAACAGTCTGCCTGCTGCCGGTGGACCCCGACCGGTCGGCGCAGGGTATCCGTGCGGCCATTCGCCAGGCGACGGGCGCCGAGGTCGCGGTGATCATCTCGGACACCTTCGGCCGGGCCTGGCGCGAGGGCCACACCAACGTCGCGGTCGGCCTCGCCGGGATGGCGCCCTTCGCGGACTACGTCGGCCAGGTCGACCCGTTCGGCTACGAGTTGCGCGTTAGCACGCTCTGCGTCGCCGATGAACTGGCAGGTGCGGCAGAACTTGTGATGAACAAGCTGGACGGAGTGCCGGTCGCCATCGTCCGCGGCTTCGCCTACCCGAAGGGCGAAGGCACAGCGCGGCAGACCATTCGATCACGAGAGAACGACCTGTTTCGGTGAGCAGCCGTGATTCTGAGCCGCGGCGAAGAATCTCGCCACCCGAACGGGGCCTCATCTGTTAATCCGTTCCCGAATCCGCTGACAGCCGTCGTCGCTCTCCGCACCAAAGCCTGCCCCGCCCTGATGCCTTCGCGCGGAGGCACCGGCTGCGAGCACGTGTCGTCGGCGCTCAACACGACAGAGATCGAGGGACTCTCCAGAAAGTCTGCGGACCATCTGTGCGCATCTGTGGCCAAATCAGGTTCGAGACTTGCGGTGCCAGCGGCGGGGCGTTTTTCGCGCAGGCTCCTCCGCCTCCAGCGTTGGCGGGACGTTGTCGCGCTCCGATTCGATGATCGGCTGGCAGACGGTGATCAGGCGCGAAAGACGCCCCGCGATCTCGTCGGCCAGGGCCGGCGTCGGTGGATCGTAGGGGACCGTCTCGTGGAGGCGCGCCCAGGACGCCGTCCACTCCTCGAGCTCGAGCTGCGGGCCGCACTGCGCCTGCACCTCCGGCATGTGCTCGGCGAAGCGCTCCGCCCAGCGGTAGGAGAACTCCTGCGGCCCTTCGAAGTGCAGGCCAATCTCGATGCGCTCGGTCTTGCGGGTCAGCCACACCTCGTAGTGGACTTTCGGTGAGTGGAAGTGCACCTGGAACCAGACGAAGCGCACGCGGGCGGTGCAACTGTCGCGCAGATCGGTGGAGAGCAGCGCCAGCGTAGTTTCTTGCAGACGGTCCATGAACTCGGCGACGCGCATGCGGGGTGGCATGGGTCAAGAGTCAAGGGTGCCAGGGTCATCGGTCAAGAACGCCATCCACTGTCCCCCGTTCACTCGCCGGTGCTACAATTCGGACGACCTGACCGTCTTAGTAGATGACCCTCAGGCAAGGGTCAGGAGGTTTTCAGATTGATCATCGTCATCATCATCTTGATCGCCGTCGTCGTCGTTGTCGGCTTCATCTTCATGGGCATGTACAACGGCCTGATCCGCGGGCGAAACCGGGTCAAAGAAGCGTACTCCGGCATCGATGTGCAGCTGAAGCGGCGCATCGACCTCGTGCCGAACCTGGTCGAGACCGTGAAGGGCTACGCCGCCCACGAGAAGGACACGTTCGAGGCAGTGACCAGGGCGAGGAGCATGCTGCAACAGGCAGGGACGCCTGCCGACGCGGCGGCCGCAAACAACATGCTCACCAACACCCTGCGGTCTCTCTTCGCTGTAGCCGAGGCGTACCCACAGTTGCAGGCCGCACAGGGGTTCCGCGACCTGCAGGCCCAGCTCGCTGACATCGAAGAGAAGATCGCCTTCGCGCGGCAGTTCTACAACACCAACGTCCTGGACTACAACAACCGCATCGCCACGATACCGACGAGCGTCGTCGCCGGCATGTTCGGCTTCGCGCCGGAGCAGTTCTTCCAGGCGGAAGAAGCAGACCGCGCGGTGCCACGCGTCGACTTCGGGACCGGCGGCAACGCGCCGGCGGCTCCCGCAGCGCCGAGCGCACCCGCTGCCCCCACTGACGCACCGGGCGGCGGCACACCGGGCGCAGCGAGCTAACTAATATAACTATGACGCAGGCTGAGGTCCCGCACGAGCGGGTCCTAATCTACGACCGCATAGGTACGAACAAGCGGTCAACGTTCCTCCTGCTGCTCGGGTTCATCGTCTTCAACGCGCTCCTCTTCACGTCCATCGGCACGGTGATCGCGTTCTACGCCGGCTCCTCCGCGAACCAGGACCCCGCGACTGTCATCAAGATCAGCATCGCCGCCGTTCTCATAGCTTCAGGCGTCGGCGTCATTCTGTACTACTCCGCGACGGCGACCGTGCTGGCGATCTCCGGCGGCCACGAGGTTACCAAGGAGGAGGAGCCCGACCTCCACAACATCGTCGAGAACCTGAGCATCGGCTCCGGCCTGCCGATGCCGCACGTCTGGGTCGTAGAAGACGACGCGCCAAACGCGTTCGCGACCGGGCGCAACCCGAAGAATGCGCACGTCGCAGCGACCCGCGGCATCATCAACAAGCTCAACCACCGCGAGCTCGAAGCCGTGATGGCGCACGAGATGTCGCATGTCGGCAACTACGACACGCGGATGATGACGACGGTGGCCGTCGTCGTCGGGCTGGTGGCACTGATCGCAGACCTAATGCTGCGCTTCACCTGGTACGGTGCGGGCGCCCGCATGAATAACCGCGACAAGGGCGGCGGCAGTCTCGGCGTGATGATCCTCGTGATCGCTATGGTGTTCATCGTCATCTCACCGATCATCGCCACGGTCATGCAGCTGGCCATCTCCCGTCAGCGCGAGTACCTGGCCGATTCCTGCGGAGCGTTGCTCTCCCGCGACCCGGAGGCGCTGGCCGATGCGCTGGAGAAGATTTCGCAGGACCCGACGCCTCTGCATACGGCGAACAAGGCGACGGCGCCGCTTTACATCGAGAACCCGCTCGGGGAGCACGAAAGCTTTCTGAACAACCTCTTTGACACGCACCCGCCGGTGGAAGAGCGCATCAAGATCCTCCGCGCCATGGGATGAGCACGCCGGTACTGCGCCTCGCGCGACCGGAGGACATTCCAGAGATCGAGAAGCTGCTCACTGGGGAGTGGCTGCCGCCGTTTCAGATCGCCGAGTTCCTGGAGACGTTCTGGGTTCTGGACGCAGGTGGCCGCGTTCTCGGCGGCGCAGGCCTGGAGGTCTATGGCCCGGCGGGTGTGATCAGGAGCGTCGTCGTTCACCCCTCAGTGCGTGGGCAGGGCCTTGGCGATCTGCTTTCTCGGGCGGCCATCGCTGAGGCCGGCAAGCGCGGCGTCGCGCGTCTGTACTTGTTCACCGGCGACAAGGCCCCGTTCTGGCAACTCTTCGGCTTCGAGCGGTGCGCGCTCGAAGACTGGGAGTCTGCCGCACAAGCATCCTGGCAGTGGCAAATCATGAGCCAGCGCCCCGAAATCGCAGCAATGGTCACCCCGATGCGGACGGAGATGGCCCGCGCGATGCGCCAATTGGCCGTGGATTGACGCCACCCTTTGCTACGGATAACGCCGGGCTGTCATTCAGAGCAACGAGTAGTCCTGCCCGCAGCCGAACGCCTCTTCGCGAAGGAGTCTGGGGTGGGGCAGACGTTGGTACGGGCGGTGGCGGCGGTCGTCTGAGCCTACGACCGTTACGCCACCACCTCAACGCCCTCGCCCTCCACCACCTCCCCTATCGCCCAGAGCGGCTCGTCCGCCGACGCGAACCGCTCCTGCATCGCGGCCGCTTGTTCTGGCGGCGCTGCGATAAGCAGGCCGCCGGACGTCTGCGGATCCCAGAGCACGCTGGTCATCGCCTCGCTGACACCGGCGTCGATGCGGACGTTGGGGCTGAAGTGGGCGCGATTGCGTTCGGCGCCGCCGGTGGAGACGCCGCGCCCGGCGTAGTCGAGCGCGCCCGGGAGCACCGGTACGGCAGCGGCGAAGATCCGCAGGGCGCAACCGCTGGCCCGCGCCATCTCGCAGCCGTGGCCGAGCAAGCTGAAGCCAGTGACGTCGGTCAGCGCGTTAGCGGCCTCGCGGGCGATGCGAGAGGCATCGCGGTTGAGGCGTTTCATGCTGGCGACGGCCGCCGCGAGATCGTCCGGTGCGGCCTCATCGCGCATCGCGGCGGTGGCGATGAGGCCCGTGCCGAGCGGCTTGGTAAGGAAGAGCAGATCGCCCGGCTGCGCGCCGCCTTTGGTCAGGATGCGGTCCGGCGCCACGGTCCCGAGGACGCAGAGCCCGTACTTGGGTTCGTCGTCGCGGATCGTGTGGCCTCCGGCGATGACGCCGCCGGCCTCCGCGACCTTGTCCGCGCCGCCGCGCAGGATCTCCCCGGCGAGGTCGGCCGAGGCGATCCCGCCGCCGACGGTGAACGGGATGAACAGCTCTTCGGCGACCCGCGCGGCGAAGTCGATGACCGTGCGCCGGCCCTCGTGCGAGGCGTTGATGTCGAGGAACACGAGCTCGTCGGCGCCGCCGGCGTCGTAGCGGCGCGCGAGCAGGGTCGCGTCACCGACGTCCTTGGTGTCGAC
>DAINDD010000006.1:0-28983 GCA_036732045.1 Chloroflexota bacterium
CGAAAGGAGCTGCGCTTAAGCAGGCAAGGTGTACGGGATGTACTGAACGAGTACAGCGTCTCGACCCTTAGTTTGCCACCTGCTATACTTCCGAACCGCTAGGGATGGATTTCACAATCCCTTAATACACTATGCTGCCAGAATGGGGACAAGCCGGCTTCCTGATCTTGCTGGCGCTGATTTTCCCCATCGGGGGAATCGGCTCCTCGTGGCTGCTCGGCGTTCTCGGCGTCCGGCCCCAGCACCCGGACAAGGTCAAAGAAGCGACCTACGAGTGCGGCGTCGAGACGGAGGGCCCAACGTGGGTCCAATTCAACTTCCGCTATTACTATTTTGCGCTGCTGTTCGTCATCTTCGACGTTGAGGCGGTCTTCCTGTACCCGTGGGCGGTATCGTTCGCGCACGCCGGGGTCACGGCATTCGCTGAGATCGTCACGTTCGTCGTGATCCTCGGCATTGGGCTGCTCTACGCCTGGCGCAAGAAGGCGCTGGAGTGGATGTAGCGATGCCGACGAAGGAGCTGACCGGCCTGGAGATCGCTCACCTGATCGATCAGCGCTTCCCCGGCGCAGTCGAAGAAGCGCAGCCGGAGTTCGCGATGATCGCTGCAGACAGGCTGATCGAGGTGATGACCTGGCTCCGCGACGACAGCGAGCAGCAGTTCAAGTTCCTCAGCTCGCTCACAGGCGTCGACCGCGAGGATTGGTTCGAAGTCGTCTACCACCTGGAGTCGATCAAGTTCAACCGTCTGACCGCGATCAAGGTGCGCAGCTGGGACCGCGAGAACCCGAAGCTGCCGTCGGTCGTCAGCGTCTGGCAGGGCGCTCACCTGCAAGAGCGCGAGGCGTACGACCTCTTCGGCATTGTCTTCGAAGGGCACCCGGACCTGCGCCGAATCTTCCTTTGGGAAGGGTTCGCCGGCTGGCCGCTGCGCAAGGACTACCTGAACCTGCCGGGCGGCCAGATGCCCGGCCTCGAGCGCTTCCCCGGCGAGCCCGGCGTCGAGCTATCCGGACGGGGTACCGAATGACGATCAAGTCCGAGCCGTTCGTCGTCAACGTCGGCCCGCAGCACCCCAGCACGCACGGCGTCTTCCGCCTGCGCCTGACGCTGGACGGCGAGAAGATTATCGACGCCGACATGGTGATGGGCTACCTCCACCGCTCGATGGAGAAGCTGGCGGAGGAGCGCACCTACACCCAGAACATCCCCTTCACAGACCGCACCGACTACCTCTCGGCGATGACCGGCAACCTGGCCTACGTGATGGCGGTCGAGAAGCTAATGGGCATCGAGGTGCCGGAGCGTGCGCTTTGGCTGCGCACGATCATGGCCGAGCTACAGCGCATCGCCAGCCACTGCATGGCCGTCGGCATCTTCGCCAACGACTGCGGGGCCTGGCAGACGCCCGTCATGCACATGTTCCGCGACCGCGAGAAGATCCTCGACCTGTTCGAGATGGCCTGCGGCGCGCGCCTGACGCTGAACTATATGCGCATCGGAGGCGTCTCCAAAGACATTCCGCCGGAGTGGCTGCCGCAGGCCCGCAAGCTGTTGCAGGAGCTGCCCAAGCGCTTCGCCGAGTACGAGGACCTGCTGCTGGAAAACGAGATCATCGTCGCCCGCTCGCGCGGTATCGGCACTCTCACGCCGGAGCAGGCGATGGCCTATTCGGTGAGCGGCCCGATGCTGCGCGCCAGCGGCGTCGCCTGGGACATCCGCAAGGCTGACCCCTACGGCGCCTACGATAAGGTCGAGTTCGATATCGCGGTCGGCCGCAACGGCGACGTTTTCGACCGCTTCGTCGTGCGCCTGGCGGAGATGCGCCAGAGCCTGCGCATCCTCGAGCAGGCGCTGGAGATGATGCCGGAGGGCCCGGTCTGCGCCCGCTGGGGGACGGCCACCGTTCAGCCGTGGGGGCAGGCCGTAGCGCCGCTCGCCTTCCGGCCGCCGGTCGGTGAGGCCTACGCGCGCATCGAGTCGCCCCGCGGCGAGATCGGCTACTACATCGTCAGCGACGGCGGGCCCGCGCCGTTCCGCTTCCACATTCGCTCGCCGTCATTCATCAACCTGACGCCACTGAAGCTGATGAGCGTGGGCACGACGGTTGCCGACGCGATCGTCATCCTCGGCAGCGTGGACATTGTGGTGGGCGAGGTGGATCGATGAGCCTGTTCACCCGCCCCGCGCCCCGGAACATGGGAGCACGAGAGCATGAGAGCATCCGGCCCCGATGCTTTTCAGAATGGCGGTTCGCTGCACAGAAAAGCAGTTCGACGGGTTGCTCCCATGATCCCTTCCTCCATTGCTTTGTTCGCCGCCGGAGCGACGCTTGAACCTCGCAACCATCGTCCTGAGCGGCGAATGGTATGACATCCGCGACCTGGGCAACACGGTCGGGGGGTTGCTGCACGATCTCGACAAGCTGGGCGCGCCGACGTGGGTTCTGTACATCGTCTCGACGCTGTTGGGCGCCGTCGGCATCCTCCTCTGGACGGTGCTCAGCGTCCTCGCCTTTATCTGGATCGAGCGACGAGTTGTCGCACTGATGCAGAACCGGAAAGGGCCGAATCGCGTCGGGCCGGCGGGGCTGTTGCAGCCGGTGGCCGACGCGCTCAAGCTGCTGCTGAAAGAAGCGATTACGCCGAAGGCTGCCGACAAGGTCCTGTTCTGGGCCGGACCGGTGCTGATTTTCGTGCCGACCCTGGCGGTCTTCGCGGTGATCCCCTTCGCGCCCAAAATGACGCTCGCCGACCTGAACGTCGGCGTGCTGTTCCTGATCGCGATCGCAGGCATCAACACGCCGGCGGTCTTCCTGGCCGGCTGGTCATCGAACAACAAGTACGCCTTGCTCGGCGCCATGCGGACGATCGCCATGCTCATCAGTTACGAGATCATCCAGGTGCTGGCGCTGCTCGGCCCGGTGCTCTTTGTGAGCAGCATGCGGCTTGGCAGTATTGTGGGCTGGCAGGACCACTACAACACCTGGATTCTGTTTATCCAGCCGGTCGGCCTGCTCGGCTACATCATCTCCGGCGCTGTCGAGACGAACCGCTCACCAATGGACATCGCGGAGGCGGAGTCGGAGATCGTGGCGGGCTATCACACGGAGTATGGCGGCATCAAGTTCGGTTTCTTCTACCAGGCGGAGTACCTGGCCGGTTTCGCCATCGCGGCGGCGGTCGTCTCGCTCTACCTGGGCGGCTGGACACTCTGGGGTGCCGAGAGGTACGTGCCGCCGTGGCTGATCTTCCTCGGCAAGCTGTACGGAGTCTTCTTCATCTACATCTGGACGCGCGGCACCCTCCCGCGCCTGCGCATCGACCAGCTGATGGCGTTCGCCTGGAAGTTCATGCTGCCGATCATGCTGACCAACGTCCTCGTGGTCGGCGCGGAGGTGCTGATCTGGCGAAAGAACGAAATCTCTGATGTGACGGCGCTAACGGCGATCGGGCTAGTCAACTTCTTCTTCGGCCTGGCGCTCGTCGCCGGCTGGGCACGATTCCTCGGCCACGGCAAGGACAACCAGAAGGGCGAGCGAGCGCTGCTGGTTCAGGAAGTTGGCGCGATCTACTTCGGTGCGGAGTCGTCCACGTAATGCATAGCACCGGCGTCGAGATCGCGTTCTGGGTGCTGGCCGTGATGACGATTGTCTCGGCGCTGGCGGTCGTCGTGGTGCGCAACATGATCCACGCCGTGGTGATGCTGATCAGCACGTTCGCCGGGGTGGCCGGCCTCTATGTCACGCTCTCGGCGGACTTCATCGCTATTGCACAAATTCTCATCTACATCGGCGCGATCTCCATCCTCTTCCTCTTCGCTATCGTCCTCACGCCGCAGTCCGGGCGCACCAACCAGGAGTCGTTCATGCGCTTCCCGGCGCTCGCCCTCTGCGCGCTTGTCTCGGGCTTGCTGATCTACGTGGCGCTGGACGCCAACTGGACGTCGCGCGGGGCGGCCGACTTCCCGGAGACGGCCTCGGTCATCGGACAGCTGCTGCTCGACAAGTACGCGCTGCCGTTCGAGATCGCCTCCGCACTGCTCCTCGTGGCTGTCGTGGGCTCTATCGTGCTCGTGTCGCCGGAACCGGCAGAGGAGGACTGATGGCGATCCACCTGGAGCACTACCTGATTGTCGGCGCGATCCTCTTCGGCATCGGCCTTTACCTGGCGCTGGCCAAGCGCAACTTCATCGGCGTGTTGATGGGCATCGAGATGATGTTCAACGCCGTCAACTTGACGTTCATCGCTTTCTCGCGATTCGTGCAATCAGACAACCCGCTGGCCGGGCACGTCTTCGTCGTCTTCACGATCACCGTCTCAGCGGCGGAGGCGGCGGTGGCTCTGGCGCTGGCCGTGATGGTCTACCGCACACGCGACACGATCGATGTCGATCAAATCGATCTCTTGAAGTGGTAGGCGACTGACATGTGGGCGAAGTTTATGCAAACGAAGAACGGATACACCGCTGAGATCTGGAAAGAGCTGTTCAACAACTGCGCGCTGGCCGTGCGCATCGTCCCGCAGGCCGGCTACGCGCAGGCCTCCGCGCAGGACCCGTGCGACATCTACGTGCCGTGGGGGAAGGTCCACGTGGCAGAAGAGATCGTCCGGAAGAGTTGATGCGACACCCCGATTGTCAGCCTGCGCGGAGTGAAGGGTCTCGCGTTTCTGCGGGACGATCTCGCTGCAGTACGAGATTCTACTCCCGCTGCGGCAAACTCAGAATGACCCGGGTCGAACTGTGATCAAAGAGGGGTTCGTATGGGCGATCATGTTCCTACCGCTGGCCTCCTTCGCGCTGATCACGCTAGTCTCGTTTCTCGGATTAACGCACTCTCAGGACGGCCGGCCGGCCGTCTGGAATGTACGCTATAGCAGCTACGTCACGATCCTGGCGATTCTCGGCTCGTTTCTGCTCTCGATCTGGGCGTTTGCTAAGGTGGCCGACAACGACGGAACTCGCATCGGCTACGAGGCGCACCATTGGCTGACCGTCGGCTCGCTGAACATCTCCCTCGGTATCACGCTGGACGGTCTGACCGCCGTCATGCTCGTCGTCGTCACGGGCGTCTCTCTGCTCGTCCAGATCTACTCGCAGGAGTACATGCGGGGCGACGAGGGCTACAACCGCTACTTCGCCTACATGTCGCTCTTCACGATGTCGATGCTGGGTTTGGTGCTGGCTTCGAGCGTCATCCAGTTGTTCGTCTTCTGGGAGCTGGTGGGGCTCTGCTCGTACCTGCTGATCGGCTTCTGGTTCTACAAAGACTCCGCGCGCAAGGCCGCGACGAAGGCGTTCCTGGTTACGCGCGTCGGCGACCTAGGATTCATGGTCGCGCTGCTGATCATCTTCACGCAGGCGCACACGCTGGACATCGCCGGCATCCACCAGGCCGCCATCGCGGGCACGATCGGCTCCACGTGGCTGACTCTGTTCGCGCTCGGTCTCTTCGCGGGCGCGGCCGGTAAGTCGGCGCAGTTCCCGCTGCACGTCTGGCTGCCGGACGCGATGGAGGGCCCGACGCCGGTGTCCGCGCTGATCCACGCCGCAACAATGGTGGCGGCCGGCGTTTACCTGGTCGCGCGGTTCTTCCCGGTCTTCGCCGAGTCCGAGACGGCGCTTGTCACGGTCGCCGCTATCGGCGCTGTCACGACGATCATCGCCGCGCTGATGGGCATCGTCGCTACCGACATCAAGCGCGTGATGGCCTACTCCACCATCAGTCAGCTCGGCTACATGATGATGGGGCTCGGCGTCGGCGGCATGGTCGCCGCGATCTTTCACCTGTTCACGCACGCCTTCTTCAAGTCGCTGCTCTTCCTCGGCTCCGGCTCGGTCAACCACGCGACCGGCACGTTCGACATGCGGAGGATGGGCGGCCTGCGCAAGTACATGCCGGTGACCTACGCGACGATGGTCGTCGCCAGCTTCGCGCTGGTAGGCGTCTTTCCATTCGCTGGATTCTGGAGCAAGGATGAGATCCTGGCCGACGCCTGGTCCGACCGCTGGTGGGTCTTTGTCGTCGCCATGATCGGCATTTACCTGACCGCGGTGTACGTCGGGCGCATGCTGATCCTGACGTTCGAGGGCGAGTACCGCGGTGGACTGGACGTGGAGGACGCCGAGCACGCCGGCGACGCGCACGCGGGTGGCCACCACGGCGAGCCGCATGAGTCGCCGCCGATCATGACCGTGCCGCTCTTAATCCTCGCCGTCCTGGCGATGGCGGCGGGCGCGTTCCAGCTCAACCACTGGCTCGGCGACATCATCGACGGCTGGCTCCCCGCCGAGACTGCGAAGCTGGCGACCGACGCCTCGTTCAAGCTGTGGATCGCGGCGCTCTCGGTAAGCATCGGATTAGCCGGGCTGGCGACGTCGTGGCTCATCTACCAGGTGCGCATCGTCGAGCCGCAGCGCATTCGATCATTCCTGGAGCCACTGCCGGAGATCCTGGAGAACCGCTTCTACCTGGACGCGCTCTACCAGGATGTCTTCCTCAAGCTCTTTGTTTTCGGCAGCGTGGCCTGGTTGCTGTCGCTTTGGGACGAGTACGTCGTCGACGGCCTCGTCAACGGTGTTGGCACGACGACGCGCTGGGTTTCCGGCCAGATCCGCGTCGCCCAATCGGGCCAGGCGCAGGTCTACGCCAGTATCATGTTTTTCGGGACGATCGCAGCGGTTGTCGGCATTCTCGTCGTGAGCAGGACATGAGGCGAAGCACGTGCTGACGTTCGCCATCTTCTTCCCGCTCGTCGGTGCCGTCCTGATCGCCACGCTCCCGCGCGACCAAGAGCACCAGGCCAAGTACGTCGCCGCGCTGACGTCGGCCGTGATCCTCGCCGCGGTATGTTACATGTTCCTCGCCTACGACCGCGACAAGTCCGGCTACCAGTTCGTTACCAGCAAGACGTGGCTCGACTCCGGAGTGTCGACATTCAAGCTGCACTACGCGGTCGGCGTCGACGGCCTTTCGCTGCCGCTGATCGCCCTGAACGCGTTTCTGACGCTTGTCTCCGTCCTCATCTCATTCAAGGTTGAGCTGCGCGCGAAGGAGTACTTCGCCTGGCTGCTAATCCTGGAGACGAGCCTTATGGGCGTCTTCTCCTCGCTGGACTTCGTGCTGTTCTTCCTCTTCTGGGAGGTCGAGCTTGTGCCGATGTACTTCCTGATCTCGATCTGGGGCAGCGGCAACCGCGCCTACTCGGCGTGGAAATATGTGCTATACACTTTCTTCGGATCGGCGTTCATGATTATCGGCATCCTCACGCTCGGCTTCACGGCAGGGACGTTTGACATCCGGGAGCTCGGGACGCTCGGCGACATCCACGGGGCGATCATCCCGGCCTGGACGATCTTCGGGCTGATCAGCATCGCCTTCCTGATCAAGCTGCCAGTGGTGCCGTTCCATACGTGGCTGCCCGACGCTCACACCGACGCGCCGACCGCCGTCTCCGTCATCCTGGCGGGCGTCTTGCTGAAGATGGGCGGATACGGCATCCTGCGCCTCTCGTTCAACATCATGCCGAACGTGGCTAACGACGTGTCTGTCTACATCGCGATCCTCGCCGCCGTCAGCATCATTTACGGGGCCCTGATGACGCTGCTCCAGAAGGATCTCAAGCGCCTGATCGCCTACTCCTCTGTCAGCCACATGGGCTACGTGCTGCTCGGCGCGTCGTCGGTGGGCGTCATCGGGCTGACCGGAGCCGCCACGCAGCTCGTCACGCACGGACTGATCACCGGCATGCTGTTCGTCCTCGTCGGCATGGTATACGACCGCGCTCACACCCGGGACATCGGCCAGCTCTCGGGCCTGGCGCATCGGATGCCGTTCATCACCGTGATGATGGTCGTCGCCGGGCTGGCTTCGCTGGGCTTGCCAGCGCTGGCCGGGTTCGTGGCGGAGGTCACCATCTTCCTCGGCACGTTCGATAAGCATGAGATTCCGACGCTCGTCGGCGTCATCGGCGTGGCGTTCGCGGCGGGCTACATTCTTTGGACGATCCAGCGGGTCTTCTGGGGCGAGGCCGACCCGAAGTGGGCGGAGCTGCCCGACGCTACGGCCTGGTGGGAGCGGGCCCCGCTCCTCGCGATGGGTCTGGCCATCCTGGTGATCGGCATCTACCCGGCCTGGATGACGGACCTGCTTCGCGACGGCGTCACCCCGATCGCGCAGAGGCTGGGATGAACGACATCATCCGTTTCTCGCCGGAGCTGGCGCTCTTCATAGCGGCGGCGTTAGTGATCGTCGTCGATGCACTGCTGCCACTCGGACGACGGGGGATTTACGCATGGCGCCGCTCGATCTCGGTGTTCCTGGCGCTGGCTGGGGTCGCCGCATCGCTCGGGCTGGCGCTGGTGCTGGTGCTGGCCGACAAGCGCGGGCCGGCCGCCCACGAGATGATCGTGGTCGACGACTTCTCGTTGTTCTTTAACTTCCTCTTCGCGGGAGTCGCTGGGATGATCGTGCTGGGTTCGGTCGATTACCTGCAACGCAACCGCTTTCAAGCTGAGTACCTCGGGCTGATCCTGGCCTCTTCGGCGGCGATGATGATAATGGCCGCTGGAACGGACCTAATCATGATCTTCGTGGCGCTGGAGACGCAGGCGGTCGCCTTCTACGTGCTCGTCGGCTTTCTGAAGGACGGCAAGTCCAGCGAGGCCTCACTCAAGTACCTGCTGCTCGGCGCGACCAGCTCGGCGCTCACGCTCTACGGGATGGCGTACCTCTTCGGGTTGTCCGGCCAGACCAGCCTGTCCGGCATCGCGCAGTATGTCTCCAACGCTGGCTCGGAGAACCGCTCGGCGCTGGTGCTAGCGGCCGTCTTCCTGACTGCTGGCCTCGGCTTCAAGATGGCGGTGGTGCCATTCCAGATGTGGGTGCCCGACGTCTACGAAGGCGCGCCCACGCCGATCACGGCTTACCTCTCGGTCGCGAGCAAGGCAGCGGGATTCGCCGTCGTCATGCGCATATTCCTCGTGGCTCTCGGCCAGGGCCTGATCTCGAGCGACTGGGCCAACATGTTCGCCGCCATAGCCGCGATCTCGATGACGCTGGGCAACGTGATGGCGCTCAACCAGAAGAACATCAAGCGCATGCTGGGTTACAGTTCGATAGCGCAGGCCGGGACGTTCCTGATCGGCCTCGCCGCCGTCGCCGCGCACGACCGCCAGCTCGAGTTGGGCACAAGCTCCGTCGTCTTCTTCCTGGGTACCTACGCCTTCACCAACCTCGGCGCCTTCATCGCCATCATCGCCATCTCGGCCAAGATCGGCTCGGAGCAGATCGCCGACTACGCGGGCGTGTTCAAGCGCTCACCATACCTGGCGCTCGGACTTGCCGCCTGCCTGATCTCGCTGACTGGCATCCCGCCGACGGCGGGCTTCATCGCCAAGGTGCTCGTCTTCAACGCCGCGGTGCAGGCCAATCTCGTCTGGCTGGCGATCATCGGCGTGCTGAACAGCGTGATCTCGGCGTACTACTACTTGCGCGTCGTGATGAACATGTTCGCCGGCGAGCCCGAGTCGACCGCGACGTTCCAGCCGAGCCCGTACCTGGGGCTGGCGATGTTGATCGCCGTCGTCGGCCTCTTCGCGATTGGCGTCTACCCGAACCCCCTCGTGCACGCCGCCGACCACGCCGCGCGCATCTTCGGCTAAACTCAACTCGTGGCCGAGCACGATATCCTCGTCTCGATCGACCCCGCCTTCGGCAACCGCATCGGCGCCGATTGGATGGTCGGCGTCGCCCGTATCACGCTGGAGATGGAGCGCACGCCGTCGTGCCAGCTCAGCGTTGTCCTCACCGGCGACGTGCAGATCCGCGAACTGAACCGCGAGTTCGCCGGCGAGAACCATGCGACGGATGTTCTCTCGTTCTCCCTGCGCGAGGGCGAAGCGTTCGTCGCGCCGGACGAGACCGACCGCCTTGGCGAGGTCATCGTCTCCTTCGAGACGGCAGAGCGGCAGGCGGACGAGGCCGGCCATCACGTCGAGGACGAGATCGCGCACCTGCTCGTCCACGGTGTCCTCCACCTGATCGGATACGATCACGTGGAGCCGGCTGACGAGACGAAGATGCGCACCCGCGAGCGGTCGATCCTCTCGGAGCTGGGATACGAGGCGCACGCATGACGGAGTACGCTATACCCACGACGATGGCGCGATTCAGGTGGCTGATCGCCTTTAGCGCTGCGGTGGCGTTGCTCGGCGCGGCCGCCTGTGGCTCTGACACCAGCGAGTCGATCACTCCGTCGCCTACCCCACAGCCTGTCACGCCAACGCCCACCCCGCTGCCTAGCGTCGAGGCTGGCCCCACTTCGCCATCGATCGACGATCGCTTCGCGGCCATCGCCCGTGGCGTGCCGGGCTTCGGAGGCTTCTTCTTTCTCGGCGTGAGCTACCCGCAAACCGGGTACGTCTACCTAACGGACCCAACGATCGATCTCGCTCCTCTGAAAGCGAGCATGCTGAGGAACCTCGCCACGTATAATCCCCTTGACCCCGACATCCAGTTGGTACCATTGCAGGGGCGATATAACTGGTTGCAGCTAAAGAGTTGGTACAACCTCGCGGAAGGCCACGTTTGGGCGCTCGGAGCGACGCATAGCGGCATGGACCCGGGAAACAACCGCTTTCTGGTCGACGCGGCTGACCAGACGAGCTTCGACGCAATCAAGCGAGAGCTCACGGCCTTGGGCGTGCCCGAAGACGCGGCCGACGTGGAAATCAAAGCTGCGCCCGTTCCCGGGTAAGGACCACTCGATGTCCACCTACGACCTCTACGCCGAGTCCGGCCCCAAGCACAAGAAGACCATGATCCACGTGTTCGACCTGCTCGGCTGTGTTGCCGTCGGGCCAACGACCGACGCGGCGCTGGACGCTACTCCGGACGCGATCCGCGTTTATCTGCGCTTTCTTCGCCGTCACGGCGAGCCGGTGGACCCCGCGGCGCCGATCAGCACTCACGTCGCTCAGCGCATCGCGGAAACCGCCATCTTCATCGGCCAGGGCTCGCCGTACATCACCTTCGATCCGGACCTACACCCGGTCAGCGAGGGTGAGATCGAGACGTTCCTGGCGCGCTTCCACGGGATGCGGGAAGAGCTCGCGGCATGGGTCGAGACGCAATCGGGCAAGCAGCTCGATGCCAGGCCGCAAGAGGGCGGCCGCCCGGCGCGCGGAGTCCTGCTCCACGTGATGTCGGTCGGCGGCTACCTGTCGGCGGCGCTCGCTGGCGCGCCCGGGTTCGGCACGGTGCAGGGAAAAGCCGAGCGCGGCGAGATCAGCCTCGCCGAGGGGTTGCGGACGGTCGCTGCGTTGGCCGCTGAACGTGTTCGCGGGGCCACGCCCGAGCAGCGCCGAGCGGTCCTCCAGCGTCCCAAGGACGTCCGCACGCTGCGCAAGGCGCTCCGCCGCACGTTGGAGCACGACTGGGAGCACCTGACGGAGCTCTCGCGGCGTTCCGGCGGGCCGAAGCTGTAGGCTTTCCCCAAATCCCGCGACGCCCGCGCCTATAAACCCGTCGCCCCGCCAGACTATAATCGCCGTGTGAGCGAGGTCCTTTACCGCAAGTGGCGCCCCCAGTCGTTCTCTGAAGTGGCCGGGCAGGACGCCGTCACCCGCACGCTGCGCAACTCCGTCGCCTCTGGGCGGCTGGCGCACGCTTACCTCTTCTGCGGGCCGCGCGGCACGGGCAAGACAACACTCGGGCGGCTGCTCGCGAAAGCAGCGGGTTGCGCAGCGCCTGTGGATGGTGAGCCTTGTAACGAGTGCGCGTCCTGCATTTCCTTCAACGAAGGGCGAGCTTTCGACTTCGTCGAGCAAGACGCCGCAAGTAACAACGGCGTTGACGATATTAGAAAACTCCGTGAGCGCATAATTTCGGAACCAGGCGAGCAACGGTTCAAAGTTTGGCTATTGGACGAAGTTCACATGTTGAGCGTGCCCGCACAGAATGCGTTCCTGAAGACCCTTGAAGAGCCGCCCCCGCGCGCAATCTTCGTCCTTTGCACCACGGAGGCCCACAAAGTCTCGGGCACGATCATCTCCCGCTGCCAGCGATTCGACCTTAAGCGCATCCCGATGTCAGCGGCGCAGGCGCGTCTCGCCTTCATCTGCGAGAAGGAAGGTCTGACGCTCGATGCCGCGTCGCTCGAGGAGATCGCGCGAGCGGCGACCGGCAGCCTGCGCGACGGGATCAACGCGCTAGAGCAGGTGGTGACGTACTACGGCAAGTCGCCGACGCACGAGCAGGTCTGCGAAGCGCTGGGGCTGAGCGTGGACGCGCGCAGCGGACAACTGGCCCGCCTCGCGCTGGAGGGCGACCTGACGGGCGGCCTGATGCTGATCGCACACGTGCGGGACGACGGCGTTGACATAAAACAGTTCGCCAAGCAGGTCGTGAAGTACCTGCGCGGGCTCCTTCTCGCCAAGGCCGGCGCCAGCGAATCGCTCGACCTGCCGCAGGAGATGGCGGCGGAAGTGAAGGCTGACGCGGCGCGGCTAACCAAGGGCGATATCATCCGCGCGCTCCAGCTCTTCGGCCGCATCGACTTCCGCGAGGACGCGGCGGCGTCAGGCGGATCGCTGCCCCTGGAGCTGGCGCTCGTCGAGTTCGTGTCCGAAGCGAGCGAGCCGCGGGCCGAGCCTGCGATCCCGGCGGCGGCGCTGGAGAAGCGCGAGTCACAGCCTGCTTCGGCCGCCCTTCGCGCCGCACCCAGGGCGGCCAAGCCACCCGTGGAGCCGCCCGTGATCGAGCGCGCTGCCGCCGCGCCGGCAGCCGAGCCGCCAATCCCGGAGGTCATACCGATTCCAGAGCCCGTACCGGTCGAGGCTACCGCGTCTGAGCCGACGCCGGTGGCCGTCTCGGCATCGGACGCCGCGCCGTCTGGCGATCTCCTGGAACGCGTGCGGCAATCGCTCAAGGAGTCGGAGAAACAGCTCTCGGCGCTCCTGAACGGCTCGTGTGAGCTAAAGTCGAGCGAAGGGGAAACCGTCGTGCTCGGCTTCTACCATACATTCCACCTCGAACGAATCGAGCGCGGCGGCTACAAGGGCAAGCTGGAGGAGGCGTTCTCCATCGCCCTCGGCCGCAAGGTGACGGTCGTCTACGAGCACTCCCCGCAAGAGCGAGCGACCGGTGACAAGCAACGCACGGGCGGCCACCTCGTGCAGGCGGCGCGGGAGATGGGCGCACGGGCCGTCCCCAGACAAGACTAGCGAGAAGGAGGCACGACATGGCGAATCGCGGAGGACAGGGCGGCGGCGATCTCATGAAGCAGATCCAGCAGATGCAATCCAAGCTGGCGGAGGCGCAGCAGAAGCTGGAGGAGATGATCTTCGACGCCACGTCCGGCGGTGGCGCCGTCTCGGTCAAGATGAACGCACGCCCGCACCTGCTCGAGATCGCGATCAAGCCGGAGGTGCTCGATCCCGACGATGTTGACATGGTCCAGGACCTGATCATGGCGGCGATGAACGACGCGCTGGAGAAGGTCCGCAACGGCCAGATGCAGCAACTCGCGGGCCTCGCGGGCGGGATGAACATTCCGGGTCTGAACCTGGGCTAGGGAAGACGTAACAGTGTAGTGGCCGCAGCATGCTGCGGCCACTACCGCCCGGGACGTAATCGCTCACTCGGCTGTATAATTCTTTTCGACATATGAACGAGCACATCCCTGTCACGGCGGCGCCACTCGCGCGGCTGATCGAGGAGTTCTACAAGCTCCCCGGCATCGGCCCCAAGAGCGCGCAGCGGCTCGCCTACTACCTTCTGCGGATGCCCGCCGCGGAGGCGCACTCGCTAGCCCAGGCGATCCTCGAGGTGAAGGAGCGCGTCACCCTCTGCTCCACCTGCCAGAACGTCACCGAGAGCGACCCTTGCCGCGTCTGCAGCAGCGACTCGCGCGACCACGCGGTCATCTGCGTCGTCGAGGAGCCGCTCGACATCCTGGCGATCGAACGCTCGGGCTCGTACAGGGGGATGTACCACGTCCTGCACGGCGCAATCTCGCCGATGGACGGGATCGGGCCGGAACACCTGAAGATCGGCGCGCTGCTGGCCCGTATGCGCCGTGGCGAGGTTACGGAGGTGATCCTGGCGACGAACCCGAACCTCGAAGGCGAGGCGACCTCGATGTACCTGAGCCGCCTGCTCAGTCCACTCGGCGTCCGGGTCACCCGCCTGGCGCGGGGGCTGCCCGTCGGCGGCGACCTGGAGTACGCGGACGACGTGACGCTGGCCAAGGCGCTGGAGGGTCGCCAGGAGATGGGCGCCTGATGCCGCTTTCGACCCGCCTTTACAAGACCGAGGCGATCATCCTCCGCCAGCGCAAGCTGGGCGAGGCCGACCGCATCCTCACTCTGTACACGCCGACGCGCGGCAAAATCGACGCGAAGGCCAAGGGCGTGCGCAAGACCACAAGCCGCCTCTCCGGCCACCTGCAGCCGCTCAGCCGCTGCGTCCTCCAGCTCGCGCAGGGACACACCGCGGACGTCATCACCGGCGTCGAGACGCTGGAGAGCTTCCGCAGCCTGCGCGAAGACCTGGACTACCTGAGCCGCGGCCTCTACGCCGCCGAGCTGACCGACCGAATGACGGTTGAGAACGTACACAGCTTCCCGATCTTCCGCCTGATGCTGGACACGCTGACGCGCCTCGACGGCGGTGCTGACGGCGACACCACCCTCCGCTACTTCGAGATGCGGCTGCTCGATCAGTCCGGCTTCCGGCCGCAGCTGGAGCGCTGCGTCGGCTGCACGCGGGAGCTCGAGCCGGCTGATCACTTCTTCGCACCCGTAGCGGGCGGGGTCGTCTGCCGGAGCTGCGTCCCCGGCCTCGGCGGCCCGCGAGTGCTGACGCTGAACGGCCTCAAGCTCTTGCGTCTGATCCAGCGCGGGTCGTATAACGATCTGGCGCGCGTGCGGGTGCCAGCCGGCCTCGCCGACGAAGTGGAGCGGCACCTGCGCGGCTACATCATTACCGTTCTCGAGCGCGATGTGAACTCGGCCACTTTCATCGAGCGGCTGCGGCGCGAAGGCGCCCGGGCAACGCCAATCCAATCAAGGGTCTGATATGCCACTCTACGAGTACTACTGCGAGAAGTGTGACAACGTCTTCGAGGCTCTGGGTTCGATCGCCGTGTCCGAACAGCCGGCGAAGTGCCCGAAGTGCGGCCGCCAGGCGTTCCGCATCATGCCGACGACGTTCGCTTCGATGATGCGCAACAAGGGGCTGAAGGAGCGCGTGCCGTACCACCACCACGACGTCCGCGGCGACGCCAAGAAGCGCACGATCGCGCCGGTGAAACCAAGGGCCGCGGCGACGCGTGCCGAAATCGCCAGGCCAAAGGCGAAGAAGAAGGGTTAAGCCATGCCGCTGTACGAATTTTATTGCGAGAACTGCCACGGCATCTTCGAGGAGATCCGCCAGATGCGTGAGGCCTCCCTGCCGGCGCCGTGCCCGGACTGCGCCCGCGAGGCGCCGCGCATCATGTCCGGCTTCACCGCCTTCACGCTCCGTGACGGATACCCGCGCCGTATCCCGGACAAAGGCACGTACTGGCACATGGGCAAAGAGGTCAAGAAACTCGCCCAACGTCTGCCCAACGGCCAGCACCCGGAACTGCTCAAGCCCGAACCGAAGCCACGCACGACCCGCGGCGATGCCGGGACATCGCTGGAGAAGCGGATTACAGCGCGCGCCGACGCCCTATATCGCGACAAGTGGGGTGTCAAGCCAGACGGCATGCGCTCCGTCAAAGCGAAGAAGATCAAGCCGGAACGGAAAGTCGTCTAGCGCCCAGCAGTCAGCTCTTTCGTTCGAGAATGTATTCGGCCAGCGACGCCAGCGTTTGGCGGTCGGGGCCATCAGGCAACGCGGACAGCGAGTCGACCGCGCGGCGGGTGAAATCCCGCGCCATCTCGAACGACTCTTCGAGGCAACCTGACGCGCGAACCGCTTCGACTGCTGCGGCGAGCGCCTCATCGCTTGGCTCCACGAAGTAGCGCGTCACGTGGTTCTCCTGCGGCAGACGCTCCATCAGCAGGAACGAAGGCAGCGTCAGCGTCCCCTGCATCAGGTCGCTGCCGACGGGCTTGCCCATCTGCGCCGGGTCGCCCGCGAAGTCGAGGATGTCGTCCACCACCTGGAACGCCATCCCGAAGTTGTAGCCGTAGTCTCGCAGCGCTCCCACGTGCGCTTCCGGCTCTCCAGCGACGAGCGCCCCGCCCTCACAGGCCGTAGCGAAGAGCGAGGCCGTCTTGCCGCCGATGCGGGCCAGGTAGTCGCGGATCGTCTGACGGCTGTCGTAGGCGGCGAGGTCCTGGCGGATCTCTCCCTTCGCCATGATCATCAGCGTCTCGGAGAACAGCCTCACCACGCGCAGATCGTCGGTGCGCACGACCTGGTCGGCGGCGTGGGCGAAGAGGTAGTCGCCGAGCATTACGGTCGTCGAGTTCTGGAAGGCACTGTTCACGGTCGGCCGGCCGCGTCGCGTGTCGGCGTTGTCGATGACATCATCGTGCACCAGCGTGGCAGTGTGCAGTAGCTCGACAGACGCGGCCAGCGGCACGAGCCTTGCGAGATCGTAGTCTCCGAAGCGCCCGGAGAGCAGCGCGAGGCCCGGGCGCATCAGCTTGCCGCCGCCAGACAGCACCATCTTCAGCATCTCGCCGAGCGGCCCGTAATCGACGTTCTTCACCTCGTCGAAGACCTGCTCGACGTGACGCAGGTCGTCCTGCACGGGGCCGTACAACGGGACGGTCTTCATCGCGCCTCTCCCGCGCGCTGGGCCGCCGGCTCGCCGATGTCGCCCAGCCCGAACAGCCGCCCTGCCGTTGTCGCCGTGCCATCGCAGACCGCGGCGACCGACACGCCACGCAGATCAGCGATGTACTGCGCGACTTCGCGGACGTGGGCCGGCTCGTTACGCTTGCCACGCTTGTCCTGCGGAGGGAGGTACGGCGAGTCGGTTTCGACGGTCAGCCAGCGCAGTGGGATGCCACCGGCGACCGCGCGCGTTTTCTCGGCGGCCGGGTAGGTCACGGTGGCCGCCATCGAGATCACGAAGCCGAGGTCGATGTAGCGCAGCGCTAGCGGCAGGTCGCCGGCGTAGCAGTGCATAACGCCGAGCGGGCGCTCCTGGGGCCAGTCGGCCCGCGCCACCCGCGCGTAGTCCGCGAGGACGGCGTACGTCTCGTCGTCCGCGTCCCGGGAATGGATCACGACCGGCAGGCGCAGGCTTCGTGCGAGCTCCAGTTGCGCCTGGAACGCGTGGTCCTGCTCGTCTCGCGGCGATAGGTTCCGGTAGAGATCGAGGCCGATCTCGCCGATCGCAACCACGCGTGCCGAGTCCGCCATCCGGCCCAGCTCGTCGAGGTCGGCGGCGCGCAGCGTCTTCGCATCGTGCGGGTGGACGCCGATCGCGGCGTACACGTTCTCGAACGAGTCCGCGATCTCGGCGGCGCGGCGGCTGCTCGGCATGTCGTAGCCGACGACGACCATCGCCGTCACGCCCGCGTCCGTAGCCCGCCGCACAACGTCTTCGACCTCACGCCCGAACTTCGGGTCCTGGAGGTGGCAGTGGGAGTCAACTAGCATCGCAGCGTCACGTGCCCAGCCTGGCTTCCTCCGCCTCGATGATTTCGGGGTCGAGCTTCTTGAACAGAGGCTGTGCGTCCGCCAGCGGTTGGCCGCCCGGCGGAACTCGCAGCGTCCAGCCGGCAGCTTCGATGGAGCCTTCGTTCCCGAGGTAGCCATGCAGGGTCTGGCAGGTGAACGGCAGATACGGTGCGAGCGCGGTGTTGATTCCACTGATCGCCGCGATTGCCGTGTGGAGCACCGTCGCGCAGCGCTGGCGATCCTCTTTCAGGAGCTTCCATGGCGCGTTCTCTTCGACGTAGCGGTTCGCCTCGCGGGCGGCGCCCATCGCCGCCTCGAGGCCGGCGCGGAAGTTGCAGGCCGCGATCTGCTTACCGGTCTCGGCGATCGCCGCTTCTGTGCGCTCGATCAGCGCATTGTCGGCGACAGTCAGCGGGCCGGGCTCCGGGACCTGGCGGTCGAAGTTGCGATAGGCGAACGTCAGCACGCGGTTCACGAGGTTGCCCCAGGTCGCCACGAGCTCGTCGTTGTTGCGCTGGACGAACCCGGACCACGTAAAGTCCGAGTCCGACGTCTCCGGCATGATCGCCGAAAGGTGGTAGCGCAGCGGGTCCGGGTCGTATCGCGAGAGGAAGTCCGGCACCCAGACGGCCTTGCGCCGGCTCGTCGAGGCCTTGCTGCCTTTGATCGTCAGGTACTGGTTGGCCGGTACGTCGTGCGGCAGGTTGTGGTGTTCGCCGGTGGCCTTCGCGTAGCCCATCAATTGCGCCGGCCAGATAAGGGTGTGGAACCAGATGTTGTCCTTGCCGATGAAGTAGTAGCTCTGGCATTCCGGGTCCTGCCAGAAGTCGCGCCAGCGCTCCGGCTGTCCTATCCGCTCCGCCCACTCGATCGACGCCGATATGTAACCGATCACCGCGTCGAACCAGACGTAGATGCGCTTGTCATCGTAGCCTTCCAGCGGGACCGGGACGCCCCACGTGATGTCGCGGGTGATCGCCCGATCGCGCAGGCCTTCGTCCGTCGTGATCGTGCTTATCGAGAAGTTCAAGACGTTCCGGCGCCAGTGTTTCTTGTCATCATTCAGCCACTCTCGAAGCGGCTCGTTGTAAGCGCTCAGCCGGTGGAAGAAGTGGTCCGACGAGCGGATCTCTGGCGTCGACCCGTCGAACTTGCAGCGCGGGTTCTTGAGGTCGATCGGGTCAAGAACGTTGCCGCAGTTGTCGCACTGGTCGCCGCGCGCCCCGTCGAAGCCACAGATCGGACACGAGCCCTCGACGTAACGGTCGAGCAAGAAGCGCTGCTCGACGGTGCAGAAGGGCAGATCCATCTTGTCCTTGTAGATGTCGCCGATCTCCAGCAGCTTGCGAAACATCTCCTGCGTCACGCGCGCGTGGTTTTCCGTCTGGGTGCTCGTGTACAAGTCGAAGCTGACGCCGAGGGCCTTCCATGAATCGAGAAACTCGGCGTGGAATTGCGCCGCCACCTCGGCCGGGGAGCGACCTTCTTGCTCGGCACGGACTGTGATCGGCGTACCATGGCCATCGCTGCCGGAGACCATCAGTACCTCGTTCCCGGCCGTGCGGTGGTAGCGCGCGAAGATGTCCGCCGGCAGGTAGGCGCCGGCTATCTGGCCGATGTGCAGAGAGCCGTTAGCGTAAGGCCAGGCAACCCCGACAAAGATACGTTGCGGCATCGAGCCGATTGTAGCATTGGGCAGGTTCAGCGAGCATCCGGCGACGGGTCGACGATCGGCCCCTCGATCTCCAGCGAAAGGGCGTAGACGCGCCGCCGCGGCACACCCGTCCTGCGCGCGACGTCCGCCGCCGCATCACGGGCGGAGGCGCCGAGCGTCCGCAGCCGTCGCAGCTCCGCGCGGAGGTCATCGTCTGTGGCCTCGGCGGCCGGTTCCTGCGCGCCTTGGACGACCAGCGTGAACTCGCCGCGCGGCTCTGCGAAGTGCTCGATCGCCTCCGAGAGCGTGCCACGGAAGATCTCCTCGTGCAGCTTCGTCAGCTCGCGGCAAACGGCGATCCGCCTCTCGCCCAGCGCCGCGCGAATGTCCTCCAACGCCCGGCGCAAGCGGTGCGGCGACTCGAAGGCGACGAGTGTGCGTCGCTCGCCGGCCAACGACTCGAACAGCCGCCGCCGTTCCACCGATCGCCGCGGCAGGAATCCGACGAACGTGAACTGACGCGACGGCAGGCCCGAGGCGGCGATAGCTGAAACGCTAGCCGAAGCGCCCGGGATCGGCGAGACTTCGTGCCCGGCCGCCAGCGCGGCAACCGTCAGCTCGTAGCCGGGGTCGCTGACGCCCGGCATCCCGGCCTCGGAGACGAGTGCCACATCGCCCGTCTCCAGCGCGCGCAAGAGCCGTGGTGTGCGTTCGCGCATGTTGTGCTCGTTGTAGCTGAGCAGCCGGGCGTGGATGTCGTAGTGCGAGAGGAGATTGCGGGCCGTGCGCGTATCCTCCGCCGCCACCAGCGAGACCGCGCGCAGGACGTTGAGTGCGCGCAGAGTCACGTCTTCAAGGTTGCCGATCGGCGTTGCGACGAGAAAAAGCGTGCCCATCAGATGCTTAAGCGGATGATTCGTTGTCTTGTGGATATGGTTATAATAAGTGCTCTATTGACCATCTTTGCGACCGCTTGATACACTGATCGAAACCCCCGCTGCACCCCAGCTATACCGGACAAAACCCCTATTCCGAGGCGAGGCAATATGAGTTTATCTGTTGGCTCCAAGGAACTCCGACCCGCCTACGGGTTTGACGAGGTTGCGATTGTCCCAGGCACCGTTACCGTCAATCCCGAACTGACGAACGTCCACTTTAGCATAGCCCACCTCACCTTCGATCATCCGATTGCGGCCGCCGCCCTCGACGCCGTCGTCAACCCGCATTTCGCCATCGAGGCGAGCAAGCGCGGCGGCCTCGCCGTGATGAACCTCGAGGGGTTGCAGTGCCGCCACGGGGACGCCGAAGCCGCAATCCAGGAAGTCGCCGCCGCCTCCCAGGAAGCGTCCGCGTCCGTCATCCAGCGGCTGACCGCCGCGCCGCTCAGGGAAGAGCTGATCGGCCGCCGCGTCCGCGAGATCAAGGAAGGCGGCGGCATCTGCGCCGTCTCCTGCACGCCTGCCAACACGAAGAAGCTCGCGCCGCTGGCCGTTGACGCCGGCGCCGATCTCTTCGTCGTCCAGTCCACCGTCACGACGGCGCGCCACTACTCGCGCTCCGTGCGCGGCCTCATCTTCGAAGAGCTTGTCGAGAACATCCGCATCCCCGTCATCGTTGGCAACACGGTCAGCTACACGGCCACCAAAGAGCTGATGGAGACCGGTGTCGCCGGCGTGCTCGTCGGCGTCGGGCCCGGCGCCATCTGCACCTCACGCGAGGTGCTGGGAATCGGCGTCCCGCAGATCACGGCGACGATCGACTGCGCCGCCGCCCGTGATGCCTTCTACCGCGAAACCGGCCGCTACGTGCCGATCATCACCGACGGCGGCATGCGCAACGGCGGCGACATCTGCAAAGCGCTGGCCGCCGGCGCCGACGCCGTCATGCTCGGCACCGCCTTCGCCCGCTGCGAAGAAGCGCCTGCGAAGGGCATCGCCTGGGGCATGTCCACCGGCCACGCCGCCCTCCCGCGCGGCGTGCGCATCCACCCCGGCGTTGACACCACGCTCGACCGTCTGCTCTTCGGCCCGACGTCCCGCACGGACGGCACCGAGAACCTGGTCGGCGCGATCCAGACCTGCATGGGCGTCTGCGGCGCGAACAACCTCGGCGAGTTCCACGACGCGGAGCTAGTCGTCGCCCCCTCGATCAAGACCGAGGGCAAGGTCTACCAGCTCTCGCAGTAGTCTCGCCGATAACCCTCTCTCCACTACCCAGAGTCGCCCATACCGCTGCAACCGGCTATCCCGGCGTAGGTGTATGATTCGGGCGCGAACGCTGCCATGAACACATGCTGAAAGAGATTCGTCTTGGCCTAAAACGGCTCTGGAAACTGAGTTGGCGGGCCAAGGGGGGCGTATTACTCATAACCTGTGTGGGAGTCGTCGTGGCCACGTGGTTCATCTGGTTCGGCATCATTAGCCCTCCCGATCCCGCCAGCGAGCAAAGTTCTGGTCCGCTTGCTACCTCTAAAGCGAGCAATTCGCTGATCAACTTGAGGGTTGGAGACTGTATCGAGGATCCGGGCCCGGATCCCTTCGATGAGGTAACCATAGAGGATTGCTCGACACCGGGCGCTCTTCATGTCACCGCCAATTTCGAGACCAGCAGTTCCTTCGTGCCGCCGGTCTTCTCGACGTCAGCCGGTATCGACAACCTACACCTGCCATACCGGTCGCCGACCGTGACCAGCACAGCCCCGCCAACCGGCGGCCTCTCTCAAGTCATTGCTACGCATTGTCCAGACTCGCCTCAATACCTAACAGCGCGCGTGGATTTTAGCTTCATTCGCGTAGTCTGTTTGCGTTAGTTAGCGTAGGATTCGGAAAAGCTCTGGAACGACAGGAGAAGAGCGGGCGATGAATCCAATCACACGCATGAGGGCACCAATCTGGGCGTGGATAGCACGCCATCGCACGATAGTCGGTGTCGGAATATTCATGGCTCCGATAGTCGCAGGCTACATCGTAGCCTCAATAGTCAATCACTAACTGGCCGTGGGTCAGTTTGAGTCAAGGATTCCTAGTGAAGCCGCATTCCGTAAATGAGCCGGTCGCAGAAATCAGCCAGGCGGAACAGGCCTTCACGTCTGCATCACTGCCCTTCACCGTCCGCCCCGGATTGTGATCGCTGACCAATGTAACTGCCAGTGCGTTGGCTATCAATGCGATGCTCAGGCTATTTCCTGATGTATCCGATGCGGCAGACGCGCCATCGGCACCACGTAAACCATTCAAGCCTTGTTCGCCCTGTGGCCCGGTGGCTCCCTGTTCTCCTCTTGGTCCACCACCGAGTGCTTGGATCAACCCATAGGTCGTTCCGGCAGATACCGCGCTCACAAAGATCGTGAACGCCAGCCCGAGAAGCAGAAATTGTCGCATTGTCTTCCCCCGTTGTTTGGTGCGGCGAGTGTAGCAGGCAGCTACTCAATTCAGGGCATCAGGTCGTTGTTCGCCACATGACCGACAGAGTGAGTTGGCCGTTGATTAGTGAGAATGCGTGAGACACAGGCTCCCAATCGCCTCCGGGCAGATGTTTGTGCATGCCATTAAGAATCTGGTCAAGGGCTTCGCTTGCACCCTGAGCACCGGCATTAGGAATATCCGTGCCCTGGATCACTGGAGTGAAGGTCATCTGGTATTGCGCCATTGGACTACCCTCCCGACGTGAACGCTCTCGCTGCGCAGATTCTAGCAGATGCTACAGGCGAGCCGGTCGACGACCAGCGGTGCGTGCCGACACCACGTGGCTCGGTGTTGGGATAGCGTCTTACGGCTGGCACGACCACGGCCGCCAGCCGCTGGCTGACCAGATCTCGAAGGCCCATTCGGTGTTCTTCACCGGGTCCATCCACGAGGTGTAGAAGTCCGGCCAGAGATCGGCGTGGATGCCGTTGATCTGAAACAAGCCAAAGTTGTTTCCGTTGGTCGCCCAGTTGCCGTCCAGGCGGCCGTTGCGTTCGGTTCCAGACTCGCAGCTGACGACCGCGATCGCCTGGTCGCAAGGCCAGGGCTTGGAGCAGATTATCCCCTCGAAGCCGTCGAGTGGTACTGGCGTCGCGGCTGCTGCGAGCACGGCCACCGCCGCGGCCACGGGTTCGGGCGTCGGCTGTGGCGCCTCGGGCGTTGGAGCGGGGGTTGGAGCAGGCGTCGGCTCGGCAGTGGCGCTCGGGGCGAGGATTTCTGAGCGCGCCATCATCGCGCGGAGTTCGTCATGAAGTGATGTGGATGTGCCCGGCTCTGAGGCGTCGACTCTCGGTTCCGCTGTCGCAGAGGCAACTGCCGGCACAGATGCCTGGCTCGCGGTTTGGTCGAGGCCGAGGTAGGCGCCCGTGCTCAGGATCGCCGCAGCAGCCAGCAGCGTCACAATTCGCGGAACGGCGGTGACTCGCGCAGGGTCGCGGGGTGACGAGATGGGTTGGAAGGATCGACGAACCCAGTAACTGATGTCCTCTGTCCGCGGACGGTTACGGGCATTGATTCCGAAGAGGGCAAGGAAGCCGCTGCAGACGGCGGCGCCGGCCAGTAGCAGCACGAAAAGGTATCTAATCATCGGCAAGCGGCGCACTGGTGTGTCGAGGACCGGTCTATTGACCGGGGGGAGCGGGGGATCAGTACGCGTACTCTTGTTCAGAACAAGATCGTGCTATGGCCTCCTTCTCGGTCTCATCCGCCCGGCTGGCTGCGCGGGCGGCTGGCTAGAGCAGTAGTTCAGCATGACATAATGCCTGCCTTTTCAGGCTCTAAGCGGCCAGTCTACCTATCCTTCAAGCCTCAGCCAACCCCTCATTTGGGGCGCTTTCCAGAGTTTGTACGGCAAAATGCTCGGAAATTGCCACGGGCAGGCCCGCCAGAGTCCGTAGACGGCTCTGCAAAACCGGAACAGATCCTCCCTAAAGCGCCAACGACATCTGAGTCGCTGGAGGCTGGGCCAGTTCGCGCGTTAGCTCGCGGTGGTTGTGGCCTGACGTGAAGCCATACTTCTCCGCCATAACTTCTTCAGCCTTGGAGGGAAGAGGGGAACTACGTCTTGCAGACGCAGAACTCGTTGGCTTCGGGGTCGGCCATGATCGTCCACTGCATGCCGCCTTCGCTCATCTCGCGGACGGCGGTCGCGCCGAGGGCGGTGAGACGGTCGACTTCGGTCTGGACGTCGGGGGCGCCAAGGTCGATGTGCAGGCGGTTCTTCGCCGGCTTGCCCTCTGGCACCTTCTGGAAGTACATCATCGGGCCGCTTTCGGAGCGCACAACGAGGCCGCTGGGGTCGTCGGCGTAGCCGTCGAGGGCCTGCGCCCAGAACTTCGATAAAGTGGTGGGGTCGGCGCAGTCAATGGTGATGCAGTGGAGTTTGCTCACGAGAGCCTCCCTACATGAACTCGTAGCCGCCCATGATGCCCGGCGGGTCCTGGTCCATGATCACGTTCACGCAGGCCGGCTTTCCGCTGTCGATCGCGCGCTGGATGGCCGGCCCGATCTGGTCCGGCGAGGTGACGAACTCCCCGTGGCCGCCCATGCCCTCGACGATCTTGTCGTAGCGGCAGTTGTCGCCGAGGACGGTGGCGACAGTGCGGTCTTTGCCGTACATCGCCTTCTGGCCGACGGCGATCTGCCCCCACTGGCGGTCGTTTCCGACGACCGAGACGACGGGGATGTTGAACCGCACGAAGGTGTCGAAGTCGAATCCGTTGAGGCCGAAAGCGCCGTCGCCGTTGACCATGATGATGCGCTTCTGCGGGTAGACGGAGTGGATCGCCATGCAGAAGCCGGTGCCCACGCCCAGCGTCCCGAACGGGCCGGGATCGTACCACTGGCCGGGCAAGTTGACCGGCAGCACCTTCGAGGCGTTGGAGACGATGTCGCCGCCGTCCCCAACGACGATGGTGTTCTCGTCGACGAAGTTGGCGATCTCGGCGCAGAGACGCAACGGGTGGATCGGCTCGCGATCGCTGGTCATCCACTCTTCCATCTGGGCGCGAGACTTGTCCTCGGCGTCTCGCAACTCGTCGAGCCACGGCTGGTGGTTGTACTGCTTGCCCTCCAGCTCGGTCGTGATCGACGTCAGGAAGGCGCGGGCGTCAGACTCGATCGGCACGTGGACCTCGCGGTTGCGGCCCAGCTCGATCGGGTCCGTGTCGATCTGGATGATCTTCGCGTCGGCGTTGAAGCGCTTGCCGTAGCCCAGCCGGAAGTCCATCGGGGTGCCGATGACGACGACGGCGTCGGCCTTGCCGAGCGCTCCGCGGCGGCTGCGGTTGAAGAAGAGCGGGTGCTCCTGCGAGACGGAGCCGCGCCCCATGGCGTTGAGGTAGACGGGCGCGTTGTAAAGCTCGATGAAGCGGCGCAGCTCCTCGTGCGCCTCCGACCAGTAGATCGCCGAGCCGGCCATGACGACTGGTCGAGCAGCGGAGCGCAGCAACTCGGCGGCCTGGGCGATGACCCTTGGGTCGGGGTAGACGCGGCCCGGCGGGCGGTACGACTCCGGGAAGTAGACCGTGTCCTCTTCGACCTTCTTGAACAGCACGTCGGTGGGGATCTCGAGAAACGCCGGCCCCTGCCGCCCCGTCAGCGCGGCGCGGAAGGCGGCCGAGATGTACTCCGGGATGCGCTCGGTCTGGTGCACGCACTTGGCGAACTTGGTGATTGGGCGCAGCAGCTCGGTGTGGTCCATGTCCTGCAGCGCCCCCATCTCGAAGCGGGCCAGCGGGCTACGGCCGCCGATGATCAGCATCGGCGACTTGTTGTGCCAGGCGTTGGCGATCGCCGTCGTCGCGTCGGTGACGCCGGGCCCCGCCGTGACGACGCCGACGCCGCAGCGCCGCGTGGCTCGCGACCAGCCTTCGGCGGCGTGCCCGGCCACCTGCTCGTGGCGGACGTCGATGATGCGGACGTTTTCGTCGATGCAGGCGTCGTAGATGGCCTGCACGTGGCCGCCGCACAGCGTGAAGATCGTATCGACGCCTTCCTGCTTGATGGCGCGAGCGACGAGATCGCCGCCGTCAACGAGGGCCATGGGGGAGCTCCTTCTGTAGGTGCGGGGTGCCAGGTAACAGGTGCGAGGTTCGCGTGCGTAAGTGTAGGTGAGAGTCGGAAGGGGGGCAAGTTGGCAGAAACGCTAAATGAACATCAGTTCAGCACGAGCCATGTACATGAGCATGACGCTTGCGTAAACAACAGGGCACTGACGAAGGAACGCTTCGAAAAGCCATCCATCTGAACTGCGTCTTAGCGCTTCATACACGTGCGGCTGGTACCTCGCGACTGAGCTTAGATAAAAGCAGATGGCGAGGAGACCGCAGGCTTCGGGTAATGTCGCTTCCATGCAATCACTAAGAGAGATCATGTACTGCGGTTCGGCATCCAGAGATGAGTACTTGATCTGACGATGCAACCGAAGCGATCTCAACATAGCCTGAACCGTCGCGTATCCGTCGCCATTGGAGAACGCGACTGCTTTGCTCTCGAACTGACAATGAGTATCAATTTCCGACGCGACGCGCTCGAACTCCCTCAAAACCACGGAGTTGTCAGCTACGAACTTTTCAACGGAACGACACAACTCGGTAAGCTGTTGGTTGTGCATGAAGACTACCGCCCAAACCAAATCAGCCTCCGCATTAACCCGCGATTCCACCCAGCAGAGGGCGAGACGTACTGGATCACCCAACTCGGACATTTCCATCCCAATCCATCCGCACTGGCGAAGAAGGCTTCTTAGACTGAGGCGTGTGCCTTCGGCCAGATCGTCTCCGCACAACACGCGGTGAAGTGTCTTGAAGATCCCGTGTCTCACCACGAGTTCTTCATCATCGACGCGAAATTCCTCGGCTGTCTTGATCCGCGACCGATCTGTAAGGCCGTGAGAGAAATCCTTCGGGGTCACAAGCGCATTAGGCTCCTCCAAATAAATCAAAGCCTTTGCTAGATTTAGCATCGAATAGTAATACAAGAGCGCAGAGGTGTTTGCCGCCGCACTTTCGGCGAGCAAGAACAGATCCTCCGCTTGCGACAAGCATGAACGAAGCATCGCCGCATGCCTCCCCTGTTCTGAAGAGTCAGCGTTCGAATGACGACCTTGAATCGTCTTCAAGGAGACTGGTTCGGTAGCCAGGAGGCGTATCCGCGCCCACACCTCGTCTTGAAGCGGTCGCATCGTCTCGTATCGCGATATTGGAAACGGGAACAACGGTTGCCGCTTGTCGACGGCGTCGATCCGAGGCCGAGGAAGGGGAGGCGTGCTTAACGATTCGTTTTGCATTAGACTAGCGCGGGCTTGCCGAAGCTCCCCCTAAGCCTCCTGTTCCGTCGGCCGAATCAGCATCTCGTTCACCGCCATGCGCCGAGGCCGCGTCACAATGTACGCAATCGCGTCCGCGATGTCCCCCGCCTCCATCCGCTCCATCCCCGCGAAGCGCGTCGCCATCGTCTGCAGCACTTCGGGCCGGTTCTGGAACGCCAGCTCCGTCGTCGTCGCGCCCGGCTCCACCACCGACACCCGCACGTGCCGCTTCGTCACCTCCTGCCGCAGCGACTCGGTGAACGCCACCACGCCAAACTTCGTCAGGTTGTACACCCCCGCGCCGCTGCGAGCCACCCGCCCCGCCGTCGAGCTGATGTTCACCAGGTCGGCCACCTTCCTCGGCTCGTCCTCCGCCGCCTTCAGCAGGTGCGGCAGCGACGCGTGCGCCACGTAGAGGAACCCGAGCAGGTTCAGCGACACCATCCGCTCCCATTCCTCGATCGGCGCACCCTCGATCGGGCCGAGGAGCATCACGCCGGCGTTGTTCACCACCGTGTCCAGCCGCCCCAGCTCGCCGACCGCCTTCGCGACAGCCGCCTCCGCCTGCGAGCGGTCGGTGACATCCGCCTCGATCGCGATCGCCTTCCCACCGGACTCGCCGATCTGCGCCGCTAGCTTGTCTAGCCGCTCTTTCCGCCGAGCCACCAGCGCCACCACCGCGCCATTCGAGCTCAGCGCCCGAGCCGTCGCCTCGCCGATCCCGCTGCTTGCGCCCGTCACCAGCGCCACCGTTCCGTCCAACCGTTCAGTCATCGTCGTCACCTTTCTACGTCGTACACACAGCGAAAGAAATGGGGAGTGCAGAGGGGCTCGCCCCTTTGCCGTTCCTTGGCGGCCTCCCCCAGATGCTGTTTCTCTTTGCGGCCGAGCGGCCGCCAGGCCCCTTTCTCCTTCGTTCAGTCATTGTTGGTCACCTTGGGGCGTCGTCCAGATAGCGACTGTGCCGTCGAATGAGGAATGCAAAGAGGCGAAGCCCTGCTGCCGGGGGCCTGGGGGTGTCCCCCAGATTTCTTTTCTCCTTTGGGGGTGGGGTGGGGAGGGGGTGTCCATTTCCGAATCCAAGTGTAAGCCACCATCATTTCTGCCAAACGAACTTCACCCATTCTTGCGCACGTACCAGGCCACCCCGACCTGCGCCACCTTCACCCCTTGCCCATCCGTCAGGTCGACCGCCACGGCGAAGTCTGCCTTGCCGTCGGCGTCCAGCTTCGCCCTCATCTCGTCCGCGTCGCAGTCGAGGCGTGCGCTGGCCGTGATCGGCCCTCGGGCCGGCTTCAGGTACGTAATCTGCGCGCTGCGGGCCAGGGGCGTTACTGTCGTGATGACGTCGGCGAGCGCCCCGGCGACGGCGGCCCCCGACGCCGCCTCGGCGACGGCGAAGAGCGCCGCCGCGTGCTGCGTCCCAACG
>DAINDD010000006.1:28993-77153 GCA_036732045.1 Chloroflexota bacterium
TGGTTCAGCAGGTGCGGCGCCTCCGGCAGCGTGGCGACCGCGTGCCCCGGGCCCAGCTCGGCGATCTCGATGCCGAGGTGGCGGTTGAGCGGCACGACGCCGGCCATCATCGTCTTCAGCTGGTCGAGTTCCACGCGGCGTAGTATAGCGCGCCGTTAGGCTGAGAGCCTGACCCGCGAGATGGCGGGGCTAGGCCAGTACGCCCGCCACCAGCAGATCGGCGATCTCTTCGTCCGTCAGGCCCAGAATTTCCTTGCAGACATACTCCGTATGCTCGCCGAGCAAAGGCGCGGGCCGGGCGATCTCCCCCGGCGTGCGCGATAGCTTGAAGGGCGGGCCGTCGTAGGCGGCGGGACCGGTCTCCGGGTGGTCCGGGTAGGCGTAGAAGCCGCGCTCTTTGAGGTGCTCATCATTGTCCAGCACTTCGCGGGCGCTCTGGACGACACCGGCCGGGACGCCGCGGGCCTGGAGGTCGTGCATGACATCGTAGGCGTCTTTGTCCGCCGTCCAGGCGCTGAGGTTAGCATCCAGCTCGTCCTCGTGCTCCTTGCGAGCCCCGTGCGCGGCGAACTTCGGGTCGCGCGCCCACTTGGGGTCACCAGTCGCCTCGACGAGGGAGCGCCATTGCTCGTCAGAGAAGCAGGCGATGGCTACCCAGCGCTCGTCCATTGGACGGCCACCGTCGGTCAGCGGCCGGCACTTGAAAGCGTTGTGCGGCGCGGCTTCGGCGATGTGGTTGCCGGCGCGGTCCTGGACGACGCCGTTGGCCGTGTAATCGAAGATCGCCGGCCCAAGCGGAGCGACGGACGACTCCAACTGCGCGCACTCGATCATCTGGCCCTTGCCGGTGCGACGCCGGTAGTGCAGCGCCGCGAGGATAGCCACCAGGGTGTGGCCGGGGTTGATGACATAGTCCGGGTAATTGGTTCCAACGCCGATCGGCTTGCGGTCGGGGAAGCCGGAGAGGTAGCTGTAGCCGGTGATCGGCGTCAGGACGGCCCCAAAGCCCAGGAAATCGCGGTGCGGGCCGTCGTAGCCCTGCATCGGCTGGTAGGCCGCGATGATACGCGGATTCCACTCAAAGAGATGGTCGTAGGTCAGCCCCCAGCGCTCGATTACGCGAGGGGTGATATTCGAAAGGAAGACGTCCGCCCATTCGATCAGCTTGCGCGCGACCGCCGGGCCGCCCTCGCTGTTCATGTTCAGCGTCAGGTCGTACTTACCGGCGTTGAAGTTGTTGAAGTAGCCGCTGACGTTATAGCCCGTCTTGCCCGGCGGGAAGGGCGCGATCGTGCGGAGCGAATCGATGTGCGTCTCAGACTCAACGCGGACGACGGTGGCGCCGAAGGTGGCCAGGTGCTCGGCGCAGATGGGCCCCGCCCCGAACCAGGAGAAGTCGGCGACCTTCAGGCCTTCGAGTGCGCCTTTCATTCGAGCTTGTCCAGGAAGTCGGAAATGATGTTGTTCGTCGCGGCAGGCTGCTCCATCTGCACGAAGTGCGCAGCCGGGACGGTGATTACGCCAACGCCGGGGTAGCGCGTGCGGATTTCCTCTTCGGTGGCGTACGCGGTGCCGGCCCGGATGAAGAGCGCGGGTACCGGGATCGCGCCGTCTTCCTTCGACTCCGGAGCTCCGATGCTGGCCATGGCAGTATGCATGAGTCGCTGTGGGGCCGCGCCGACGCCGGCGACGAGCTCTTCCACAAGCTCCGGGGGCGAGTTGGCGTCGAAGAACGCCATCCGCGCGAAGCCCATGGCGACGCCCGAATATGCGGGCGACCTCATGCCAGCCAGGAGTTGCTCTACCATTGCTAGTGTGGCGTCTGGAAACGGGAGGATCGGCGCGTCGATCATAACGATGGCGCTGACGAGCTTCGGCTGCTTACGCACGAGGTTGAGCGCGATCGTGCCGCCCATGCTGTGGCCGATGACGACGGGTCGCTCGAGGCCGAGCTTGCCGATCAACCAGGCGACATCGTCGACGAATCCTTCGATGGTGTAGTCCTGATCCGGCTTGTCGGACTCGCCGTGGCCGCGCAGATCGACGCCGACAACGCGGTGCTTCTTCGCGAAGTAGGGAATCTGGTCGCGCCAGTTCGAGCGGTTGCACGTCCAGCCGTGGATGAAGAGCAGCGGCGGCTCGCCGGCGCCGGTATCGATATAGCGGAGGGTCACCCCGTCGCGGGTTGCGGACTTGGCTTGGCTTGTCGTCGTCATCGAAGGTCCTCCCGTTTCATTGGACCGCTCCGGTCTTTCGCAACTGATTCCATTCGTCCGGAGTGACGCCGAGCTCGCCGCCGAGAATTTCGTTGTTGTGCTCGCCGACCAGCGGCGGGCGGCGGCTGATCGCCCACGACGATTCGGAGAGGCGATAGGGCGTGCCGGGGTACGTGATGGTGTCGTCGATCTCCGGGTGTTGGACGGGGACGAGCCAATGGCGATATTCAAGCTGCGGGTTTTTCGCGATGTCTTCCGGCGTGCTGACGATGCCCCAGAGCAGGCGGCGGCGCTGGCCACCCTCGTAAAGCTGCCACTTGCTCCGCGACCCCACGAAGCGCTTCAGCACCTCGACGATGTGGTTCATCGTCTTGACGTTCTCCGGGATCTTGGCGGGCTCCGTGAAGATGCTCGTCAGGAAGCGCAGGTTGAGGTTCGCGATGAAGGTGGCGTACGGCTCCTCGGTAAGATCCTCCGCCTCGCCCTCATCCGCCATCCAGTTCAGCATCTCCAGCCACGGTGCTCCCCCGGGCGTGCCGAGATAGCCGAAGACGTGGCCGTCAGTGCATTCGTAGATGCCGATGCCTGGAATGTCCAGCGGCACGATCCCGCGCGAGCCCGTCCGGCAACGCAGCGCCTGCATCATGTCCCAGGTCTGCATCGCCGTCTCTTGCGCTAGCGAGAGCGCCTCCTGCATCGAGACGTCGACATGCTGGCCCTCGCCGGTGGCGTCGCGGTGGTAGAGGGCGATGAGCGCGCCGGCCGCGCACATGATCGAGGCGGAGATATACCCCTGGCGCCAGGGCAGGACGTTCGGCGGGTCTTGCGGTTCGCCGGCGAGCCACATAACGCCGCTCATCGCCACCCCGACAAGATCCGGCGACTCGTAGCCGGCGTGCGGGCCGGTCTGCCCGAACCCGGTGATCGAGGTCAGGATAATGCCCGGCTTGATGCGCGACAGCGCTTCGTAGCCCAGGCCGACGGAGTCGAGGTAGCCCGGCCGGAAGCTTTCGACGACGACGTCCGCAGTCGCCACGAGGCGCTCGAAGACGCGGCGGCCGTCGGGATGATCGAGGCTCAGTGTGATGCTGCGCTTGCTGGTGTTGAGGTTGAGCCAGTACAGGCTGAGGTCGGGGTGCTTGTGGTAGTGCGGCGGCAGCGCCCGCACCGGGTCGCCGCCGGGGGGCTCGATCTTGATGACGTCCGCACCCAGGTCGGCGAGGAGCTTGGTGCAGTACTGCCCGATCTCGCCGGCGAGGTCAAGGACGCGGATGTCGCCAAGGGCGGAGTCGTTGCCGATAGCGGCCTGATCGGTCATGTGCGCGCACTATACCAAACGACAGGCCATGCTTCGAGAGCCCCGGGATGATCGGTAGCGAACGGGAGCAGTGGCGCAGCTGTTGTTACGCCCCCGCCGAGATGGTGGATTGCGGTCAGTTGTCGCGGCGATGGGCTCGCCGCTATCGGTCGACTTGCCTCCATAAGTGAGACGGCTGGCAGGAGCTGCGCGACGCCGTCGAGCCTGGTTCACGGCACGCCCCACTCAACGTCATGGTGCGGTCAACCAACGTTTCGCGCGCATAACAAAACGGAGCGCAAGAACCGCGCCCCGTTGTCGTCTACGCGAGACTATTTCTCGATGGGTGCGCCAACGAGGGAGCCCCATTCTGTCCAGGAACCATCGTAGTTGCGGACGTTAGGGTACCCCAGCAGGTGCGTCAGCACGAACCAGGTGTGGGCCGAGCGCTCGCCGATGCGACAGTAGGCGATGATCTCTTTGTCGGGCGTGATGCCCTGGCCGACGTACAGCTGTTCAAGCTCCGCGCGGGACTTAAAGGTGCCGTCTTCGTTCACAGCCTGGCCCCAGGGGATGTTCTTCGCGCCGGGGATATGGCCGCCGCGCTGCGAGCCTTCCTGCGGCAAGTTCTCCGGGGCCAGCAGCTCGCCGGAGAACTCCTTCGGCGCGCGCACGTCGACGAGGCCAACACCCTTCTTGTCGTAGCTCTTCATAACCTCGTCACGGAAGGCGCGGATCTTCTTGTCCGGGCCGGACACCTTGAAGCTCGTGGTCTTGTGGCCCGGCTTGTCAGTGACGATCGGGCGGCCCTCCTCAACCCATTTCTTGCGGCCGCCGTTCATCAGCTTCACGTTCTCGACGCCGTAGTACTTGAGCAGCCAGAGAGCGTAGGCGGCGAACCAGTTGTTGTTGTCGCCGGAGAGGATGATCGTAGTGTCCTTGTCGACGCCGGCCTGGGACAGCAGGTTCTCGACGCCTTCTTTGTCGGCGACGTCGCGGAGGACGTGCGTCTCCAGGTCGCTCTTCCAGTTCCAGCCGACGGCTCCGGGCGCGTGGCCCGTGTCGTAGGCGGCGGTGTCGACGTCGATCTCAATGAGGCGGACCTTAGGATCGTTCAGATGCCGGGCGACCCAGTCTGTGGTGACGAGCGAGTCGGGGTTAGCATAGTCAGCCATGGTGGGAACCTCCTTGGGGTTGTGCGGCTCCGATTGTACGCAATCGGGGGCGATTTACAAGTCTTTGTGTGATTATTGTAGACTAAAGCGCTCGACTTAATCAAGAAGCACAGCGCTCTGCTTCGAGGCGCTCGGCGGGGCGTTTCGGGGCCAAGAGCAGGTAGCTGTCGATGAGCGGGCGCTCGATCTCGTTCCAGTCAACCTTCGGCAACTCTTGGCGGACGCCGACCCAGCCGTTGACGCTGAGGTACGCGGGGACGTAGAAGCGCTTCGGGTCGGAGGCGACGAGGCGCGACTGCTCGCCGGGCGGCGCTTTACGGCAGAGCCCGATGACACCGTGGTTATGGTGGTGGTGCAGGTAGTACGCAAACGTCTTCTTCCCAACTATGAACTGTCGGTGCTCATCCCTCCGGCCGAACACGTTTGTGGCGGCCTCGGGAAGCGACTCCGGGAGCGCCTCGAGGCGCTCCCGACGGGACTTTTCGCTATCGTCAGGCTTCGGCAACTCGCTTCACCACATCGGTCATGGGGACCGTCTCCTGCGCGCCGTCATCGAGTTTCTTCAACGTGACCGCTGCGTCCGCCAGCTCGCGCTCGCCGATAATCGCGACGCGGCGGGCGCCCAGCGAGTCTGCGTGCCGCATTTGCGCCTTGAGCGAGCGTTCGCCGGACGCAACGACGGCGGGGATGCCGGCGCGGCGGAGGTCGGAGGACAGCCTGAAGGCGGCGGCGCGGGCAGACGGCGTCTGATAGGCGACGTAGACCTCGAGCGCGGGCTGGTCCGGGAGGGCGACCTCCTGACGCTTGAGGTTAATGATAATGCGCTCGATACCGGTGCCGAAGCCGATGCCGGGAGTCGGCTTGCCGCCGAGTTGCTCGATCAGCCCGTCGTATCGGCCGCCGCCGCCGAGGCTGCTCTGACCGCCCTCTTCGAGCGGCTGCACCTCGAAGACGGTGCGTGTGTAGTAGTCGAGGCCGCGGACGAGGCGCGGGTCGAGGTCGTAGGCGATGCCGATATCGTCCAGATAGCCTCGCAGCCGCGAGAAGTGCTCGGCGCACGGATCGCAGAGGTGGTCGGTGAAGGCCGGCGCGCCGGCGATCACCGGCTGGCAACGCTCGTTCTTACAGTCGAGCAAGCGCAGCGGGTTCTTCTCGTAGCGGGCGCGACAGTCGTCGCAGACGCGGTCCAGCTTGTCCGCGTAATACGCGCGCAGCAGACCGAGGTATTGCGGCCGACAATTGCCGTCGCCGATCGAGTTCAGGTGTAGCGTCAGGCCGGTCAGCCCCAGCTCTTCGTACAGCCGCCAGAGCAGCTCGATCATCTCGGCGTCGATCGCCGGATCGTCGTCTCCGATCGCCTCCGCTCCGAATTGGTGATGCTCCCTATAGCGGCCGGCTTGCGGGCGGTCGTAGCGGAAGTTCGGCATCCAGTACCAGAGGCGAACTGGCTGGGGCAGGTTCTGCATCCCGTGCTCAAGGTAGGCGCGGCAGACGGGCGCCGTGCCCTCCGGCCGCAAGGCGAGCTCCTGGTCGCCGCGGTCTTTGAAGACGTACATCTCCTTTTGCACGATGTCCGTCGCCTCGCCGACGCGGAGGAAGAGCGACGCGTCTTCGAAGATCGGCGTCTCGATCGGTCCGTAGCGGAACTGGCGGCAGAGGCGGGCCGCCGTCTCGTGCACGTAGTCCCACCACGGCTGGTCGTCGGGGAGGATGTCTTGGGTGCCGCGCGGGGCCTGGTATGGCATGGAACAAGGGTACGAGGAGGAAGGTGGATGAGGGAAGGAGGGAGATCGGGCCCCGCAATCAATTCGTAGGGGCGCAACGCCTATGCGCACAGCAGAAATTCTAACCTCCCCGGGCGAACGACACCGAAATGCATCCCGACCCGCCAGCGCTGCGCCCTTGGGTGGATCGCGGAAATCGCTGGTTAGTCCGGCCGGCGCTGGTGCGGAGATATAAGGGTATCCCGGTGATAACATTAGAAGGAAATGACCACTAAAGAAGAGAAAATCGGGGGCGCGCTGCTGGAGAAGGTCGCCGAGTACCTGCCGCAGGCGGGGCAACAGCTCGTCCGCGAGGCGCTGGAGTTCGCGATCGAGCAGCACACGGGGCAACTGCGGAAGAACGGCGACCCGGTGATCACGCATCCACTGCACGCGGCGGAGACGATCGCTTCGCTGCAGCTTGACGGGGCGACGATCGCCGGCGCACTCCTCCACGACGTGCAGGAGGACTGCGCCGTCAGCAACGCCGAGATCAGCAAGCGCTTCGGGCCCGAAGTGGCGCAGATGGTGGAAGGCGTCACCAAGCTCGGCCGGATCGGCGGCCAGGCAGCCGACGCGGAGACGGCGAACCGCCAGATGCAGGCGGAGAACCTGCGCAAGATGTTCCTGGCGATGGCCCAGGACCTGCGGGTCGTCATCATCAAGCTGGCCGATCGCCTGCACAACATGCGCACGCTCTGGGCGCTGGACCGCACGAAGCAAGTCCGCATCGCCAAAGAGACGATGGAGATCTACGCGCCGCTGGCCGCGCGCCTGGGCATCTGGGAGATGAAGTGGCAGCTGGAAGACCTGGCCTTCCGCTACCTGGAGCCGGAGCACTACAAGCGCGTGGCGGAGATGCTGGAAGTGAAGCGGCAGGTGCGCGAGGAGTACGTCGGGCAGGTCTGCCACGTGCTCAAGGACGAGCTCGCCAAGCACGACATCAAGGCCGAGGTCTACGGCCGCGCCAAGCACATTTTCAGTATCTATAAGAAGATCGACAAGTACGCCGCCGACGGCCGCGACATGGACGAGATCTACGACCTGCTCGCCGTCCGCCTACTGGTCGACACGGTGACCGACTGCTACACCGCGCTCGGCATCGTGCACGGCATGTGGCGCCCGCTGACGGGCACGTTCGATGACTACATCGCCAACCCGAAAGAGAGCCTGTACCAGTCACTGCACACGACGGTGATGGCGCTCAACACGCAGCCGCTGGAGGTGCAGATCAGGACGCACGAGATGCACGAAGCGGCAGAATTCGGCATCGCGGCGCACTGGCGCTACAAGGAAGGCGCCGGCAAGCGCGACTCCGGCAAGCGAGACGCCCAGTATGAAGAGCGGCTGGCCTGGCTGCGGCAGCTGCTGGACTGGCAGCGCGACATGTCGCAGGCGGAAGAACTCATTGAGGCGGTGAAGACGGACATCTTCCAGGACCAGGTGTACATCTTCACGCCGAAGGGCGAAATCAAGGACCTGCCGGCCGGCAGCACGCCGCTGGACTTCGCGTATCGCATCCACACTGACCTCGGGCATCGCTGCGTGGGCGCGAAGGTCAACGGGCGGCTCGTCTCGCTGAACTTCGTGCTGAAGAACGGCGAAGTCGTCGAGATTCTGACCAGCAAGACGTCGAAAGGGCCCTCGCGCGACTGGATGAACCAAAACCTGGGCTACCTGCGGACGACGCACGCGCGCGAAAAAGTGCGGACGTGGTTCAAGCGCCAGGAGCGGGCGGAGAACATTGCGCGCGGCAAAGAGATGGTCGAGAAGGAGCTCGCGCGGATCGGTACAAGCCTTTCGGAGATGCAGAAAGAGCTGCTGCGCCTGTTCAAGTTCGAAGACATCGAGGACTTCTTCCTCCGCGTCGGCTACGGCGAGATCAGCACCCAGCACATCGCCAACAAAGTGGCGCATTACCTCGAGGAGACCACTGAGCCGCCACAGTTCGAGGCTCCGGCGCAGGCGACCTACACTACGAGCATACGCGTGCTGGGCACCGGCGATCTCTTGACCCGCCTGTCGAAATGCTGCAACCCCGTGCCGGGAGACGCGATCATCGGCTACGTGACCCGCGGCGAGGGCGTATCCGTTCACCGGCGGAACTGCAAGAACATCCTCAACGAGGACGAGAAGGAGCGCCTGGTGGACGTCGAGTGGGGACAGCGTGGCCAGCTGTACCCGGTGGCAGTGCACATCGAAGCCTGGGACCGCGTAGGCCTGCTGCGCGACATCAGCACTCTTTGCGCCGAAGAGAAGGTGAACATGGTCGGCGTACACACCGAAGAGGGCAACGACGGTCGCATCACGATCCACGTGACGCTGGAGACGTCCGGCATCGAACAACTGGCGCGGCTGCTCAGCAAGCTGGAGGGCATCCGCGGCGTGCAGACCGTCAGCCGACGCCTGGAGGGCGTGCGGCGCTCGGCCTAGCCAGCGCTTAGCAGCGAACGATCGAACTCCCCGAAGTCTTCGATGACCGCGTCCGCTTCGTCGATCGGAGCGAGCGCAGTGCTCGCAGCGCGGATCTGGATCGCGTACATCCCGGCTGCTTTCGCAGCGCGGACGCCGGAGGGCGTGTCCTCCACGGCGACGCAAAGCTTCGGGTCGACGCCGAGGTTGGCGGCGGCCTTGAGGTAGAGGTCGGGAGCGGGCTTGGCGTGCGGCACTTCGCCGGCGGCCACGGTCGTGCCGAACTCATCGGCCAAGCCGATGCCTGCGAGCGTGGCGTCCACCCACTGGCGCAGCGAGGCCGAGGCCAACCCGACCAGGACGCCTCGCGACTTCAGCTCGCGGAGGAGTTCGCGAACGCCCGGCAGCGGCTCGACGGGGTGCGCGAGTAGCTCGAGCACCGCGACATCGTAGGCAAGGTAGAAAGCGCCGGGCGAGTCCGTGATGCCGAAGCGCTGGAGCACCCAGGCCCAGGCGGCCTCGACTGAGTTGCCGATGATGTTCTCGTACTCGTCCCACGTGACGACGTGGCCGTATGGCTTCAGGACGACGTTGAACGCTTCGTGGTAGATCGGCTCGCCGTCCCAGAGCACGCCGTCGAGGTCGAAGACGACGGCGCGGTAGCGGCCACTCACGCCGGAGCCTTCACACAGTCGAAGAGCATCATTCCGGGGGCGCGCACGTGCTCCCGAAGATAGTCGCGTTCGGCGAGGATCTCCGGCGTGGGCACGGGCTCGATGATATCGCGGATCAGCAGGCCCGCCTTGCGGCACGCGCGCCCGTAGTCGCTGATCGGGCGGTGGTAATTGATCGTCTCGACGGGCGCGGTTGGCCACATCTTGAAGCGGACCTCGCGTGCCGGGAAGTAGTTATCGATCTTCTTATAGAGCTTGTCCTTGTCCATGATCGGAATCGTGCCGGGCTTGCGGGGCTCCCACGTGGCGATTGCCGGATTGAAGCAGGGGTGCACGATCGAGAATTGGAACGAACCAGCAGGCCTGAGCGTCCGCGCGACCTCGACCAGCACTCGCTCGTAGTCCGGCACGTCGATCAGCGAGAGGTATGCGACTGCGATGTCGAACGATTCGTCGGTGAACTGCGCGAGGTCTGTCATGTCTGCGACGAGATAGTCGATGCCAAGCGGTTTCTCGGTCTCAGCTTTCGTCGCCAGTTCGATCATGCGTGGGGAGAAATCGAAGGCGGTGACATTGGCGCCGCGTTCAGCCATCATTCGCGCGAAACGTCCTTCACCGCAACCTGCGTCGAGGATGTGCTTTCCGGCGGCGGCGCCCAGCGCTTGCAGGTGCGCCGGATCGAGCATGAAGAGGCGGGTGTCGTTGTGGTGCACCCACTCCGACCAGCCGTCCGCCAGCGCGTCCCAGGAGCGCAGGTCTTCGCTGGTCACAACTTCTCTCGCAGCGCTGGGAAGAGGATGACTTCGCGGATGGAGGTGACGCCGGTCATCGCCATGATCAGCCGGTCGATGCCGATGCCGAGGCCGCCGGTCGGGGGCATCCCGTGCTCCAGCGCAATTAGGAAGTCCTCGTCAGCGATCTCCGCCTCGTCGTCGCCCTGAGCGCGGAGGCGGGCCTGCTCGATAAAGCGCTCACGCTGGTCGATCGGGTCGTTGAGCTCGGTGTAGGCATTGCCGACCTCCCGGCCGCAGATGAACAACTCGAACCGCTCGACGTAACCGGGCGCGCCGGGCTTGCGTTTGGCGAGCGGTGAGAGCTCAATCGGGTAATCAATGAGGAAGGTCGGCTGCATGAGGTGCGGTTCGACATGAATTGTCATCAGCTCGTCGATCAGCTTGCCGCGGCCCCACTCATCTTCCACTTTGACGCCGGTCTTGCGCGCGGCCTCGCGCAGCGAATTAACGTCAGGATAATCCTCGATGTCGAGGTCCGAATGGTCGCGGATCGCCCGACGCAACGGCAGGCGTGGCCAAGGCGGCGCAAAGTCGATCACGTGCTCGCCGTAGGGGACTTTCGTGTCGCCGAGCACCTCGCCGGCGACGGTGTATACCATCTCTTCGATCAGCGCCATGATCTCGTTGTAGTCGGCGTAAGCCTGGTACAGCTCAAGCATCGTGAACTCGGGGTTGTACTTGGTCGAGACGCCTTCATTGCGGAAGATGCGGCCGATCTCGTAAACACGGTCAAAGCCGCCGACGACCAGCCGCTTGAGGTGCAGCTCGATGGCGACGCGGAGGAAGAAGTCACGGTCCAGCGTGTTGTGGTGCGTGACAAACGGCCGGGCCGCCGCGCCGCCGGCTGTGCCTTGCAGGATCGGCGTCTCGACCTCCAGGTAGCCGCGGTCGTCGAGGAAGCGCCGGATGCGCGCGACGGCCTTTGAGCGCGTCTCGAAGATGGCGCGCGCTTCCGGGTTGGAGAGCAGGTCAAGATAGCGTTGGCGGTAACGCTGCTCGACGTCCTGGAGGCCGTGCCACTTCTCAGGCGGCGGGCGCAGCGCCTTGGCAAGAACGGTAAACTCGCGCACCTCAATCGTCGGCTCGCCTGTTTTGGTCCGGAAGAGGTGGCCGGCCAGTCCGAGGAAGTCACCGAGATCGATCTCCTTGAGGATGCCGTACGCCTCCGGGCCGAGCGTTTCTTGCTTGAAGTAGGCTTGGATACGCCCGGAGCCGTCCCGTAGATCAGCGAAAGATGCCTTGCCCATCCCGCGCATCGCCATGATCCGGCCGGCAACGGTGACGTCGGGGCCGGCACCGTCGGCCGGGGCGAGGGCGGTGGCCTCGGCGGCGGTGTGAGTGCGGTCGAAGCGCGGCGGGTAGGGATCGATGCCACGGTCGCGCAATTGTGCGAGCTTTTCCTTGCGCTGGGCGATCAGTTCGTCTTCGGACATGGCGGTGAGAATGGAACGAGGAGCCTGGAAGCTGGACCTGGGGACATGGTCTCTCCTTGTCCCGTGTTCCTTGTTCCTAGTTCCTCCGTGTGCTAGTCGATCTTGACGACGGTCCAGGTCATGGTCCCGGCAGGGGCCTTGACCTCGATCTTGTCGCCCAGCTTCTTGCCGAGGAGGGCCGTGCCAACCGGCGACTCGTTACTGATCTTGCCGGCCTTGGGGTCCGCCTCGGCAATGCCGACGATGACGTAGCTGGCCTCTTTACCTTTCGGGTCGCGGACCTTGACCTTGGAGCCGAGCGAGACCTTCTGGTGGTCACTGTGGTGCTCGATCATGACCGCGTTCTGGAGCATGTTCTCGATCTCCTGGATGCGCCCTTCGACAAACGCTTGCTCCGCGCGCACGTCTTCGTACTCGGGAGAGTTCTGTGCGCCGACCAACTCTTTGGCGTCGTGGATCTTCTGGGCGACCTCGGCGCGGCGCGAAGTGATCAACTCGTCAAGCTCCTTCTGAAGCTTGTCCAGACCATCTTTGGTAAGCGGTACTGGCTTGCCTGGCATGGTGGGTGGGACTCCTTAAAAAATAGGACTGCGGGTTGAACCCCGGCAGTCAAGACGTAGTCACTGCGTGACCCTAATTATAAGCAAGCGCGGATGGCCTGTAAAGCGGCGTAAAGTTGCGTATTCTTCCCTGCGAACGCCTGTGTTACACTACCGCTGGCTCCGAACCGGGGGCCTCTCCGCGCACCCCTCCGGCAGAGCGCCCGGCAGGAGCCAGCACCACTGTAAAACATGCGACGATTCCCGCCCCGAGACGAGCCGCCCCAGCGGAGGCCACGCCGCGATATGCCGCGCCCGGAAGGCCCTTTTGAGCGACTTCTTCGCCAGAGGCCGCAAAGGGATCCGGCGCCTATCATCATCGGCGGCACGATAGCCTTCCTGGCGATCGTTATCGTCCTGGTCTTCCTCTTCTCGTCCGTCCTCGGCGGCGGCAGCAGCGTCAATAGTAATGGCGGCAGCGTCGCTAACGCCGGCAACGGAAGCCAGTGCTCCAGCAGCACCCAGGGAGTCAAGACGTGCCTGGCAACGATGCCCGCTCTTCCCCCGGGCCTCGCCGCGGCGAGCCGCTTTTTCCAGATCCAGACCGAACAGCCCGGCGTGGGCGCGACGCTCAGCCTGCCTCTCCTGGACACAACGCAGAGTGCAACGGGACTCGGCTTCTATACGTACTCGGGCAGCCTCTGGCAGCGAGTGCAGGACGTCTCGCTCCAGAACGGTGGCACTCTCGCCCAGGCGAACCTTTCCCCCCTGCCCGCAAACCTGGCGGTGCTAAAGGTGGGACCACAGACGTATACGGTAGCCGCCTCGCTCCCGCGGGGAGGCACACTTCACGCCGATGCGGGAACAGTGCAGCTTCTGAGCCCGCGCGACTACTCGCCTCTGAGCGACGGGACGGTGCAGGGCACGGCGACAAACGTCGGCCACCCGCAGGGGACGCTCGTTCTGCCCACGATCGTTGGCAGCGGCACTGACACTGCCTCTGTAGTGAACGGCATCCTGAAGGACGATAGCCTGCGCGCGACGCATATCCAGCAGATCATGACGCTGGTTCAGCAAAACGGTCTGGACGGCATCGATCTGGAGTACTCATCGGTCGACGTGAACGAAGGTACGCAGTTCACGAGCTTCGTCACCGCGCTGGCCGGCGAGTTACATCGCGTCACCAAGAAGCTGAGCCTGACTCTGCCCCCGCCGACCAACCAGCGCTCGCCCTACGAATGGGACAAGCTGGGCGCCCAGGCAGATTACATCAAGGTGCTGCCGATAGCGGACCCGGTATCGTACTGGGCAACGATGCCCGCCGCCGTCTCGCAAATCGTCCAGAAGGTCGACCCGCACAAGGTGTTGCTCGTGATCAGTCCGTTCAGCATCGAAGGGACGGGCGGCGTCAGCCAGCCGATCGGTTACCTGCAGGCGATGGTGCTGGCGAGTACGGCCGTCGTGCGCGACCCCGCGAACCCGGACGACATCAAGCCGGGAACTGTAGTCAAGATCGTCGCCAAGAACCTCGATAACAGCGAGGGCGCGACGCCGATGGCCTGGGACACCGACGCGCTGACCGTCTCCTTCGCACTCGGCGGGACGGAGCGGCAGAGGATCTACATCGAAAACTCTTACAGCGTGTCCTTCAAACTAGAGCTTGTACAGTCCTACGGTCTCGGCGGGCTTACCGTCTCGGATGGCTCTGCGGAATCGGACGTGTACAACGTTTGGCCGATCGTGAAGGCGCTGGTCGCCTCTGGCACGGTGTCGTTGGTGCGGCCGAACGACTCAATGCTGCAGGTCGACTGGCAGTCAGCGGACGCCAACGTGGTCACCCAGCCGGGCGCGACGAACGCGACATGGACGCCGCATGCCGCGGGCGAGCAGCACGTGGAGCTGATCGTGAGCGACGGCGAGCGACGCTTCGGACAGCAACTGACGATCCAGGTCGGCCCGGGCGGGCCAACGCCTTCCACCTCGCCGCTACAGTCGTTCGCGCCGACCGAAACTACCAGCATCACGCCGTCGCCTACTCCGCTCGGATCTGTGACACCGACGCCTTCGGGCCTCGTCAAGGTGGAGGCAGGCAAGCTCGCTGAAGGCGATGACCCGGATACCACGTTCAGCAACAATGAATTGGTGACGCCGGGATCTGACGTCACCTACCTGATCACGATCGACAACGATACAGACGCGCCGGTGACCATCAAGTCGATCGTGGACGACCTATACCCGAACGCGGTCTGCAAGACAGAAGGGGGCCAGGACATGATCGGCACCGTTCTCGGGGCGGACGACGGAGACGCCGTGCTTGGCCCCGGTCACCTGAACGGAGGAGTTGACGAAGGGCACTGTATATTTGTCGAGCCGGCGCCGAGCGGTTCCGAAGTCACACTAACCGACACCGTCAAGGTTTCGGTGGCAGACCAGAACGGCATCACCGCCAGCGACCAGGACGGCGCGACCGTCGTCACGAGCTGAAGAGCACGGTGTGCGAGTGATTGCTGGCAGCGCCAAGGGCCGTCACCTGAAAGGGCCGCCGCGCAAAGGCAACCGGTCGCTGGCCCGCCCGAGCTCGGACATGGTGCGCGAGGCGCTCTTCTCAGCGCTGGACGCCGTGGGCGCCGACCTCTCGCGGGTCCTCGATCTTTACGCCGGCACGGGAGCGCTGGGCATCGAAGCGCTGAGCCGCGGCGCAGCCTGGTGTGACTTCGTCGAGCGTGACCGCGGGATGGCAGAAGTGATCCGCAAGAACCTGCGCCTGACCGGCTTCGAGTTGCGGTCGAAAGTCTATCCTGTACCCGCCGAGCGCGTGCTAAAGCAGCTCAATGAGCGGTACACGCTGATCCTAGCTGACCCGCCATACGCTGACGTGGCCGCCGTTGGAGTTCTGGAGGCGCTGGCGGCGTCACCGCTGACGGCCGAGGACACGATCGTGGTGCTGGAGCACAGCGTTCGCGACGAGCCCGCGGCCAGCCTCGGCCCGCTGTGTCTGATCCGAGTCCTGCGCCACGGAGACAGCGCCATCTCGATCTACTGTCCGCCAGGCGGCGATCCGACGAGAGTTGAGCCTTGCTAACCGCGATCTACCCCGGCCGGTTCGACCCGGTCACGAACGGACACATTGACATAACGCTGCGCACGGCGAGCATGTTCGAGCGCGTCGTCGTCGCTGTCTACGACCTGGACGAGGGCAAGGCGCTCTTCGATACGGACGAACGCGTGCGCATGTTCCGCGAAGCCGTGAAGAGCCACGCCCACGTCGAGGTTAAGTCGTTTACCGGCCTGGTGGTTGATTTCGCGCGCAAGGAACAGGCGAAAGTGCTCGTACGGGGGATCCGCGCTGTCACGGACTTCGAGGCGGAGCTGGACATGGCGCTGATGAACAAGAAGATGGCGCCAGAGATCGAGTCGGTGTACCTGATGGCCAGCCTGGAACACCTGTACGTCAGCGGGCACCGCATCCGCGAAGTCGCCAAGCTCGGTTACGACGTAGGGGAGCTGGTACCGGTGCACGTGATGGCTGCACTCGAGAGGAAATTCGGCAAGGCGGGATAACGTGGACATACTGCATCTGATCGACCGCCTGGAGGAGATCGCCACGGAGGCCCGGAGGCTGCCGGTGGGCGGCGGTGTCGTCGTGCAACGCCAGCGGATCCTCGACCTGGTTGACCGGATGCGCGTGGCTGTCCCGCGCGAGGTATACGACGCGCGGGATCTCCTGGAGAGTCGCGACGAATTCATCCGCGACGGCGAGCGCAAAGCGGCCGAGCTCCTGGAAAACGCGCACGAGGAGTTGGAGCGGCGGCTCGTGCAGACGGAGATCGTGAAGGCGGCACACGAGCGCGCGCGAGAGATCGTGGCGGAGGGCGAGCAGCGGCGCCGGGAACTGGTCACGGAAGCCGAGGAACAGGCGCGCGCTCGCCTGGACGAGGCGCAGCAGACGTCCCTCAACGAAATGCAAGAGGCCGATGTCTACGCACTGCAAACCTTGCGGCGGCTCGAAGAAGAGCTGGAAGGATTCCTGAATACAGTGCGCAACGGCGTCGATGCGCTGGAGCAGCGCGCCGCGGACCGGCCCCGCGGCTAGCGCTCGACCAGCTCGCGTTCGCGCAGGTGGCTGACGACGAAGGTCACGGCGAGCGCCAGGACGAGCAGGCTGAGGAAGCCGGCCACGACAAGCAGCCGCCGGAAGGCGACAGACGAAGCACCGTTGATCAAGTCGCTCGCGTGTTGTGACTGCTGCCGGGAGAGCTCGAAGTCCCTATTGGCGAAGGCATCGGAAGCACTGCGCAGCGCACCTCCGGGGTCGCCGCCAAGAAGACCGAAGCGCTTCCAGATGCCATGCGGCGCATCGACGGTCTGCTGTGCTGAAGAGTAGGCCATCACGGCCTCGTTGGCCTGGTCGATCGCGGGGCGCACGGTATCGAAGTCGAAGTGGTTGAGCTTGTCAGTCAGCCCCGCCGGCACCGTTAGACCGGCCGCCTGCGCGCGGATCTCCAGCATATCCAGCCGTCCGCGCAGGCTGGCGTACGTCTCGAGGCCGTTGTCCGCCCGATCGAGCGCTGTGAGCGCGGACGCGAAGTCCCAGCTGCGGACGTCGGCCTGGATAGGAGTCGCGGTGTCGTCCGGCAAGCCCGCGTCTGACAGGCGCGTGCGCAACTGCGACAGGCGATTGATGGCGGTGCGACGGTCGGCCAGTGTTTGTTTGTACGACGTCGGGAAAACCCAGGTCAGGAAGAGGCTGTCCAGGTTGTCGCCGGTTGCCTCTTCGAGGACGTCCATGTAGCGCCGGCTGTCGGCGGGGGTGCCCGTGGCGATGTTGTGGTTAACTGCCTGCAGCGCCGCCAGGCCGAACTGGTCGCGCATCGTTTGCAGAAAGCGCAGCGAGAACGTGTAGCCCGCGCCCTCGACGTCGATCCGGGAGGCGTTAGCGCCGACCAGGGAGTTGGCATCGCCCCAGTCGTTGAGCGCCAACGACACGACCGGATCCGAGCGCTGCGGCGCGTCACCGACGACGAGCCCGGCCGGCAATTGGGGGCCGGTGGCTTCCGCGACGAACTCAGAGAAGCCTTCGCTCAGCCAGCGCTTGGCGTAGACACTGGACCACATGTGCGAGAGCTCGTGAAGGAGCGTGTAGTCGCCGGCGACCGGGGAGATGACGATGTCGCAGGAGACGTCAGGAGTGCATGCGGCGAGCCCTTCGTAGCCGAGCGAGGACTGGTGGCCACCCTGCGTGATGTTGACTGCGGCCGGGCCGGCGTAGTCGAAGCCGTAGACCTGCTCGATCACCGGGAGGCCCGCCGTGATGAGTTGCTGTTCGTGCTGCGCGGTCGCGTCTTCGCCCAGGAAGTAGGTCAGCGTGACGCTTACGGTCTTGTCCTTAAGCGGCACATCGAACTTCGTGGACGCCGTCGCCCCCGGCTGGCTGACTTCGACGAGCGCGGCCAAGTAGGTCTTCCCCGAACCGGAGCAGGCGAAAGTGTTGGCGGTCTGCGGGCAGTCCCTCGCTTCGACGTCCGTCGTCCACTCTGCGGCTGCTGGCGTGTTGACGACGACAGTCGCCTGGTCTCCGGCTGCGATGGCAGGAACGTACGCGTAGTACGGCGTGACCAGCACCCCCTCTGAGCGCGAGTCGCTGAGCCGGTACGTCAATCGGAAGGAGTAAGTCTGGCCGTAAAAGAGGCGCCGGGCGAACTGGACGACAGCTCCTTCGTCGATGCTGTTTCCGCCGGGATCGTCAGCCTTCACCTGGAGTTCGTTGCCCGCGGTGTCAGTTGCGGCGAGCGAGTCTGCGCCGCGCAGAACCGGCAGCTCGAACTGGTAGTAGTACGACACTGTGCCGTTGCCGGAAAGGTCTGTGGCCGGGTCGTTATCGGTGAGGGTGGCCTCCCAGGTGACGTGGACGGCGCCGTCGTCCGTGGTCTTGACGTCATAGGTGACGGTGGACGTCAGCTGCAGAAGACTGGCTTGCTGAGCGTTGGCGCGCGGCGATGGCCTCAGGAGCAGCAGCGCAGCGAGCGCGGCCGCTACCAGCGCTGCCGGCAAGCGAACAGGCATCGTCAGTCCTCGACGGGCGATTCTGGTTCGAGCTTCAGCTCGGTATCGTCGACCAGCTCCGGCTCAAAGACCGCCTGGATCGAGTCGAGCGCGAGGTTGAGGCCGTCTTCCTGGTGGGTGGCCCAGAAGAACAGCGCGACGAAGCGGCCGCGCAGCCCGCTGGCGCTGGCGTGAGCCGTGATGGTAACCTCGGACTCCTTCTCCGAGACAGAGCGCACCTCGAAGACATGCGAGTCGAGCGTGATGGAGTAGCGTTCGAACGGCTCCCGAATCGGGCAGAAAGCGATGCGATCCGGGGCGGACCAGTCGCAGATCTCGAACTCGTAGCTCTCGTCACCGCCTGCCATACGCGCGCGGAACCTCGTCCCGACGCCGTGGCTCAGGGTGGACGTGAACTCGATGCTGGACCACGCTCGGTTCCAGCGGTTAGCGTGCTCGACGTCGGACAGAAGCGCCCAGATATCGCTTTGGCGGACACGAATGACGCGTGAAGCCCTGGTCGTAGGCATGGTCAGGCAGGGTATGTGGGGCGCTGCGGGCGCCGATAGATAGCGCTGGGCATACACCCAGTTTAACGGATGGCGACGCGCATCCGTTCCGGGTATCCCGCAACTCGCGGCGAGCTACATGCTCTTCAGCTGTTTGGCCGTCTCGCCGTCCGTTTTGTAGCGGTGGTCGATCGACTCCAGCGGGACGATGTCAATATCGCTCACGCCCCAGATGGGGACGGAGCGCAGCATGTCACTGAGCTGCTCGTGGGAGTCGACGTCAAGGATGAAGGCTGCGCCACGGCGGCCGGCGAGGATACCGCCCTTCGCCTTGCCCGCCTTTTCCCATTCGCCGAGTATCTTGACGCTGGGCAGCACGATGTTCTCGAGGAACGCGACCATCTCGCGAGGGGGCGGGGCCTCGCCTGTATCGATATGCTCCATAGTGACGAGGAAACGCATGGTGGGAACCTCCTTTAAGGAGCTGCGAGCAACAGACTACGCCGCTCCGCACTAGAGGTCTACAAGACGATATTGACGAGCTTGCCGGGGACGTAGATCACCTGGCGCGGCTGCTTGCCTCCCAGGTGCTTCTGCACCTGCTCACTGGCCAGCGCAAGGGCTCTGGCGTCGGCCTCGGCGATGTCAGCGGGAGCCGTGATGCGATCGCGGACCTTGCCATTGACCTGGACGATGAGGGTGATCTCGTCTTCGAGGACGAGGGCTTCGTCCCACTCCGGCCACGATTGCTGGTGGATGCTGTAAGGCCGCCCGGTTCGCGACCATAGCTCCTCGGCGATGTGCGGGGCCAACGGCGCGGTCATCATCAGCATCTTCTCGACGGCGTCCTGCCAGGCGTCACGATCGACTGGGCGGGCCTCGCGGGCGCGAGAGAGGCCGTTTCCCATCTCCATCAGCGCGGCGATGGCGGTGTTCCAGCGAAACCCTTCGAAGTCCTGACTGACCCGCCGCACCGTCTGGTGCGTGAGGCGTCGCAGGTCACGCGCGGCGGCGTCGTTCGCGTGGCCGAATTGCGGCTCGACGATGGCAAGGTTCCAGATCCGTTGCAGCCAGCGCTCGATGCCACTGATCCCGTCGAGGCGGAAGGGCCCGCCGTCCTCCCAGGGGCCGATGAACATGAGATAGCAGCGGATCGTGTCCGCGCCGTAACGGGCGACCTGCTCGTCTGGGGAGACGACGTTCCCGCGCGACTTGGACATGCGCTGGCCGTCCGGGCCCAGGATCTGGCCCTGGTTAAACAGCCGCAGGAAGGGTTCGGCGCCGCGGACGACGCCGATGTCGCGCATCACCTTCCAGAAAAAGCGGGCGTAGAGCAGGTGCATGACGGCATGCTCGGCGCCGCCGGTGTACTGGTCGACGGGCAGCCAGCGCTCGCCGAGCTCGGGATCGACAGGGGAGGCATTGGAATGAGGGCTGAGGTAGCGCACGAAGTACCAGTTGGAGTCCATGAACGTATCCATGGTGTCGGTCTCGCGCCTGGCCGGTTCGCCGCACTTCGGGCAGGTTGTGTTGACGAACCCCTCGTGGCGGGCCAGTGGCGACTTGCCCGTCGGCAGGAACTCGGCGTCGTCGGGCAGGACGACGGGCAGCTGGTCCTCAGGGACCGGGACGATGCCGTCTTTTGGGCAGTAAATCATCGGGATCGGCGTGCCCCACGCGCGCTGGCGGGAGATCAACCAGTCGCGGATGCGGTAGGTGATCGTGCGCTGGCCCCAGCCTTTCGCCTCCGCGAAGTCAGTGACGGCACCCTTGCCGTCTTCGTTGGGCAGTCCGTCAAACTGGCCAGAGTTCACCATCGTCCCGGGCGCGGTGTAGGCCTCTGCCAGCGGCTCGCCGTCCCAGTTCGGCGGCGCGATGACGGCGGGACACTCCAGCCCATACTTGCTGGCGAACTCGAAGTCGCGCTGGTCGTGCGCGGGTACGCCCATGACGGCGCCCGTGCCGTACCAGAGCAGCGCGTAGTCGGCGATCCAGATCGGCACGCTGCGGCCGTTGAACAGGTTCGTGCAGTAGGCACCGGTGAAGACGCCAGTCTTCTCCCGCTCGGTGCCGAGGCGTTCGATCTCGGTCTGATGGCGGGCCGCGTCGGCGTAGGCTTCCACTTCATCGCGCTGCTCGGGCGTCGTGATCTGGGCGACCAGCGGGTGCTCCGGGGCGAGCACCATGAAGGTGACGCCGAAGATCGTGTCCGGGCGCGTGGTGAAGACGCGGATCGATTTCTGATCGACCCCCGGCACCTCGAGACCGAACTCGACCTCGATCCCCTCCGAGCGGCCGATCCAGTTGCGCTGCATCATCGCAATTGGCTCCGGCCAGTGCATCTGGCTGAAATCGAGAAGCTCGTCGGCGTACTCGCGGATGCGGAAGAACCACTGCTCGAGATCTTTCTGGATAACGGGTGTTCCACAGCGCTCGCAGACGCCGTTGACGACCTGCTCGTTGGCGAGCACGGTCTGGTCGTTAGGGCACCAGTTGGCGGGCGCCTGCTTGCGGTAGGCCAGGCCGCGTTCGTGCATCTTGAGGAAGAACCACTGGTTCCAACGGTAAAACGCCGGGTCGGCGGTGATCGCTTCGTGGGACCAGTCGAACATCGCGCCCATCGACTTCAGCTGACCGCGCATGCGGTCGATGTTGGCATACGTCCAGGTACGCGGATGGATGCCGCGCTTGATAGCGGCGTTCTCAGCCGGCAGCCCAAAGGCGTCGAAGCCGATCGGAAAGAAGACGTTCTTGCCACGCATGCGCTTGTAACGGGCGGCGGCATCGGACGGCGCCATGGCGTACCAGTGGCCGACGTGGAGGTCGCCGGACGTATATGGGAGCATCGTCAGGAAGTAGAACTTCGCGCGCGCGTCGGCGAGATCGGTCTTGTAGAGGCCGTCGGCGGCCCAGCGCTCCTGCCACTTCCGCTCGATGGTAGATGCGTCATAGCGTTCGGTCTTCGTGTCGGTCCTTTGCTCACTCATCGGCGCGCACCTCGTTAGGGTCGTTCTCATGAAGCTCGCTTGCGACGTGGCGGAGGCGATCGTTAATGCGGCGGGTCAACGGGCGCGCCTCCAGCACCATGAAGATAAATGCGGCGCCGAGCACTGCCACGACGTAGAGCGAGAGGCCCGTCGCCATCCCGACGGCCGCCGCCGCCCAGATCGTAGCCGCGGTGGTGATGCCGCGTATGGAGTAACCCTCGCGGAGGATGACGCCGGCGCCCAGGAAGCCGATGCCCGAGACGATCTGCGCGGCGACGCGCGACTCGTCCGAGGCGACAAACAGCCGCGAAACGTCCGTGAACAGGCAGGCGCCCAGCGATACAAGCGCGATCGTGCGGATGCCAGCGGGGTAGCCGCGCACTTCGCGCTCAAGGCCGATGAATGCGCCGAGCCCCCCGGCAACGACAAGCCGGAAAACGATGTGCAGCTGTTCTGTATTCGATACGTCCATTTGCTGTCCTTTGCTACTTAAGTACTTCCGTCGCAACAAAAGTAGCAATCGGACCAATCACGGCAAGCACACCTAGGATGGCACTTATCCACTTCCACTTTGTGTCCGCGGCCTCCTTGGATTTTGACTCATGTAGATCTTGATGTCTTTCGAGCGCGGCGCGGAACTCGCGGACCGTCTCCTTTTGATCTGCTTCCAGACCTGCAAGCTGCTCGCGAAAATTCTGGACGTCTCTCTCTATCGCGGCTACACGTTCTCCAACGTTGCGTTCAGCCGGCATCGGCTAGGCGCCCTGAAAGGCCTTCCGCTTCATAAACTTGGCAAACTCGGAAAGTCGACGTCCTTCTGGCCCAAAAGCTATGAGTGTTAGACTCGATCCTCCAAGTCCACCTGACCACTCGAACTCGAGATGAACTTTCTGACGCGGAGGACCCTCAATGGAAGGTTCAACTTCTCGACGTTCTTCAACACGGCTAATCGCATGAAGGACAACGACATCGTATCTTTGTAAGTCATCCCCGAAGATGAAGTCATACAGCAAGCCGCTGGCTGCTACAACGATCTGTGCCTTCGGCTTTAGCTCAACGTATCCGACGGGGGCTAGGGAAATGTAGAAGGATTCGACGACATGACCGGCGAGAACTTCTTCCATGAACGGCCACACTTCTCGGATGCCGAGATCCCGTTCCCACGTTCCATCCAGTACTGCCTGTCGAAGTTGATCCATCTGTGAGAGATTGCTTGTCATGCTTGCGCTCTCCTAATGACGAAAAACCCTCCGTCCACAGGGACGGAGGGCCATGCCTTCCGCGGTACCACCCTGGTTCTCCCCCGCCGCGACGGAGGAACACTTGGGGGCGCTGTAACGGGCGCTTCCCCGTCGCCGGTTTGGTCGGCGAGGCTCCGGAGCGAGTTCAGGCGTGGCTGCCGGCTTGCACCTTCCGCCGGCTCCCTGCGCGCGAGTGCCCTACTACTCTCCTTCGCGGCCTTCGTGTTCAGTTGTAAAGGGGACTGGTGGAGCTGAGGGGGCTCGAACCCCTGACCTCCTCAATGCCATTGAGGCGCTCTCCCAGCTGAGCTACAGCCCCACTTGAGGAACAATCGTAGCAGGGGCTCCCGAAGTGGGCAAGAAATCGGCGCGACGGCGCCCTCATTTGGATTTGTCATACGGCTGTAATCTGGCTCGTATTGCGGCGGCGGCTCGACTGCTGTCTTATGGAGCCAGCGAACCGCTCAACGCTCGGACCCCGGGCGGTTGAGCCCTCCCAAAAGGGCCGGTCAAGCTGCACCTCCAGTCTGGCGGCCCTTTCCTTTGTGCCGTAACACCGCATTCCTGCATCACTCCAAAACGGTATAGCGGAAAGGCTTCGCGCGTTGACACCGCACGCCGCGCCTCGGCATTATGCGAAACGCTGGAAGGGAGCCGCCTCATGATGCCGCTTGAGGGAATACGCGTACTCGACCTGTCAGGCCTCGCGCCTGGACCGTACTGCACGATGCTGCTCGGCGACCTCGGCGCCGACGTGATCGTGGTCGAAGCGACGCCCGGCGCGGGCCGTCGGATGGAGGGCGGCGGCGGCTCGGCGGAAGCCTTCAACCCGCTGAGACGCAACAAGCGCTCGATCGGGCTGAACCTGAAGGAGCCGGCCGCGCAGGAGGCGTTCCTGCGGCTCGCGGGGAAGGCGGACGTCGTCGTCGAAGGGTACCGCCCTGGCGTCGTCAAAAGACTCGGCGTCGACTACGAGGCCGTTAGCGCGCGCAATGCTCGCATCGTGTACTGCTCGCTCAGCGGCTACGGGCAGACCGGCCCGTACTCGAATCTCGTGGGGCACGACATCAACTACATCTCGCTCGGGGGGGCGCTCGGGGCGACGGGCTGGCCGGGGACGCCGCCGGCGATGCCGCTCAACCTGATCGCCGACTTCGCTGGCGGCGGACTGTACGCCGCGTTCGCGATCCTGGCTGCGATCGTCGCGCGCGGGGTGACCGGCCGCGGGCAGTACGTGGACATGGCGATGAGCGACGGCGTGACCTCGCTGATGGCGATGGCGACTGGCCAGTTCTTTGGCGGCGGCCATGTACCGGAGCGGGGCGCCGACTTTCTGAACGGCGGCATCCCCGCCTACAACGTCTACGAGTGCGCCGATGGCAAGTGGCTGAGCATCGGCTCGCTGGAGCCGTGGTTCTGGTCGGAGACGTGCAAGGCGCTGGGCTGCGAGGAGTACATCCCGCACCAGCTGAACCGGGAGAAGTACCCCGAAATGTTCGAGTTCCTGCGCGCTAAGTTTAAGGAGAGGACCCGTGACGTCTGGTTCGAGGAGCTTCGGCAGCACGACATCTGCGTCGGTCCGGTGCTCTCACTGGCCGAGGTGTTCGAGGATCCGCACGTACTGGCCCGCCAGATGATGATCGAAGTGCCGCACCCGGAGCTCGGCAAAGTGAAGCAGGTGGGTATCGCAGCGAAGTTCTCGGAAACACCGGGCGCCGTGCGCTCGACAGCTCCCGCGCGGGGCGAGCACACAGACGCCGTGCTGCTCGAAGGCGGGCTGAGCGAGGACGAGGTGCGGTCGCTTCGGGAGTCGGGCGCGGCGGGATAACGCGTGCGCGACGAGCACGACTCGGCGATCCACCGGATCGAAGCGTTCAGCGATGGCGTCTTCGCCATCGCGATAACGCTCCTCATCCTGGAGATTGGCGTGCCGGCGGTATCCGGCGACCAGACCCTCAAGCACGAGCTCCTGCACCTGTGGCCGAAGTATGCCGCCTACGCGTTGAGCTTCGTGATGATCGGCATCTACTGGGCGAACCACAACTCGCTCTTCCGGCTCTTCGCGCGGGCCGATCACACATTTCTGATGCTCAACGTCTTCTTCCTGTTGGCGATCGCCTTTCTGCCGTTCCCGACTGCGGTACTCGGCGATTACTTGCGCAATAGCGACCAGCGCCAGACGGCAGCGATCTTCTATGCGATCGGGCTGCTGCTTCCCGCGAGCGGATGGTTCGCCGTCTGGGTGTACGCGCTCCGAAGCGGCCTGCTCGTGCCCAACCTGGATCCCCACTACCTGGCTATCATGACGTGGCAGTACGTCATCTCGATGGCGCTGTATGTCACGGCCGCCTTCGCTGCTCTGCTAAGTCCGTGGCTTGGCCTGGCGATTTGCGTTGGCCTCACGATGCTCTACCTGCTGCCGCCTCGCCAGCCGGTCTACCTCTCGGGCAACGGGTCCTCGGCGAGCTAAGGCTCGGCGGGAATCGCCTCAACCGACGGCGATATAACGCCACCGCCGGTAAGATGTGGTAGCCAGGCAATGAGCAACGGCAAGCCAAGCACTGCCACGAGCGCACCGCCGGCCAGGTAAGCGGCCTGGTACGAGACCTTCTCCGCCAACAAGCCCAGCAGCGGCGCGCTCGGGATCAGGACAAAAGAGCGGATCAGGTTCGTCAGGGAAACGACTGTGGCGCGCTGTGCGCTCGGCACGCGGCGGTTGAGATAGGCTGTCACGGTCGGCTGCGAAAGGATCAGCGCAAAGTTGATCAGCGGGAAGGCGATCTGGGCGTATACGGAGTCCCACATCCCGAGTACGGCGAACCCAGCGATGATCATGATCGGCATTAAGAAAAAGGTGCGCCGTTCGCCAAGATCACGCATAAGACGGTGCGCCGCGAGCGCGGCGACGATTCCCACGAGGCGCATCGGCGTTTGCCAGAAACCCACCGCGCTGATAGCGACGTTGTGGTTCTCCAGGAACGGTTGGAAGAAAAACACGACACCGATGCTGCCGATTGTGATCAGCCCGAAGTAGCAGATCGCGTAACGCACGTCGGGGCGGGTGCGCACCAGGTGGGCGGAGTCGCGGATGATCCGGCCGTACGTCGGATTCGTCTTGGTGCGATCGACAGCCGTAGGCTCGACAAACGTCATCGCGATGAGCATGGCCACGGCGGAGATCGCGCCGCTGGCGATGATCGGCGTCTGCAGGCTCGTGGCGCTGGCCAACGGCGCCCCGATGAGCGTACCGACAACCTGCGCCGAGGTCGCGACGGCCCAGCCGCGGCCGTAGATGCGCAGGTAATCGTCCTCACGCCCCAGCGCCTTCAGCGAGTCGTAGATGAACGCCGACTCCGTACCCCAGAGCAGCGCGAACCCGATCCCCCAGACGAGATACGAGCCGAGAAGCAGCCAGAACGACGTCGCCAGTCCGAAGAAGACGATCGCCAGCGAGAACGCACCGGCGGAGCAGACAAGTACCGGCTTACGGCCGAAACGGTCGGCCAGCGCCGCGCCGGGGATCTGCAGAAGGATGATGCAGAGCCAGAATGGGATGTCGATGATGGTGACCTGGGCCAGCGTGAGGCCGCGTTCGCGCGTGAGGTAGATGATCCAGATGGGGAACCAGAGCTGGAGGTTGAGGAAGAGGTGGAAGGCGTAGTATTTCCAGACGTTTGCCTTCAAAGAAATGCTCCAGCGCGGGGTGAGCCCCAGCTTAGCGTGTCCGCCACGACGGAGCGAGCGGGGAGGCGCTGTCACCCAGACCGGAGCGAAGGGTCTGGCGGAGCGGCGGGGGACTTCGCCTCGCTCAAGTCGTACCAGCTCGGGTTCATCGATTCGACGAGCGCGTTCTTCTTGGCCCGCGACCAGCCCTTTAGCTGGTTCTCTCGTTCAAGCGCCCGTAAACTTCAGTTGTCGACTCGTAGTACACGAGCAAGTCAGTTTGATACCGGCTCGTGAATCCGCGAGCCGCCTTGGTTTTGTGTTGCCAGACCCGCGCTTCGAGGTTTCTCGTCACGCCGATGTACAGCGTCGTGTAGCTGCGGTTGGTCAGGATGTATACGTAGTAGTCCTTGATGTGCTGTTTGGCGAGGCGACTCGACCACATGCAGTGTCGTCGGGCCTCCCTGTCCCCACCGGATTCTTCGCTACGCTCTGAAAGACACACAAGAGGGGCGTGTCACCAAGAAGAATGTTTGCACGTGCGAGGATGCGCTGCTTAGAAGTGCAGCGAGAAGAAGAGGATGCCCGGCGCGAGCCCTCCGAAGGCGCCCGCCTTGGCGATGTTCGCGGCGGCCCCCATGAAGATGAGGAAGATCGCGAAGCCGGCCAGGTTCGCCAGCATCGACTCGCGCGTGTTGAGGCCGGAGGCCTGCTCGACGGCGATGTTGGTGAGCAAGAAAGTGATGGCCAGCGAGAAGACGCCGATCGGCACCGCGAGCGGGGCGATTGCGACGAAGATGCTGAGGGCGACGGGCGCGAAGGCCATGCCCATCGTGCGAACGAGCTCCTGGAACCCGACACTGGCGCCGAACCCGCGCGCAGAGACCAGGTAGACGATGTAGACCCAGGCGAACCAGATGATGAGCTGGATGAGGCTGCCGGCGAGGACGGTCTTCAGGAACACCGGCGCGGCGTCGAGGCCATCGTATTTCGAGTACTGGAGCGCCCAGCCCCACGATCCGAGGCCGGCCAGCAGACCCGCGCCGAGCACGACAAGAATCGCGCTGGCCGTCGCCGTTCGCTCCGCCTGCACGTCATCGAAGACGGTGAAGTCCAGACGCGCCAGGCGCAGCAGCCAGCCGCCCAGAGTCGCGTAGCCGCCGCCGGCGTATCGTGACTGCGGCGGTCTTACACGTCGTTGCATGGCACTTCGCGCGAATTGTATATGCGAGCAGGCCCACGGGTCGAGCGCCGGGCCTGCGAGGTTGTTCATAGTGGCCGTTTCGAAGGCATCCCCGGCCGGCGCGGGTACCGCTCCGGTGTCGGTCCCGTCTTACGCACGATGATGACCGTTTGTTGCGGGCCGTCCATTGCCAACTCCATCGGTGGCGCGGCCTCAATCGCCCCGCCGAGCTCAGCGAGTGCGTTGGCGGACTCGCGTAGCTCACGCTGGGCGGCGCCGCCCTTTGGCGCGGCGAGGACACCCTCCATCGACAAGAACGGCAGCGTCAGCTCGAGCAGTACGGGCAGCGGCGCTAAGGTGCGGGCCAGGGCAAGACGAAAGGCCCCGCGATGCACCGGATTGTGCGCCAGCTCTTCGGCGCGCGCGTCCACAACAGTTACGGCTGCCAGGCCGAGTTCGGCGACGATCGACTCAAGGAATCGGGCCTTCTTACCAGTCGCCTCGACGAGCGTGAGGTCAACGTCCGGGCGAGCGATCTTGATCGGCAGCCCGGGGAAGCCGGCGCCGCTGCCGACGTCGATCGCTGGAGACCGGACGAGGTCACGTTCCTGCAGGACGCGGAGGAGAGCGAGCGACTCCACGAAGTGTCGCCGGTAAACGGTATCGCGGTCCCGCGTTGACGTGAGGTTCGTGCGGAGATTCGCCTCCAGAAGACGCCGGGCGTAAAGGTCGAACGCGGACAGCTGATCGGAGGTCAGCTCCATTCTTAACTGATTAACAACTGCGGCGAATGAATCCATGGGTAACTGCGCCAGACAGGCATCGTCTAACGCTACAGACGGGGGCGGCCAACCGCTTCCAGTCTTCATCGCACAGTAAAGCCGCCCATAGCTGAGCGGCAAGCGACCGGAGCAGAAAAAGATGCCCTTTGGCGTTCTTCGCAGGAAAATACCGCAACTCGCACTGGTCTTGCCGCTCCTTGTCGTGATCGCCGTCACGGCTTCATCGGGACTCCTGAGCCCGAAAAGGGCCGAAGCGCTCGACAGCGAAGAGCAGGCGTTCCTCGCGACGATCAACGATTACCGGGCCCAAAACGGTCTCGGCCCGCTCAGCGAGAACTCAACGCTGGACAACGATGCTCGGTGGATGGCCAACGACATGGCCATCCACAACTATTTTTCGCACGAGGACTCGCTCGGCCGCGATCCGTTCACGCGGATGGACGACCTGGGTTACGGGTACAACACCTGGCGGGGTGAGAACCTTGTGGCGGGCACGGACACGGCGGCCTACTCCTTCAAGATGTGGCATGAATCACCGGAGCACAATGCGAACATGCTTGGCTCGCACTACACCGTGATCGGCATCGCGCGGGCCTACAGCGCGACGTCGACCTTCGGCTGGTACTGGGCAACGGAGTTCGGCGGGGAGGACGATTCCGCGCCGCCGCCGCCGCCTGCCCCGACCGCAGCGCCAGAGCCGGTCGCGCCGCCGCAGGTCGTCGAGCCCGCAATCACGCCTGTCCCGCCGCCGCCGACCCCAGAGCCGACGGCGACCCCGGCGCCGGAGCCAACGGCAACTCCGCCGGTCTATCCGGCCCACGCCGGGCTGGTCTTCGGACCGCCGATCCAGTTCGGACACGCGACCGGTGGGTCATTCCTGTCGGGGCTCCTCGAACTCGCTCCAGCGGTCGATCGCGCATTGAACCGCGACGCCGTGCGCGTCGTGCACTAGCCGGTCGCCGGCGTCGGCGCGCCCGTGACGCGTTCGGCGCGGACGATGATGCGGTGGCTGTAGTTGCCGCCGTTCTCTTCCGCCGGGTTCTTTTGCCAGGTGCCGCCGCAAGTGATCAGGGTGAGAACGTCCTTGGATGTCGGCCCCATCGCCTTGGTGACGTTGGGGTCGTCGTACTTCACCGCAACGTTGCCCGTGACGCGGTACTCCAAAGTAGAGCCGTCTGCCAGCGCAACTGTGATATCGTCGCCGATATGGAGTTCACGCAAGCGGTAGAAGGCACCCGCGATCGGTTGCCCGTTGGCGGTTTGCCAGTCGACGTGGCCGGCGAAGACCGCGTTGCTGGTGAGGCCTGGCGTGGCGGAGAAGGCGTACCAGGCGACCTGGTCGCCCTGACTGGGAACCGCCGGGTTCGTCGTGCCAGGCTCGACGTTAAGCTCGATGACCGGAGCATCGACCTCGATTCGGGAGATAGCGAGGCGAACGGGCTTGGGGCCGCTCGTTGGCGTAGGCTGGGCGCCGGGAAGGGCCGATACGCTGCCGTCGCTGGAGTTGCCACTTACGATATCCTGGATGGAGCCTTGGCTGGGCAACTGGACAGAGTCGGTGGTCAGGGCTGATACTACTGCGAAAAGACCTATGCTCATAAGCAGCAGCGAGATCCCGCTAATCGCTACGCCGAGGATCAGGCGCCGGTCAACAATCGTCGGTTTAGGTAGCCTCATACGAACAAGGATAGCAAATCTAGAACTCGGTCAACTGAAAGTGAATACGTCGAAATCGTCTCAGATGGACGCACCGGCGGACCAAGATCGAGGTAACTTTTCCACATTCCGTCGCGTTGTATTGTGCGACGGGGTAAATAGGGTAAGATACGAGGGCAACCACCTGCCTCAGCCAGGGGGGCTTGATGGGAGGATTGTCCCGTGAGCCCAAACGGCGATGCTCAAGAAGAGCGTCTGCTGGTCGATTCCGCGAAAGCGGGCGATGAGCGTGCGCTGACTGAGCTTTATCAGACCTATTTCCCACGTGTATATCGGTACATCCTTGCCCGCACGGGTAATCCCCACGATGCAGAGGATCTGGCCGAAGAAGTGTTCATGCGCGTGCTGGAGGCTATCGAGCGCTTCCAGTGGCGCGAAGCACCGTTTTCGGCCTGGCTATTCAGGATCGCGCACAATGCGGTGATCAGCCAGCGGCGAAAGGACAGCGCCAGGGGCAAGTCAGGTCCGCTGCTGGAGGGGATCCCGGTGGATTCCGCGGGACCCGACGAACTGGTGGAACAGCGGTTGATCCTCAACGAGGTGATGACAGCGGCGCGGAAGCTCCCGGAAGCTCAGCGGCAGGTCATAACGCTGCGGTTTACCGCGGGGCTATCGGTCGCCGAGACTGCCCAGGCAATGGGCAAGGGTGAGGGAAACGTAAAGGTAATACAACATAAGGCAATCGCAAAATTAAGGGAGATGTTGGGTCAATCCGCAAGGAAGAGGACGCCAAGAGTTTATGAACGCGAGAAGGCTTGAGGAGACATTCGAGGAGTGCGTCACCGCCTACCTTGAGGGACGGCGCTCTATTGAGCAGAGCCTGTCCCTCTACCCCGCCTTCGCAGACGAACTCGCTCCCCTGCTCCGGACCGCCGTCCGCTTCTCCGAAAGCTTCGAGAAGGTCACACCGCCCGCCCGCGCACAGGAGCGCGGACTACAACGCTTCCTTGCCGACGCGCGGGCCCGCCGCAACGTCCGCGCCCTGACAGCCGGCAGTCGGCGCCAAAGCTGGCTCACCAGCTTCTGGGGCCAACACCGGCTGGGCTTTGCGGGAGCCGCTGCTCTCGTGGCCGTTCTCGCGATCGCCGTTGGCTCCGCAACCATGCTGACCAGTGGCGGCGGTGGCAGCGGCAGGGTCGCCTTCCAGACGGCGGCACCCAGCTCCGCGCCCGCAACCCCACAGGCGGTGCTCAACATTCAGACACAAATCGGAGCCATCAACGATAAGCGCGATCGCGGTCAGCCAGTCACGCCTGGCGACCTCAGCCACCTCTCCGACGCGACCAACAAGCTGACTCCGTCCGAAGTTCAGCAATCGATCAGCCAGGTGCAGGACGTCCTGCAGGCCGCCAGCTCCCTCGTCACCAACATCGCGGCGTCCCAGCCCGAGGTCGCAGCGCAAGCCCAGCAGACGCAGAACACGATCCGCAACGTCGCCTCATCACTGGGAGTGGACCTGCCTTCGACCACGCCGGCACCGAGCGGAACGCCCGCCCCGACCGCACAGCCGACCCCAGTTCCGACGAGCGCGTCGCCGACGCCCGCGCCAACCGTGACGCCGGAGCCAACACAGGCGCCCGCAACCGACGCGCCAGCCCCGACAGATACGCCGGTTGAGCGGGGACTGCCATAGCGCCTAACGCCGCCTCTTCGTTGACAGACTGCACTGGCCAGCCATAGAATCCCGCTTAGTGGCAGAAGTGACTCTTGCGGAAGCGTCCGGCAAGTTCCTGGACACGATTCGCGGGTCCGGGCGGCAACCGTCTCTGGCCGAGCTAAACCGCTTCGAGCGATGGTACGGCTCGGACCGTCTAATTACGCAAATCCGAGGTCATGACGTCGCCCTCTACGGCGAGTCGATGGGACCGGCCACACCGGAGACTCAGAAACGCGCGGAAGTGCTCCGCGCGTTTTTCGTTTATCTGAAGAAGGAAGGGGTCCTGGAGCAGAACCTGGCGCCTCACCTGCGGCTACGCAAGAGCGGCAAGTCGTCCGGGGTCCAGCACGCTGCCCAACCGTCGACCGTGGAGTTGACTCAAGACGGCATTGACGCGCTGAAGGCAGAGCTCGAGACGCTGATGAGAGAACGTATCTCCGTCCGAGAGGACATCCGCAAGGCGATGCTGGACAAGGACTTCCGCGAGAACTCCCCCCTCGACGCAGCCAAGGACAAACAAGGCCACATCGAGGCGCGCGTCCGTGAGATCGAGGCGATGCTGAAGCGCGCGGTGCTTGTCGATACGGCGGCCAGAACGGGCCGCGTGCGCGTCGGTTGCACGGTGCGGGTGAAGAACGTGACGAACGGCAAGACGACTGAGTACGCGATCGTTGGCCCGACCGAGGCGAACGCGGCGCAAGGCAAGATATCAAGCGACTCGCCGGTCGGTAAGGCGCTGCTCAACAACTCGCCGGGGGACGAAGTAGAGGTCCAGGCTCCGGCTGGGACGATGAAGCTCGTCATCGAAGCCGTGCAGGGCTAAAACCAGCTCGTCGTCCGTACTTCTCCGGATAATCTTGACGAATAACGGAGCGTCCATGTAACCTCGCGGCAGTGGCATCGATCCAAGAGCACGACGCTCTCAACGAGCTCAAGGCGGAAATCGTCCGGCGGGGGTGGAAGTTCAAAGACCTCGCCGCGCGGCTCGGCGTCACTAGCCGGCACCTGAGCGACGTGCTCAACGGCCGGGCCCGGCTGACGCAGCGGCTCGGCAACCAGATCCACGAAGTCACCAGCATCCCGCAGTCGCACATCCCCCTGGAGAGCACGATGAAGATACTTGTCTGCGACCCCATCGCCGAAGACGGCATAGCGATATTCAAGAAGGCGGGAGCGGACGTTGACATAAAAATAGGCCTGAAGCCGGAAGAGCTTAAGAAGGCGGTGAACGGCTACGACGCGCTCGTCGTCCGCAGCGAGACGAAGATCACGCGCGAGGTCCTCGAGGCGACGACGCACCTGCAGGTCGTCGGGCGGGCAGGGGTCGGCGTCGACAACATCGACGTGGCGGCGGCGACAGAGAAGGGCGTGGTGGTGGTGAATGCGCCAACGGGGAACACCACCTCTGCAGCGGAACATGCCATCGCGCTGATGATGGCGCTGGCGCGTCGGATACCGGAAGCCAACGCCTCGCTGCGGTCCGGCAAGTGGGAGCGCGGCAAGTTTCTCGGCATGGAGGTGCGCGACAAGACGCTTGGCATCATCGGCCTCGGCCAGGTGGGCTCGGAGGTCGCACGCCGGGCGCGCGGGCTGGAGATGCGAGTGATCGCCTTCGATCCGTTCGTGCCAGAGGAAAGGGCGCGCATGCTCGGCGTCGACCTCGCCTCGATGAACGACCTGCTCGCCGAGTCCGACTTCATCACGGTGCACACGACGCTGACGGAGGGGACGAAGAAGCTGATCGGCGCGGAGGAGATCGCCAAAACGAAGCCGACCGTACGCTTCATCAACACAGCCCGCGGCGGCATCATCGACGAAGAAGCACTGGTGGAAGCGATCAAGTCGGGACGCATCGCAGGTGCCGCGATCGACGTCTTCGAGAAAGAGCCGGTGACCGATCATCCGCTGTTTGGGCTAGACGGCGTGGTGGTGACGCCGCACCTCGGCGCATCCACAGCCGAAGCGCAGGAGCGAGTGGCGGTGGATGTCGCGCATCAGGTGATCGCCGTGCTGAACGGGGAGCCCGCTCGCTGGGCCGTCAACGCGCCGATGATCGACCCCGAAACGTATGCTGCCCTGGCGCCCTACGTGCCGATCGCGCAGAAGATCGGCTCGCTGGCGGTGCAGCTCCACCAGGGCGGGATGAACGAGGTCGAGATCGACTACGCCGGCGACATCGCCCACAACGACGTGACGCCGCTCAGGGCCGCGGTGATCGGCGGACTGCTGGCGCAGATCAGCGTGGAGCATGTCAACGTCGTCAACGTCGACCTGGTCGCCCAGCGGCGTGGCATCCAGTTGAAGCAAGTACACAGCCCGAGCCACGAGATCTACTCGAACCTGATCACTGTGCGGCTGCGCGGCAGCGAGGGCCACACGGTCGTCTCCGGCACCATCGCTCATGACGGTCCGCACGTCGTCTCTATCGATGACTTCTGGGTCGATGTGCCGCCGAGTGAGGGCTACCTGCTGCTGTGCGAGAACAAAGACCGGCCGGGGATGGTCGGCGCGGTCGGTACGCTAATGGGCGAGTTCGGGGTGAACATTAGCTTTATGAACGTCGGGCGCCACGAGAAGAGCGGCAATGCCCTGATGGTGCTGGCGCTGGACGAAGCTCTGTCGCCGGAACAGATCGCCCGTGTGCGCGAGATATCCGGCATCATCGGCGTGCGGTTGGCGCGGCTGTAATCAGTCCTCGAGCAGGTTGAAGACGAGACCGGTCGGGACTTTGGGGTAAAAGAACGTCGACTTTTGGGGCATCCGTTCGCCCGCGTCGGCGAGCTCGAGGACGCGGGCGACGGGGACAGGCTTGAGGATAACGGCGTAGCGGGCTTGGCGGTCGCGGACCTGTTTGACGGCGGCGGCGGCGTCTTCGGTGAACCAAACGACGACGCCGGCTTTCATCTCTGCTTCGGACAAGCCCAGGCAATGCCGCAGGATGGCGTGATCGCAGATCGCATAATCGAGGGCGCGCCAGTCTGGACTGCGATCCCGCGGCTGGAGGCGATCAATGGCGGCTGCGGCCTTCGGCCTGAGGATGAACAACTCGCCTCCAGTCGCCAGGCCGATCGCGCCAGTGCTGGAGCCAAGAACTGACGTCAGTTCACCAGCGCCTCCAGCAAACGGCTCGATCACGAACAGGGGATCGAGCCGCACACGGACTTCCGGCCAGGGAACGTCCGCCCCGCTTAGGCGATGCGTTGGCAGCACTAGCAGCCCCGGGTCGCCGGCGGCGACAAGCCCGACGAGCGCGAAGTTCTCCGGTTCGTTGCCCGTCCAGTTCGCGGCTTTGGCGCGAACTTCGTCACGATAGAGCAAAGCCGTCTCGTAGCGGTGATGGCCGTCCGCCACGTAAAGCTTCTCAGTGGCGAAAGCACGCTCGAGCTCCTCGACGACAGCCGGCTCGGCAATGCGCGTCAAACGCAGGTGCTGCCCATCGAAGCCATCGATCTCGGCGACCGGAATCTCGTCTCGCTCGCGCTGGTCGACCAGGTCGTGAATACGGTCGCCCGCGTCACGATAGAAGAGGAACACCGGGCTAGCGTTGATGTGGGTGGCGAGCATCAACCGCAGGCGGTCGTTCTTGTGCTTCGGGAAGGTCTGCTCGTGCGGAAGGACTGCCCCCTCCGACCACGGGACGACGCGCAAGCGGGCGAAGAGGAGCGTCCGGGTGTACGCCTGCTCGCCGTACGAGAAAGTCTGCTGCAGCAAGTAGAACGCCGGAATCGTGTCGCGGTGAAGGGTGCCGTCAGCGATCCAATCGTGGAGCGTACGCGCGGCGTTCTCGTAGCGGCTGCCGTTGGTGTCCTCGGCCAGCTCGATGCGCACAGCGTTGTACCGAGAGCGCTCGTAAAGCTCACGCTGGAGCTGGGGCGAGATCGTGTCGAAGGGGGGACAGACTGCGGCGGCGAGGTCCAATTCCGCGTTGTAGCGGAGAGCGCGGAAAGGGAGGACTTCTGCCATGGTTTGAGGATAGCGGGGCGTGCGCCGAGGGTCGAGCCGCGGCCCGTTCGCCTGACACCTCGCACCTCAACCCGGTATCTTGTACGGGTGCAGCGATACTGCGTGTTCTGCGAGATCATCGCCAGGCGGGAGCCGGCCGAGATCCTCTTCGAGGACGCTGAGGTGATCGTCTTCCGTAACCGGTTGCGTTGGGTGCCGGTGATGCTTCTGTCGGTGCCGAAGCGGCACATGACGCAGACCGAGCTCTGGCAGAACATGGGCCACGTTGGTGAGATCGCCGCGCGGATGGGCCAGGAGCAATGTCCGGGCGGATTCCGGGTGCTGTCAAACTTCGGTCCGGACGCGATGCAGAGCCAGGAGCATGCGCACGTCCACATAATCGGCGGCATCTTCCTTGGCGAGTACGCCTAACAGGACGCTGACGAAGGGGGAGTGAAGGGGGGGGCGAAGCCCTCCTACCGGGGGCCGGGGGTGTCCGGCAGATTCGTTTCAACCGCCGCCCGGGCGCGATGCAGAGCCAGGAGCAGATGCGCGTGAGCGCAATCGGCGGCATCTTCCTCGGCGAATACGCGTGGCACGATGCTGACGAAGGGGGAGTGAGGGGGGCGAAGCACTCCTTCCGCGGGCTTGGGAGTATCCCCCCAGATTCGTTTCAACGGCCGCCCGGATGCGATTGCAGAGCCAGGAGCAGATGCAGTGAGCGTAATCGGCGGCATTCCTTCCTCGGCGAATACGCGTGGCACGATGCTGACGAAGGGGGAGTGGGGGGGGGCGAAGCCCTCCTTCCGCGGGACTGGGGAGTGTCCCCCCAGATTCGTTTCAACGGCCGCCCGGACGCGATGCAGAGCCAGGAGCAGATGCACGTGAACGTAATCGGCGGCATCTTCCTCGGCGAATATGCGTGGCACGACGCTGAAGAAGGGGAGTGAAGGGGGGCGAAGCCCTCCTACCGGGGGCCTGGGGGTGTCCCCCAGATTCGTTTCAACGGCCGCCCGGACGCGATGCAGAGCCAGGAGCAGATGCACGTGAACGTAATCGGCGGCATCTTCCTCGGCGAATATGCGTGGCACGACGCTGAAGAAGGGGAGTGAAGGGGGGCGAAGCCCTCCTACCGGGGGCCTGGGGGTGTCCCCCAGATTTATTTTTCTATTAGATCGGGTGGGGGGAGGGGCGAACTTCGCTTTTTTCAGAACCCAGTTAGCCTACGGCGCCGTCGTTGGAAACGGAGCAGTGATGCCGATCCCCTCCAACGCCGAGCGCTCTGCGGCGAACAGCTCACGCAGACCCCGGTCGCAGAGGTCGAGGAGTTCGTCCATCTGGCCGCGAGTGAATGGGTGGCTCTCGCCGGTGCCCTGGACTTCGACCAGCTCGCCCGCCTCGGTGCCCACGACGTTGAAGTCGAGCGCGGCGCGGTAGTCTTCTTCGTAAGGCAGGTCGAGCAGCGGCATTCCATCGACGACGCCGGCACTGATCGCAGCGACGGCGCAGTGCACGGGTATCGCGCGATACGCGCCGGACACGACGAGCTTGTGCATCGCCTGGACGAGCGCGACGTAGGCGCCGGTGATCGACGCGGTGCGCGTGCCGCCGTCGGCCTTGATGACGTCACAGTCGACCGTGTACGTGCGCTCCCCGAGCAGATCAAGGCGCGCAACTGAGCGCAGCGAGCGGCCGATCAAGCGCTGTATCTCGGCGGTGCGCCCGGACGTGCTGCTCTTCTCACGGGAGGTGCGCGTCAGCGTCGAGCGCGGGAGCATGCCGTACTCGGCGGTGATCCAGCCGTTGCCGCTACCGAGCGCGAAGCGCGGGATGCGGTCCTCGACGGTGACAGCGCAGAGCACTGACGTTCCGCCCATCGTGATCAGCGCAGAGCCCTCGGCGTGCTCCAGATAGCCGGGCTCGATGGTGACCGGTCTGATCTGTGGCGGACGGCGGCCGTCTGCTCGGATCATCACGGCATCACGGCGATCGGCACTTGCAGGATCATGCTCGGGCTGCCGTCCATGGCGCTAAACTGAAACACCCAGAGGCAAGCGAGCGTCTGGGCGCTAACGGTGAAAGGCACGCTCTCGCTGAACGGCGAAAGCATCTGGCCGGTCTGAGCGTGGCCGGTCTTGGTGGCAATGTCCGCGCCGGACGCATCCTTGATCGCAATCGCGAAAGTCGCCTCGAAGGCGTTGATCTGGCCGGCCACGGTCAGCGGGCTTGTGACCAGCGCGTTCGCCGCAGGCTGGCTAACGACAACCTGAGCCGGCGTAGCGGGATCCGGGTTCCCCTGGCAGACGCTGGCGACGGGGGAGGGCGTAGACGTTGGAGCACTTGTGCTGGCGACCGGCGTGGCGGTCGGCGAGGACGTTGGCGTCGCTGTGGCGCTGACGGCCGGCGGATGCGTGGCCGTCGCAGTCTGTGTGCCGCTCGTATTGTCGTCGCTGCTACAGGCAACGCCCTGGACGACGAGCCCGGCGAGCGCTGTTAGCATTAGGTATCTCATGATCCTCCTTGCGTCGCCGTTGAAGTCGATCCGGGCTCCAGAACGATTGGGATGCGCCCGGCCGGAACTACCATCAAGCCGATGGCGTATTTCATCACTCCGAGGATAGCGTCTGCCGCCCCAGCGCGCGAGCATACGCCCGGCCCCTGGGCGTCTGCTAAAATACGCTGGCGGGCGGGAGTAGCTCAGTGGTAGAGCATCTGCTTCCCAAGCAGAGGGTCGCGGGTTCGATCCCCGTCTCCCGCTCCAGATACAATTCGGGCGGTTTGGGAGTCGCCAAATCGCCGTGTTTTTCGACAGTCAGATGGCCTCGGTGTTCCGACCGTATCTAGCGTGCCGCACATCTGACTTTACCTGGATACGAATTCGAGCCCACCTGACATGCTGGCAGATGGCTCACGGTTTTGCGCTTGGCATTCCGGACACCCTCCATAGAGTATCTCTTCTCTATTGGGAGATGTGCCTTCGTCGCCCTAAGCTGCCCACAGAAAGGCTCCAAGCATTACCATTGCAGCGATGAACCCTAAGGAAGTCATCGCCGACATTGCCAGCAGCCTGGACCCCTTAAGCCGACAGCCGCTCTACGAGCAACTTACTGCTGCTCTACGGGAAGCAGTTGAGACCGGCGGGTTGCCACCCGGGACAGCCCTTCCTCCCGAGAAGGAGCTGGCGGCTCTGCTCAGCGTCAGCCGCCAGACCGTGAGCGTTGCGCTCACTAAGCTATCAAAGCGGGGGTTGATCTACCGCAGGCGGGGCACTGGGACCTTCGTGGCCGAACCGTTTGTTGAACAGCCGCTGGGCGGGCTCTACAGCTTCATGCACAGCCTGGAGTCGCAGGGTCGCTCCCCCGGGTCGCGCCTGCTTGGATTTCAGGTGGTGGTCGATGATCGTGCGTCGCCTCTGCTTGAAGGGTCTCCCGACAGCCTTGTCTACGAGATCAAACGGCTTCGCCTGGTGGACGACGAGCCGTTTGCGGTGGAGACGACGTATCTGGGTCGCGAGTGTGGTGCGAAGATTCCGCTTGATCGGCTAGAACACGATGCCCTCTACGATCTGATCGAGCAATTCTGCGGGATAACCGTTAGCAGTGCGCGAGAAACACTGCGTCCAGTTACCCTCGACAAGACCGATTCTCATCTGCTGAATGTGCATCCCGGCGAGCCTGCATTCCTTGTCGAGCGGGTTGGCTATTCAGGCGAACAGGCTGTCGAATTGAGGGTCAGCCTGATACGCGGGGACCGCTACCGCTTTCGCGTTGAACTATCGGGAAACCCGAGCGTATTGCACTAAATTTAGTTAGCCTGCTATAATCCCGCATATACAGGGTTATGGCGGGCTAACCGGTGGACCTCACGTTACTTGCGCTGCTCCTCTTTCTGGCCGCCGTCGTCGCGGGCACGCTCGGCGCTCTCGTTGGCATAGGCGGCGGAATCCTCATCGTTCCCCTGCTCACTCTGGCCTTCGGCTTCAACATCCATGTTGCGATCGGCACCAGCATCGTCTCCGTTATCGCTACCTCGAGTGGCGCGGCCGCGGCCTACGTTCGTGACCATCTGACCAACATCCGCATCGGGATGCTGCTCGAGCTCGCGACAACGATTGGCGCAGTCTGCGGTGCTCTCATCGCCGGTGTCCTCGATCCCCGCATTCTCTTCGTACTGTTCGCAGCAATGCTTCTGGTATCTATCGCGCCGATGGCGGCGAAGCTGCGCGAGCGGCAGGTTGTCGTCAAAGATGACAGGGTGAGCACCTTCTTTCGGCTAGGGAGTAGCTATCCCGATCACGAGTCTGGCAAGGAGGTAGCGTACGGCGCGAGGCGAGTGCCGGCCGCCTTCGGAATGATGTGGGTCGCCGGCCTGGTGTCGGGCCTTCTTGGAATTGGCTCGGGAACGCTCAAAGTACTGGCCATGGACACAGCGATGGGCCTGCCCATCAAAGTCTCTTCGGCGACGAGCAACTTCATGATCGGCGTGACGGCAGCTGCCAGCGCCGGGATCTACTTCTGGCGTGGAGACATTGCGCCTGTGGTAGCCGCGCCGGTGGCGCTGGGTGTGCTGCTCGGTGCCATGCTTGGCGCCAAGTTGCTGGTCGGTTTTAGGAGCGAAAGCATCCGGCTGTTGTTCGTGGCTGTGCTGGCCGTCGTTTCCCTGGAGATGCTTCTTCGGGGTGCGGGGATCGCTTGACGCAGATGCAAACGTCTGTCGCGCTTCCCAACGTGGACGAACAAGAGGAGATTCGTGTTGTTGAGCGCCACGTTATGGAGGATTGGATCAGCCATTCGCTCCGGGCCGGTGTAGTAGTGTCCGGAGTCACACTGCTCGTTGGATCGGTCCTCTTGTTCGTTTTGGGTCCGTCCGCCACCGATCCGCACTCCATGAGTCAGCTCGTTAATGGTGACTACACGATGAGCTCGTCACTTCGGGATATTGTTAGCGGCGTGGCAAGCGGTAGGGCCACTGCGATCATGGATCTCGGGCTGTTCGCGTTGATCCTGACGCCTGTCGTCCGTGTGGCGATGACGGTCGTCCTCTTTGGATTGCAGAGGGATTGGGTCTTTGTCGGCATCACCGCCATAGTCTTGATGATCCTGCTTCTTGGGGTGTTTGGAAGCGGCCTGTAACTCCGCGTGCGAGAAGACAACGATTCGATCGAGCCACCGAGAACCGGGAGCGGCGCGCAATTCCCCGGAACAGTATCTAGGAGGATCAGATGAGCGAGAAGATCGCAGACAGCGTTCTCGATCTAGTGGGCAACACCCCCATGGTCCGACTCAAGCGAATCGTCCCAGTCGGCTCGGCGGAGGTCGCCGCCAAGATGGAGTCGCTCAACCCTGGGGGCAGCGTCAAGGATCGCATCGCGCTGAACATGATCGAGGCAGCGGAGCGCGAAGGCAAACTCAAGCCTGGTGACACGATCATCGAGCCGACGAGCGGGAACACGGGCATCGGCCTGGCGATGGTGGCAGTCGTCAAGGGTTACAAACTGATCGTTACGATGCCGGAAGATATGAGCGTCGCTCGGCGCGACCTCCTGGCTCGCTATGGGGCCGAGGTCGTTTTGACGCCCGCTGTTGAGGGAATGACTGGGGCAGTCTACGCAGCCCGGGAGCTAATCGCCAAGAACAATGGCTACTTCATGTGCCAGCAATTCGAGAATCCCGCTAATCCCGACATCCACCGCCGCACAACCGCTGTTGAGATTCTGGAAGCGACCGGCGGCAAGATCGACGCCTTCGTGGCGGGCGTTGGCACAGGCGGCACGATTACCGGCGTCGGCGAAGTCCTGCGCGAGAAGCTCGGCAGAGCGCTGCTCATCGTCGCCGTCGAGCCAGCGCGCTCACCGATGCTGGCCGGCGGTCGCGCGGGCATGCACGCGATCCAAGGCATCGGAGCAAGCTTTGTGCCCGGCATTCTAAACCGCGACGTCTACGACGAGATCATCGCTCTTACAGACGATGACGCCATCAGAATGTCGAGCCGTCTCTGCCGCGAGGAAGGCTTGCTCGTTGGCATCTCGTCCGGCGCGAACGTCTGGGCGGCGATTGAGGTAGCGAAGCGCATCGGTGAGCGCAAGCGCGTCGTCACGATTCTGTGCGATACGGGTGAGCGATATCTGCAGATGGAGCCGGAAGCGCGGTCTTATTCAGACTCGGATTTCGACGCCTTGCGGTGCAGTTGAAGTCAGATGGGTTGACGGACGGACAAGGCTCCAGGCAAGCTTCAATCAGATGCTCAGCACGTCCTGAGTCAGATGCTCTAAACGGCTCGTTTTGGAGCGGGATTTGCCCGGTCGCATCCGGCGGGGCAAGAATTCCGCCCACTCTGCCTTCCAAGTAGAGGGTCGCGGGTTCGATCCCCGTCCCGCTCCAGATACGATCTCTTGACCGTTATCGACTTGATTTCCGGCTCAAACCGCGCGTCGGGTAGAATACCGGCTGTCATCAGTCGCTGCCCCACGGGAGGTTCAGCTTGAATTGGGCGGCCTGAGGAGGTGATGCGCGAGAAACAGACCCGTGTGAGTAATTAACCGCTATCCAGTTAAGCATCGATCACGAAGGAGAACACTATGTGTATCAGCTGCGGATGTGACGAACCCGAGGCCAACCACGGGAATCCCAAACACATCACTTTGACCCAACTAAAGGACGCCGCTGGGGCCGCTAAGGCCGACATGGCACAGCTCAGCAAGAATATCCAGGAAGGTCTCAAGAAATACGGCGGCGCCAAGGCGTAGTTCACGCGGGCGGGACGCCGAATGGCGCCCCGCCCGCTGCCGAAGGACGCGCCCATCTTGTTGCCCTTCCGCACCGTTCTCTCGACGGACCTCGTAGGCCACACTGAAATAATGCGCCGGTTGGGCGACGGCAAGGGCCGCGACGTGCTGCCCGAGCACCAGCGGATCATACGGGATGTGCTGAAGGCGCATCGGCGTGGCCAATACGCCTGACCACTAACGGCGTGTTCGCCTTAAACGATACCGTCAACGCCTTGAGGTCACGTTTTGGTGGACTGGCGGCTTGGCCGCTTGTGGGGTGCCAAAATTACGTCCGAGTCTGGAACTTGAACCTGTGATCTATGAGGGCGGCAAGAGCGGCTTGACGATGCTATAGTGGGAAAATCTACGTCGACCACAAAACGGCTCGGATCGGAGGACGCTCTATGGACGCACTACAATTGTTGCGAGATGACCATCGTAAAGTGAAGGACCTGTTCCGCCAGTTTAGTGAGGCGGAGGACGGTTCCACCAGGAAGGCGATCGCCGATGAGGCGGTGGCTGAACTGATGATCCACGCGCAGCTCGAAGAAGAGGTCTTTTACCCCGCGATGCGCCGCGAGGGGATGACGGAACTGGTGTACCACTCCGAGGAGGAACACCACGCCGCCGAGATGATCATGGACGATCTGATCGGTACAGACGCCCGCGGCACGCAACTCCAGGCGCGGTTCCAGGTGCTCGTCGATATGGTCAACGAGCACATTACGGAGGAAGAGTCACAGATGTTCCCCCGCGCAGCCGAGCTTGGCATGGCGCGGCTGGAGAGTCTTGGCGAGCGGCTTGAGGAGACGCGCCAGCTCTTGCTCACACAGCCCCGCCGCCAGCCTGCTCGCCGAACGGCGGCAAGCACCACGACCAAGACGCCGGCACGCAAGCCGGCTGCGACAAGTCGCGCGAAAAAGGCGGTTGCCAGGGCCAAGCCGGCGGTGGCCGCCAAGACGGACGGTTCGCCGAGCCACCACCGCCTCGAAGACCGCACGAAGGAAGAGTTGTACGAACAAGCGCAGCGCCAGAACGTGGAAGGCCGCTCGGAGATGACCAAAGAAGAGCTAGCCGAAGCGCTCCGCCGCTAGCCGACTGCAAACGCCAAAGGATTCGAGGAGGAAAGATGCCACGCAATGAGACTATCGATCGGGTGATCGAAGGAGTAACTGACAACGGCAGCGTCTGGGTTGACCTGTTGCGGAACGGCAACGCGCAGCTCTACCGCTTCAACCGGCTCGTCATCGACGAGCTGGGACGCACGCAAGAAGAGCAGGCCAACCTCTTCCAGCAATGGGCCACCTCGCCGACTGATATTACCGGCTTCGCAAACTCGCTCTTCCTGACTTGGACGCGCCGCTCGCGCCGCCGGATGGAGCTGACGCGCACTATGTTCGACGACATTCGGGATATGGGCGCCGGCACGCGCAGCCTCTGGGAGCGAATGACCGATGCCAACCGCCAGACCGCGAGGGCCACCGTTCGCGCGGGCCGGGAGACGATCGGCGAGGTCGCTCACGACGCATCAAACGTGGCGGAGGACCTGGGCGACGCGGCGGACAAGGTGGCGCGCGACTTGAAACGCGACTCGCGCCGCGTAGACCCGCGACTGAACTAAGGGCGAGGAGCGCCTTGCCGTGTGGAGTGACGGGCAGGAAATATGGGTGGCCAATCCTCTCGAGTCAGTGAGAGGCTTCGTTCCGGTGTAGGTGAGGAAAGGTCAAAAGAGCCGGGGCTGAAAGAACCCCGGCTCCTCTAAGCGGAGGCGAGGGGCCAGCGGTTCAAATCCCTGGGACGCCTCTCCCCGCCGCCCCGCGCCCGACTGCAAAATCGTACCAAGAGGGAGGAGAGTTTAATGCTAGGTGGCCAAAACATATGGCTGGTGATCATAGTCGTGTTCATCATTCTGGTACTTCTAGGCGTGATAACTATTGCAACGAGATAAGCGAGCGCGCCCCTGCTCCAGGAACAGCCCGGCTTTCCCGGCTTACATGGACACGTCTGAGCGAGCTAGTTGCCTTGAATCGCGTCACGGCGTTGGGCAAAGGAGCGTCCGGCAGGCCGCCACACTAAGGGAGAGCAAAAGTGAACCACGTCGAATCAGCGACACGTTGTGCACCACTCCGCCGACGGGTGGGCGGTGAGGAGGCCGAACTCGCCGCGGGCTAGCTCGCGCCATCAGACACAGGCCCAAGCCGAGACGCGGGCGAAGGAGATACTGTCGCATGGCGGCGGCGGGGAGGCAGTGACGCACAAGCGAGACGGAAGCATCCGGCAGTCGGACACCGTTCATCCGGCGGCCGTCGACTGGTCCCTCCTATCTCCCCAGGGACACGTTCTGTTCTAATTGCCCTCTGCCCCGACTGCACCACGAAAAACATCGCCCGAGCGTTTGGTGACGTCAAGGTCGAGGAAGCGATGCGACTTGCTTCCATGTTGCCCAATGCCCGCTTGGTGCTCCTTGAGAGTGAGCGCTTTCTTCCAACCGCCGAGCTAGTGGAGCCCGCCCTCCGGGCTATCACCGAGTTCATTGCTGACGTCACCGGCAGCTCTGCCAGTGAAATTGGACGCGGTGGGCCTTCCGCCTTCCGCACCACCCTTTTCACCGACCTCGTCGGTCACACCGAAATGATGTCGCGACTCGGCGACGAGCGTGGCCGCGACGTCCTCCGCGAGCACGAGCGGATCACCCGCGAGGTGCTGAAGGCGAACGGTGGCACCGAGGTCAAGACCATGGGCGATGGCTTTATGGCTTCGTTCGGCAGCGTCACCAAAGCCGTCGAGTGCGCAATCGCCCTCCAGCGCGCCTTTGCCGAGCGTGAGGGCGAGCCGCTATCCGTCCGCGTCGGCCTCAACGCCGGCGAACCGATCGAAGAAGACGGCGACCTGTTCGGCGCGACCGTGATCCTGGCGTCGCGCATCGCGGCGAAGGCAGGTGGCGGCGAGATCCTGGTGGCGGATACTGTGCGCGGACTGTGCTCCGGCAAAGGGTTCCTCTTCGCCGACAGCGGCGACTTTGTAGCGAAGGGGATCGAGGAGCCGGTACGTATCTGAGGTAAGCTGGCGCAACGACATATGACCGAACAAGACGACCAGCAAGCCCAGCAGGGCTATCTCCTCCTCGCCGACATCTCCGGCTACACGGCATTCCTCACCGGCACCGAGCTCGAGCACTCGCACGCCATCATCCGTGAGCTGACGAAGCTCATTCGCGAGCGGCTCGCGCCTCCGATGCGGTTCGTGAAGTTGGAAGGCGACGCCGTGTTCTGCTACGCCGATGCGGGCGCGTTTGCAGACGGGGAGCGTTTCGTGGAGCTGATCGAGGTCTGCTACTTCGATTTCTCCAACGGCCTGCTGGATATGACGCGCGCGACGACGTGCCGCTGCGATGCCTGCAAGGCGATCCCTACGCTCGGCCTCAAGTTCGTCACGCATTTCGGCACGTTCATGGTGGAGCGTGACGATGGCCGGGAGGACCTCGCCGGACCGGACGTCATTCTCGTCCACCGCCTGCTGAAGAACACGATCAGCGACGCCGGCGGCCCGCAAGCGTACGCCTTCTTCACGGAGGCCTGCATGAAGCGCCTGCCTCCGTCCTTCAACCTGCCACAGCACAGCGAAGTGTACGAGTCGTTCGGCGAAACGAGAGGCGGTGTGCACGACCTCAAGCCTGTCGTCGAGGAGATGCGCGCGGCCCGCCGCGAATACATCGGCCCGGATGACGCTGATCTTGATGTGAGCTTTGAGGTGCCGTTTCCGCCGTCCATCGTCTGGCAGTACTTCGTCGATCCCGACAAGCGACTTCGCTGGCAGACAATGCAGACCTCGGTCAAGAACCAACCAAACGAGCGTGGACGGCAAGGGGTGGGGGCGTCCAGTCACTGTGCGCACGGTGTCGGTGGCGATGTCCTGCGCGAATACCTCGACTGGCGTCCGTACAGCTACTACACCCATCGCTTCACGCCGCTCCCGAACGGATTCGAGCTGGCACCACCCGCGGTCGAAACCATTGAGTTTTTCCCCCTCGAGGACGGCGGCACATCGGTCCATTGGCGTTGGCGACTCCAGGATCGTGGCCCAGAGGTGCGGCAGCGGTTTGAGATCACGGCCGGCGCCATTCGGGCAGACACGCCGGCTGGAGGAGTGAGGCTCATGAAAGCCATACAGGAAGACGCCGCCGCGCTCGCACTCGATGAACCCGGCCGTCCAGAGGACGGGCTGAATAGGTCGTCGCCAGGGGGTTGAGGAACCGATACGGGCGTACGAAGTGAGTTCGCTCGGCTAGCAGTCAGATGGCTTGACGGACGGACAAGGCTCCAGGCAAGCTTCAATCAGATGCTCAGCACGTCCTGAGTCAGATGCTCAAAACGGCCCATTTTCAGGCGGAAATTGCCTGAGCGTGTCTGGACCGGCAAGGAAAGCGACCCATCTGTTTCCCAAGCAGAGGGTCGCGGGTTCGATCCCCGTCTCCCGCTCCAGACCTGTCCGCCTAAGGGGGATACGATTTTAACCGATGACGGCGGCCGGCGAGGCGGTCCTTATTTCTTGATCCTGGCTTCGGGCTTAGCCTTAAACTTCAGATACCGCCGTCCAGCACCGAGGAAGGTGCTTATTGCGCTCTCACAGGTCATCGTTCATTGACAGGGGCATCAGGGTGTGGTATCTAACAACAAGTCCATAATGTGTCGCGTCGCGGACGTGTCATTCAGGCTGGAGGCTAAATCGCTACGGTTTTCCCCGCTAGTTGGATTGACGTTAGTTCTGGTTTGCCATCGTGACAGGCCCGGTTCTTTTCCGAGCGAACACTACCGGACTCTACTTCAGAATATCGGCGTAATCGAAACAAACAGCGGAAGCTATAGTCAGACAAAGGGGTGCGGCAATGCAGCAAAAGAACGATCGGACATCACACGCCCATAAAGAAGGAGGTTCACAGATGAAGCAAAAGGGAATACTCGCCCTCGTTTTCGTGATGGCAGCAGCCATGCTGGCCCTGATATTCGCCGGCGGGTCCGCCCTCCCTTCCAGCGCGCTTACGACGTGTGGCGCCCTTCCAACGCCCACACCGTCGCCGGTGCCCACCAATCCGACGACGGTGGGGATAGACTTCACCATCGCCGATAACACGGCCACGACCGTCGGCGTCATCACTACCTGCCTGGAGGTGCCCTCCGGCGGCAGCTACACGTTTGACGTCTACGTCCAGAACGTCCCCGGAGACGCCGATCCCACCACGCCGGACGGCATGGTGGCCGGCCAGTACACCCTCAACTCAATCTCCGGCAACACGGATACCGCCCGGACGGTAACTGGCGGCTTCATCGACCAGGGCACCGGTATAGCTGTCCCTGGGGGTGCTACCATCG
>DAINDD010000007.1:0-52204 GCA_036732045.1 Chloroflexota bacterium
TTGGCCAGACGGAGCTGTCCCAGACCCAGCCATGCCCGGCCGTCGGTGACACTGTCACACTAGGCGCTGGCTCTTCACCGACCCCCGCGCCAACGCCGTCACCGACACCTACGGCAACGTCCACCCAAATCCCAAGTTCGACGGCTACGGCAACGCCCACGCCCACGCCAACGCCGACACCCACGCCGACGCCGTCACCCACGCCCGCGCCGACGCCTACAGCAACGCCCACGACACCCACGCCGACGCCGGTGAGTCAGACGCCCTCGCCTACTCCGTCACCCACGCCCACGCCGTCCGGCAATATTTCTCTTCTGCACACCACTTGGTAGTTACGACATCTTGGGCAATCTTTGGGTAGTCGGGGAGGCCGACAACAATCTCAGCCAGCCGGCCGGCCTCGTCGAGATCACCGCCTATTTCTATTCAGCGAACAATCAATTGCTCACAACTGAGTTCGGGTTCGCCTGCCTGGACACAACTCCAGCCTTCGGCGACTCACCATACACGGTCCTCCTGATTAGCCCGCCCGTAGGCATTGATCACGTGCAGATCGCTGTGACGAACTACTTCTTGCCACCGCTCGCGGCCGCCGTCCCGGTGGGCCTCACTACATCCGGCCTAAGCACGAACGTCGATTTCATCAACTACTTGCATGTCACTGGCAACGTGACCAATCTCTCGGCGAATACTTACGACTTCGTCCAGCCGTGCGTCGCTTTCTACGACTCCTCTGGGCAGGTGATCCGCACAGACTTCACGTACACAAGTCCCGACACGTTGGGGCCTAGCCAGACAGGTAGTTTCGATTCATCCGTCGATTATGCGCCAAGCATAACGAGCTATCGAGTGTGGGTTAACGCCACATATCAATAGCGCGGCTGCAAATTGTCCAGGCAGCGTCGGCGCAGCCCACATTGGTAAGCATACCGTGCTCGGCATTGCCGCCGGGCCGCCCTGAGTCGGCGGGTGCGACCAACATCGTCAAGCACACTTGCGATTGCGGGCACTCCGGCGGGCGATTTACCGGCGTGAGCCCGGATCGTGGCGTCTTCCCACAGGCTCACAGGAAGATCCAATCCAGGGCAACTTTCTTTATCGCGACGGACGCGTCGACGACCTGGACATCCTTCACCTGTTGCAATTCGTGGGCGGCGTGCCGGGCATCCTGGCGGCCAGCGCTTGCCCGAACCTCGGCGAGACCGAGCCAATATCGGGATTCAAGTGGGGAGACGTGAACTGCGACGTGTCAGTGGACGCGGCCGACGTGACGTTCATGCTGGCCGACTGAGCGGGCGTTCCGCGAACGCCAGCCACCGTCGACTGCATCCCGATTTGTGAAGTCATAACATAGACGAAACGCGCGATGCGACGGCAAGCGTGCACGTTACGAGGCGACGGGTCGGGGGCGTTGATCAGGCGCGGCGGGCGGCCACCTCGGGATCGAGCCGGGACATGTCGCAGCTGCCCAGCCACTCGGCGACGTCATTGCGGCGCTCCGGGAGAGCGCGGAGTATGTCGAGCGTGTGCGTGACATCGTGAAGCGCGATGCCCGTTAGCAAGGTGACGAGCGGGATCATAACCGGCGGCAGGTCGATCGCCTTGCGATCGCCGCCGAAGGGTATCTTCGCGTCGAGTTGCGCCTCCGTCATACGGCTGACGTTGTCGGCGTAGCGCTGACGGTTCTCCGCTGCCTCACCGAAGATCTGATCGAGCGAACTGCCGTGGCGGCGTAGGACGATCGCCTCGTTCCACTCGTCGAGGTCGAACGGCTGCGGCGGCGCCACTTCCGGCCTAGCCGCGGGCGGTGCGCCAACCATCGCGCCGAACCACGGGTTGATCAGCGCTTCAATGGTCGCGAGGTGGGCGATGTAGTCGAACACTGTCCACGGTGCGCCTGGCACGCGCGTGGCGAGCTCGGCATCCGAGAGCGAGCGGGCGAACGCCTCGAAGCGGACGCGGTGGCCGGCCATCTCATCGAGGAGCGCTTTCACGCGAGGGATCATGGCGCCGACAATACTACCGCATTACGAGACGACGCGGCGGATGAAGAGGCGCATGCTGAAAGCCGTGAAGAAGGCGCAGCTGACGAACAGGCCGGCGTAGATCGCCCAGAAGTTCATGTGGCCGTACTGCGGGGAGAGTGCGCCTCGCAGCCCCTCGTTCATGTAGACCATCGGGTTGGCCAGCGTCACAATCTGCAGCCACCTGATCGAGTCGAGCTGCGACCAGGGGTAGTAGACCGCACCCAGGAAGCTCAAGGGGATAACGATCAGGCTGAAGACGAGCGGGATCTGGCGCGGGCTGACGGCGGTGCCGATCCAGAGGCCGAGCGAAGCAGACGCCAGAGCGCCGAGCGGAAGGATCGTGAGCAGGGGGAGGATTCTGACGTGGAGGTTCGGCGTCTGCAGGGGAATCGTGTAAGCGAAGGGGAAGACGACGAGGCCGGCGATGATGGCCTGGAGGAAGGCGAAGGCGATCTTCTCGGCGGCCACGCCCCAGACGGGCAGCGGGGCCATCACCCGGTCCTCAATCTCCTTGGTCGTGCTGAACTCCTGGACGAGCGGGATGGCGACGGCCTGGATGCCCTGCAGAAAGACCGCCGAGCCAACGAGGCCGGGCACCAGGATGTCACCGAAGCCGCGCTGGGCCTGCCCGATCTTAGGCAGAATGTAGCCCCAGACGAAGACGAGCAGCAGCGGCTGCATCGCTGTCCGCGCGAGAAACGGCAGGAACTCGCGGCGGAGGACGCGGAGGTCGCGCTCCATAAGGGCGAAGAAGGTTTGCACTGTAGCGAGTCGCTGCGACGCTACGCGCGTGCGTGGTGTGACAGCGGTTGCTTCAGCGGTCATTCCCGCAGCTCCCTTCCAGTCAGCTTGATGAACACGGTCTCCAGAGTGGGTTCGCTGACGGAGAGATCGCGAAGATCGGCGCCGGCGTCCATCACGGCCTGCACCACTTTCGGCAGGATGCCGCCGGCCCCGTCAGCGTAAAGCTGCACCCCCCGCGGGGTCATCTCGGCGTCGCGCACGCCGGGTATCGCCTTTAATGCGGCGAGAAGGGCGTCCGTCACCGGCGAAGCTTCCAGCCCGACAAGCGTCGCCGCGCCCACGGTCTGCTTGAGCTCGTCCGGGGAGCCCAGGGCGAGGATCTTGCCGTGGTCCATGATTGCGAGCCGCCGGCAGAGCTGGTCGGCCTCGTCCATGTAGTGCGTCGTCAAGAGGATCGTCTGGCCCTGGTTGTGCAGGTCCTCAAGGATCTCCCAGAGGGCGATACGGCCTTGCGGGTCGATGCCGACAGTCGGCTCGTCGAGGAAAAGCACGCCCGGTCTGTGGGCGAGCGCGCGGCCGATCAGCAGCCGTCTCTGCATGCCGCCGGAAAGCGCCTCGACATCGGCGTTTCGGCGATCGCTGAGGCGGACCATCTCCAGCACGCGGTCGGCCTCGATGCCGGCTTCCTTGCGGGAAAGGCCAAAGTAGCGGCCGTGGTAATAGAGGTTTTCGCGGCAAGTAAGGCGGCGGTCCAGCGTGTTGAACTGCGTGACGACGCCAATGAGGCGCTTCACGGCCACGGGATCCTTCCGAATGCTGTACCCGCCGACCCAGCCGTCGCCGCCGGTCGGCTTGACGCGGGTCGTCAGCATGCCGATCGTCGTCGTCTTGCCAGCGCCGTTCGGGCCGAGGAGCCCGAAGAACTCGCCTTTGCGGATGTCCAGGGTGAGCCTGTCGACGGCGAGGATGTCGCCGGGGTAGACCTTGGTCAGCTCGCGCGTGCGAATCTCCGCGTCGGCAGCGGGACTATCGTCCTGGGCGGGGGCGACACGTTCAGTGGTCTGCAAGAGGGGGCTCCGCCGTCTATTCTAGGCAGCCTCGCTCGACGAACGCCATCCTTGAGCCTTGCTTGACAGGCGCAAGAGGCGACTTCTACGCTTTCTTCAGTGGCCGCAATTTCAGTTCCGTCCCAGCCGCTATCAAGGATGGTAACTATACCCTGACAGACCGCACGCTATAATTTGCGTTATGGCTAAGGAGCGTTAGAGCGGCGACGAATTTGCGCGAGCGCGACAGGAGGCTCGGCGGTATTGGCTGCATAATCTCAGCCGCGTTCCCGACTTCGGGCGGATCGCCGATTGGTGGGGTGATCTGTCTCGAAGTGGCCGATGGGCAGCCTGGTTCTTACTGGTCGCGCTGATTATGGCCGCTCCGATAGCCGGCGTCGCCCGCGCGCTGCTAAGGTGACGATGCCGCTTACATTGCTACATTGACTTGTTACCCTGGGATTACGCCTTGGTAGACGACGACACGTACACTGCGGTCCTGGCCGAGCTAGATGGCATCGCGAATGCGGCTATGACCCAGTCCCAGCGTGAAATGCGCGCGCAGCCAGTCCTCGCCCAGAACGGGTTGAGCAGCTCAGACTTATGCTCGGCGCTGGCGGGCGAAGGCCTCGGCTGGAACCACCGAAAGGCAGCCGCCTACGGAGTCTCGGTGGAAGACTGGCTACGCGCGCTGGACGCGGCGGGGCTGGAAAACTGCGACTCGCTGGGCACGTTGCTCGGCGTCATTCACCGAGCGGAGTCAGCGGCGGCGATGCTCCGGGCGGGCTACAAGCCGGCTCGCGACGACGCCGGGCACCTGTCCTGGAGCCACTGACCGGCTCGGCGAACTTTCGCAGGGCATACACAAGGGCCCTCGCTGCGGCCTTCGCCTGGTTGGGGAGCGGTTGTCGGGTGGGTGGCGCAGGAACCGAGGCTGGAAAGCCTCGGCTACGAGGGAGAGGCGCGAGGTTGTCGGGTGCGTGGCGCAGAGACCCGAGGCTGGAAAGCCTCGGCTACGAGGAGAGGCGCGAGGTTGTCGGGTGCGTGGCGCAGGGACCCGAGGCTGGAAAGCCTCGGCTACGAGGAGAGGCGCGAGGTTGTCGGGTGCGTGGCGCAGGGACCCGAGCCTGGAAAGCCTCGGCTACGAGGAGAGGCGCGAGGTTGTCGGGTGGGTGGCGCAGGAACCGAGGCTGGAAAGCCTCGGCTACGAGGAGGGGCGCGACGACTGGACGCGGTAGGCTGCGCTCCCGCGCCAAAATGGCAAGCAGCAAGCGCTTGCTAGCGTCCGGCCGAACTTACGGAGAACAGCCGCCAGCTGCCGTCGATCCCCTTCAACTCGTGGTCACCGCGCTCGGCGAAAGAAGCGCTGCCGCCGAGCATCATGTCGCGCACTGTTGAGGAAGTCCAGAGCTCGCCGTCGGCTGCCTTCTGCTCCACGCGTGCCGCAAGGTTGACGGCGATGCCGGAGATGTCGCCGTCGTCATGAACCTCGATCTCGCCGGCGTGGACGCCGGCGCGAATTTCCACACCTATTCCGCGAAGGGCCTCACACATCTCGAGTCCGCAGGCAACCCCTTGCGACGGTACCTCGAATACGGCGAGCAGTCCGTCGCCGGTGCTCTTAACGACGCGACCTCGGTGCTGATCGATGAGGCCGCGAGTAATGCGGTCGTGGCTGTCGAGCACCTCACGCCAGTTGGAGTCGCCCACGGCTGACGAGCGTTTGGTCGAGTCGACGATGTCGGTGAAGAGGACGGTCCCGAACTGGCGAGTGGATGTGCGTGCTGCGGGGGTGCCGGTGGCAAACTCTATGATGACGTCGTTGAGCTCGCGGCAGTGCGGCATGATCCAGGCGAAGTGATCACTGCCCTTGGCCTCGTAATACACAGCGCCAGGTATGAGCTCTGCCAGGAGTCTGCCCATCGAGACGTTCAGCACCAGATCGCCCTTGACGTGCATGACCATGGTGCGAGCCTTGATGCGCTCGGGCGCGTCTCCGGCGTCTATCATGGCGACGCTCATTAGCTGGCGGACGAAGTCCTTGGGGCTGCAGGACATCCGTTGGAGCCGGCCGACCCAGCGTACGAAGGACTCGTTCTCAACGGCACTCGGCATCTCCCATTCCACCATGTATCGTGGATCCTCAGACCAGGCTGCGGCAACCTTGAGGAAGCGCTCAATGATCTGCTCTTTCGTTAGTCGCGGGGCGTCGCCCTCCTGAACGTAGTCTGGAACGCGGTCAAGGTACTGTGGAGAGACGAACGTGTTGAGCAAAATCAGGCTCTCTACCCGCTCGGGGAAGTCCGCGGCGAAGAGCTGTCCCATCGCCCCGCCTTCGGACACGCCGAGGAAGTGGCACCGTTCCCAGCCCACGGCGTCCATTACGGCAACGATGTCTTCGATCCGCTGTTCGAGGGTCGGTGGATCGTCGAAACGGTCCGACAGCCCGATGCCACGCTTATCGAAGGTCACGCAGGTCATGTGCTTGCCCATGTGTTCGAGCGTGCGGCGATACAGCTCGTGCTCCCACCAGATCTCGATGTTCGAAATGAGTGCGGGGCAGATTAGCAGTGGCGGGCCCTCTCCCCACTTCTGGTAGGCGATGCGGAGGTCGCCAACTCGCGCGTAGCGTGTTTCCGGTATTTGCATGAGAGTTCTCCTGACACACGACCTCGGCGTCTAACTCCGTCTGTGTGGCGCTCAGCGTATCACGACGTCGCCCCGAGTTGCCTTTGCTTGGTTGGGGTGAGGTTGTGTTGGGGCGGGCGCTGAGGGCGCAACACGTGGAGTTTCGGGCGTGTTTTGAGGGCCGGTGGTTCAGACGCGTTTCGGGTCGCGCGATGGGGCGAAGGTGTTGCGCCCCTACGTTCGCGCTAACCACTTTTCACGGTGGGGGCGTATAATCGGGCCGCTTAAAGGAAAATTCGAAAGGAGACCGCCCCCAATGACCACAGAAGTCGCCAGGCCGCAGGCTATTAGCGGCAAAGTGTACCAGCTCCTGATCAATGGCAAGTGGGTGCCCAGTAAGTCCGGAGAGACGCTGGAGCGCCGTTACCCGGCAAATACGGATGTCGTCGTGGCCACGTTCCCGGCGGCGACGGAAGCGGATGTGGACGAGGCGATCGCGGCGGCGCGCGCTGCTTTCGATAACCCGTCGGGCTGGTCGCACATCCCGGCGCGGCAGCGTGCAGACGTCCTGCGCAAGGCGGCGCAGATCATACGCGACCAGACGCCGGAGCTCGCGAAGATACTGGCCTCCGAGGTGGGTAAACCGGTGAGCGAGGCCGGCATGGAGGTGGCGCTGACGGCGGACGTCTTCGAGTACTACGCGGGCCTGGCGATGAACGTGACGGGTTCTGTGCGGTCGAACATCGCGGACGATGCGCTGGGGCTGATCCTGAAGGAGCCGGTGGGTGTCGTCGGGATCATTACGCCGTGGAACTTCCCGATGCTGCTGGCGACGTGGAAGCTGGCGCCGGCGCTGGCCGTGGGTTGCACGACGGTGATCAAGCCGGCGACGTACACGCCCTGCACAACGTTCGAACTGGGCCGCATCCTGACCGAGGCGGGCGCACCGGCGGGCGTTGTCAACGTCGTCACGGGTTCGGGCAAGATCGTCGGCGACCGGATCGCTGCTTCGCCGCACGTCGACAAGATCGCGTTCACGGGCTCGACGGAAGTCGGGCAGCACGTGATGCGGGCGGCGGCCGGCAACGTGAAGAAGATATCGTTGGAGCTGGGCGGGAAGTCGCCGAACATCATCTTCGCCGACGCTCCGCTGCAGAACGCGGTGATGGGCTCGCTGTTCGGCATTTACCTGAACGCCGGGCAGGTGTGCCAGGCGGGCAGCCGCGTGCTGGTGCAGAAGGAGATCCACGATCAGTTCCTCGGGATGTTCACGCAATTCATCGGCGCGATGAAGATGGGCGACCCGATGGACCCAGGGACGCGCATGGGACCGGTCGTCAGCGCCGAGCAGCTCGGCACGGTGGAGCACTACGTGAAGAGCGGCAACGATCAGAATGCCACGCTCGTGACGGGCGGGGCGCGCCCGGACGGCGCGGAGTTCGCGAAGGGTCACTTCTACCAGCCGACGGTGTTCGACCAGGTGGACAACAAGATGACGATCGCGCAGGAGGAGATCTTCGGGCCGGTGCTGTCGGTGATCCCGTTCGAGACGCCGGAAGAGGCGCTGCAGATCGCCAACGACACGATGTACGGCCTGGCCGCCGCGGTCTGGACGAAGGACATCGACCGGGCGATCAAGTTCGCCAAGGCCATCAAGGCCGGCACGGTGTGGATCAACAGCTACCACGCGGCGGGCGCGCTGGGCGTGCCGGTGATGCCGTTCGGCGGCTACAAGCAGTCCGGCATCGGCCGCGAGCTTGGCCTGGAAGGAATGGAAGGCTTCCTGGAGACGAAGAGCGTCAGCATCAAGCTGAACTAACGCCGTAAGCAGGAAGAACCTGAGAGGCGTCCCGCAAAGATCGGGGCGCCTCTTCGCATCTCTGCGCCGGCGGCTGCGCGCTGACGACGGCGGCGCTGCTGGTCGCCCTCTGGAGACGGCTTGCCGCGGTCGGATTTCGGGCCGGTTGGTGGCATGCGTGAGGATGATGGCAGGCGCGACGGGAGAGGTGGAAGGGGGAAAGTGGGCAAAACTGGGAGTTCGTTTGGTAATTTCGTGTTTTGGGATTACGGAGTAATTCCGGAATTACAATACAGCATCGTTCGGGCGACCTGGTCTCTTTATACTTCGGTGCAACACCTCAGACAAGGAGCAGCCATGAGTGACGAACTTACACCGGACAACATCATGCAGCTCGGCTTCGGCTTCTGGAGCTCCAAGACCTTGTTGAGCGCCGTCGAACTCGGCGTTTTTTCGGAGCTCGCCGAGAAGCCGCTCGACCTTGAGACGCTCAGGCAGCGCCTGAGTCTCCATCCACGCAGCGCGCGAGACTTCTTCGACGCCCTTGTTGCCTTGCGCATGCTCGACCGCAACGGCGCGCTCTATTCCAATACGCCCGAGACAGAGGTCTTCCTGGATCGCGCGAAGCCCTCCTACATCGGTGGCATCCTGGAGATGGCCAATGCGCGTCTTTATCCCTTCTGGGGATCGTTGACCGAGGGCCTGCGGACCGGCCAGCCGCAGAACGAGATCAAGACCGGCGGCGAATTCTTCGGCGTCCTCTATCAGGACCCGGCCCGTCTCAAGCAGTTCATGCACGCCATGACAGGCATCAGCATGGGCGCCGCCAAAATGATGGCCGAGAAGTTTCCCTGGCAGAAATATCGAACGTTCATCGACATCGGCGCCGCCGAGGGAGGACTGCCCGTCCAAATCGCCCTCGCGCATCCCCACCTCTCCGGCGGCGGCTTCGACCTGCCGGCCGTCCGCGAAATCTTCGACGAATACGTGGCGTCCTTCGGCCTCAGCGGCCGCCTCCGTTTCTACCCAGGCGACTTCTTCGCGGATCAGCTGCCGAACGCGGATGTACTCGTCATGGGACACATCCTGCACGACTGGAACCTCGAAGAGAAGCGGATGCTCCTGACCAAAGCCTACGAAGCGCTGCCCTCCGGGGGAGCCTTAATCGTGTTCGAAGCGATCATCGATGACGAGCGCAGGGAGAACGCGTTCGGCCTCCTGATGAGCCTGAACATGCTCATCGAGCTGACGGGCGGTTTCGATTACACCGGCGCGGACTGCTGCTCCTGGATGCGCGACGTGGGCTTCCGCGAAGCCTATAGCGAGCATCTGGCCGGGCCCGACTCAATGGTGGTCGGGGTAAAGTAGCCGGTCTGCCTCCTGAAGGCGCTGGACGAATATAACTACTGCACTCCGGGCGTACACGGCGGTGTCGCAGTAGGCGTCGGCGTCTGGCACACCGCCGCCCGAATAGCCGCGGGCCCCGATCGCCGAATCGGGGCCCAGGGGGAAGGGGTGCTTCCGTAATAGTCGTGTTGTGCCTGCACTCTAGGCGTTCGCGGCCGGGCATACTGTGACGGTGGTCACACCTGGCGGCCCGCCGTATGATGGCGGGCGGCGGACACGCCTCGAGGAGCACGATGCCTGACACCCGTACCGAACGCGATTCGATGGGCCCAATGGAGGTCCCGGCCGACGCCTACTACGGCGCTTCCACGCAGCGCGCCGTCCTCAACTTTCCGATCAGCGGTGAGCGCTTCACGCGGCCGTTTATCCGCGTTCTCGGGCTGATCAAGCTGGCGGCGGCCCGCGTCAACGCCGAGCTCGGCCTGCTCGACGCCGAGAAGGCACGGGCGATCGAACAAGCAGGGCGCGAGGTCGCGGACGGCAAGTTGGACGCGCACTTCGTCGTCGACATCTTCCAGACGGGGTCGGGCACGTCCACGAACATGAACGCGAACGAGGTCATCGCCAACCGCGCCTCGGAGATCGCGGGTGGAGACCGGGCTTCGAAGCGCATCCACCCGAACGATGACGTGAACAAGGGCCAGTCCTCCAACGACGTGATCCCGACGGCGATCCACGTCTCCGCGCTGGCCGAGATCGAGCAGCGGCTGATCCCGGCGCTGGAGGGTCTCGAGGCCGCGCTGCGGGCCAAGTCGCAGGAGTTCTGGGGGGTTGTCAAGACGGGCCGGACGCACCTCCAGGACGCGACGCCGGTGCGGCTGGGGCAGGAGTTCCTGGGCTACGCGGGACAAGTGGAACGGGCGATCCGCCGCCTGCGCCGCGCTCAGGGCGAGCTGTCGGAAGTCGCGCTGGGTGGCACCGCCGTCGGCACCGGCGTGAACACGCACATTGAGTTCGCCTCGCGGGTCTGCGCATTACTCTCGCAGGAGCTCGGCGTCACCGTGCGCGAGACGGACAACCACTTCCAGGCGCAAAACACCCTGGACGCCGTGCTGGAGGCGAGCGGCACGTTGCGCACAGTCGCCGTCAGTCTGCAGAAGATCGCCAACGACGTCCGCTGGCTGGGCTCCGGCCCACGCGCCGGGATCGGCGAGTTGCTGTTGCCGGAGGTGCAGCCGGGCAGCTCGATCATGCCGGGCAAAGTGAACCCGGTAATCGCCGAATCACTCCTGCAAGCGGTGGCGCAGGTGATCGGCTGCGACGCGGCGGTGCTGCAGGCGGCGCACGGCAGCGTATTTGAGCTGAACATGATGATGCCAGTGGCGGCGCACAACCTGCTGACATCGATCGAGCTGCTGGCCGCGTCTGCCGCCAATTTCTCGGAACAGTGTGTTAAGGGCCTCCAGGCGACCGATCGCGGCCCGGAGATGGTGGAACGCGGGCTGATGCTGGCGACCGGGCTCGTCCCAGCCGTTGGCTACGACGCCGCGGCGGAGATCGCCAAGACGGCGGCCAAGACCGGCCGCACGATCCGCGAGGTGGCGCGTGAGCGGACGAAGCTGGCGAAAGAAGACCTGGACGACCTGCTCAACCCCGTGCGGATGACGGAACCCGGATTGGGCGGCGGCCCGGCGTCTGGCTAGACTGCCCGACGGCGGGCTGACAGCGCGGATTCGTTCGCGAGGTGTTGTTCGGGCGTAGCGCTTCCGAATTCTGACGTGGCACCAGATCACGAATGTCGCCTGGGAAGCGTGGCCGTACCGCGTTTAGCGGGGACGTTACGCCCCTACGGGGCTCACGGCCAGGTTAGCGGGTGCGCGGGTCGAGGGCGTCGCGGAGGCCGTCGCCGAGGAACTGGAAGCTGATGAAGACGACCGCCAGCGCCACGGCCGGGCAGAGGGTGGGCCACGGCGTAGCGAGGATGGCCCCGTAGCCGCTGTAGATCATGCCACCCCAGTCTGCCAGCGGCGGCTGGATGCCGATCCCGATGAAGGAGAGCGCTGCTGCTGTGAAGATGGCGGCGGGGATCCCAAAGGTCAGCGCGACGGTCACGGGTCCGATTGTGTGCGGCAGCATGTGGTTTATAACGATGCGCAAGCGCGAGGCCCCCATAGCCCGGGCGGCGAGCACGAAATCACGCTCTTTGAGCGATAACATCTGCCCGCGAATGAGCCTGGCGACGTTTACCCAGCCAACGAGGCCGATCGCCAGGAAGACGACCAGCAGGCCACCGATCTGTTGGGCCAGCCACGGCCACCGCGTGGCGACAACCTGCTGCAACATGATGACGAACAGCAGGTCCGGAAAGGCGTAAACGATGTCCGTGAAACGCATGAGGACGGTGTCCAGCCACTTACCACCGAGCGCAGCCGCGCCGCCAATGACGATGGCGATCGTCAGGACAATGAATTGGACGAGGATGCCGACGGAAAGTGAGTTGCGTGCGCCGTAAATAAGCCTCGACAGGGTGTCCTGGCCGGTAAGGTTGGTCCCCAGGATGTGCCTGGAGCTGGGACTCTGGATGATCTCGCCGGGGAAGATGCGGTCGTAGCGGTACGGGGCGATGTACGGGGCGAAGATGGCGACTATCCCGACAGCGACGATGATGAACAGTCCGACGACCGCCAGGCGGTTCCTGCTCAGGCGCTTGAACGCGTCTTTCCACAATGATGAGCCGCCGCCGTACCGCGACAGTTCGGCGATGGCTTTAGCGCCCGCGTCCAGCGGCAGGCCAACGGGATTGACTATCGGTTGCCGCGCCATGTCTTATGTGTACCTGATCCGTGGATCGATGACCGCGTACGCGAGATCGACGCCGAGGTTGGCAATGGAAATAACGAACGCGTAGAGGAGCGTCGTGGCCATGATGACAGGATAGTCTCTGCCGACGATCGCCTGGACGTAAGCGCGGCCGATGCCCGGGATCGCAAAGAACTGCTCGACGATAAAGGAACCGGTCACCAGGGTCGCGACGATGGGGCCGACCAGCGTGAGCACCGGGATCAGGGCGTTGCGCAGGATATGACGGGTAATCACGACCCGCTCTCGCAACCCTTTGGCGCGGGCTGTCCGTACGTAGTCCTGGTTCATCACTTCGATCATGCTCGCCCGCGTCAGGCGGGCGACGTAGGCGGCCGGCAGCGAACCGAGGACGATCGTGGGCAGGATGACCGGCTTCCAGTCGGTCCAGCCTTTGGACCAGCCTATGGCCGGCAACCATCCTAACTGCACGGCGAAGAGCACCACGAGCATGATGCCGAGCACGAAGTTTGGCGCCGACGCGCCCACGGTGGCGAAGCCAACCGATAAGTAGTCGAGGATTGTGTTACGGTTCATCGCCGCGATGACGCCGAGCGTGATGCCGACGACGATGACGTAAACGGTGGCGAGCAGGCCCAGGACGGCTGTCGGCTTCCAGCTCTTGCCGAGGATATCGTTGACGCTGGTGCCCTGGCTGACCAGGTCAGGGCCAAGGTCGCCCTGAACCAGGTGCTCCATGTAGTAGAAGTACTGGTTGTAGACGGGCTGGTCGAGGTGATACTTGGCTGCGAGCGCGACCCGCGTGGCCTCGGTGCTCTTGGAGCTGCCGGGCTCGAATGGCCCACCCCTGACCGTGTGCATCAGGCCAAACGTGATGAGCGTGATGACAAAGAGGACCGGGATGATCCAGAGGAGCCGCCTGATCACATACGCCGTCATCTTGTTGAAGCTTGTTGGGCGGGAGGCCCCGGTGAACCGAGGCCCCCCGCCGCTGTCTGACTAACTACTTGCTGATGTACATGTCCTCCAGGAACTGGTCTCCGATGACCTCGTAGTCAAATGGGCTGGAGACGATGCCCTTGACCTTTGCGCTGAACTGTTCAGTGCGCAACGCAACGAACATGTTGATGACCGGCGGGTCCGCTGCCCAGAGCTGCTGAAGCTGCTTCAGGGTGGCTTTGCGGGCGACCGGGTCGGTCTGGGTGTCCTGCTGCGCTTCAAGAGTGTCGTACTGCGGCCGTGAGTAGAAACCGATGTTGTTGCCGCCGAGGGACGTTGTCGTCTCGATCGACCAGAGGTCAGTCGCGTCCGCGAAGTCCATGTTCCAGCCGCTGATCTGCGTACCAGCGATGTGCGTCTTCATGTCTGATTGCAGAGTCTTTTGGTCAACAGTGGTAAGGGTGACGTGGACGCCCGGGATCTGCTGCCATTCGGACTGCAGGGTCTGGACCAGGCTCTGGTTCGTCGGATCGCTGGTGGTCTCGAGCGTGATCGGTGGGATATTGCCGTCCGGATAGGCCTTTAGCGCCGAGGCTTTGGCGTTGGCCAGGTTGAACTCCAGATTAGTGAAGAGCGTCGGGTCGCAGTCCAGCACCGCCGCGGCACAGGGCGCGGCCCAGGGCTGGCGCAGACCAAAGTAGACGTCGCGGCCGATGGTCGCACGGTCCGTGGCCTGGTTCATGGCGATGACGAAGTCCTTGTTGTTCCAGGGCGGGATCGTGACGTCCACCCACGTCCAGCGCGTGGCGAACTCTTGCTCCTGGTGGACGTTGGGGTCGGTCTTTACACCAGGGTAGCTCGACGCCGGAACCTCTGTCTCGTCAACCTGGCCCGCCTGGAGTGCGTTGTAGGCCTGGTTCCGATCCGTTATGAAGGCGAGCTTCACTTCCTTGAGCAATGCTTTGGGCGTGGCCGTGTAGGTGTCGCTGCGCGTGAGTGTGAGGTGGTCCTTGGCAACCCATTCCTTGATGTTGAAGGGACCGTCAGTGACCATTTTCGCGGCGCCCGCGGCCTGGCCGAAGGAGGCGCCCAGCGCCTCGACGTTGGACTGCTTCACGGCAGCCGTGATCATCAGCGTGAAGTTGGACAGGCACGAGACTGACGGTTGCGCCGCCACGATCTTCAGCGTTGTGGCATCCACCGCGACGACGCTGTCCTTCAGCTTCGTGTTGACGTCTGCGAGGTAAGTGGCCGATTTCGTATCCAATGCCAGGGCCTCAGTTGCGCCTTTGATGCAGGTGATGAAACCACCGTAGCCGCTGCCAAGCGTCAAGTTGTAGCCGCGGATGATGCCGTAGACGAAGTCCGCCGCCGTGACCGCGGTGCCATCGCTCCACTTGAGGCCGGGCTTGAGCTTGATGGTGTACGTGAGCCCGTCGGCGCTGATGCCGCCGTTCGCCGTGCTCGGCACCGCCGAGGCGGCGTTCGGGGTCAGCTGACTGGTCGTCGGGTCCTGGTCAAAAAGCTCAAGGAAGGCGTTGCTAACGACCGTGGTTTCGCCGGTGTAGGACGCAGCCTGCGGGTCGATAGTGGTCGGCTCGGCGTGGATGTTGATTGTCATGAGCTGCTGGGCGTCGGGCGCCGCGTCGGCTGGAGGGCCGCTGGCGACCGGGGTCGCGCTGCCGCTGCCATTTGTAGTTGGAGTGCTGGTGCTGTCGTCGCTACTGCTGCAAGCCGCCAGGACGGCCAAAGCAACGATGGCTAACGTGGCAAGCAAAAGATATCGCCACTGTCTGACCATTTTCATAGAAACGGGTCTCCTTTCGAGTCTAGCTCGGCTTCTTCTGCCTCTGGCGCAAATTTAGTCCTATTGATGTTTCAAAGCAATATCTTTGACGCCATCAATAGTGTGCCTCTTTCAGTTCCAAAAGACGTTTGAATATGGCGTATGTTTCAGGAATTTGGCGCTCTGCGGCTGATTCGGGGCGACATGAGCTCAGCGACGGTGACGAGGAGGCCGGCCGCAACGAACGAATCGCCCACGCTGAAGACCCGCACGATGTGCTGTCCGCCGATCGTCAGCCGGTCGGCCAGGAAGTACAGGTGGACGTTCGACCGTTCCAGCAGCACGTCCTTGGAGTGCGGCAACCAGTGGCCCAACCGGGCATTTGCAGGCAGCTCGCCCGTCCTGGTGAAGGCCTCGGCGGTGGTGGGCATGAGGCCGCCGTTGGTTACGATCGCCAGGAAGTTGAGCGCGAGCCCAACGCCGAGGATGACAAGCCCGGGCCGGCGCAGGTTGGCGGCGACGAAGACGAAGAGCGCGAGGTAAGAGGCGACGAAGAGTATACGGCGCGGTAGATCGCTTGAGCCGAATGGAAAGAAGGTCGCCAGTAGCTGAAGAGTGACAGCAAGAAGCGCCACCACTCCCAAGTGGAAAGCCACCTTTGGGAAGTAGAGGCGCTGATGAGCGCCGCCGGGGGAACGGTCCGGGTCCGGAGGCGCCTCTCTTGCGTTTCGCGTTCTGGTCTAGCCGCCGCCACCCATGACTGCAGCGCTAGCAACAGCCGCCACCGCAGCGACGAGCAGCAGTGAGTACGCGAGGAAGATGAGTCGAGCCTTCATTAGTATCCCCCCCTTCTGTAATTGATTACCCGATATTGGGTAAGCAATTAGTAACCGAAAGCTAGAGGGATGTCAAGGGTTAACTCGACAAAATGTGGAAAACGGCGCTGAGGAGTAGTTATGGTCAAGCAGAAGGGCCGGGTTGGTAACCCGGCCCTTCTTTCCTCGTACGTCCTATGATCATCCGCACCAGGCGGCTACCAGCGGTCCACTTTCTGCGGTTTGGGGGGGAAACCGCATCACGTGGAGATCTCCGCCGGCGCATCCGCCAGCCAGGACCTCGTGGCCAAGGACGCTTCCGGGGGCGGCGCCCAGGGAGACGGCGTACAACTCTCCTGGAGGCCGGTGGTGTTCAAAGTTGAGCAGATTGTCATGGCTGGTTCGCTACCGTGAGCTGCGGATTGCAGGAGGCTGTTCTGGCCGGCGACCGCCGCGACGAGCGCTGCACTGACGACGAACAGCCGCAGTCCCATCTACGCAAAGAAAGGGCTGCTGGCGGCGACGAAGGCGAGTCCCGCGGCCAGCACCATGATGACTCCGTTGAGTGGGATGCGGTTGATGTTCATCTTGCTTCTCCTACCTTCGTGTGGTTCGCCTAGAGGGCGCTGCCGGCGGCGGCCACCACTGCCAGCGTGAGGGCGGTCAGCATGACGATCCAGTTGAGGTGTGTGTTGATCAGCGTGGTCTTCATCTTGTTGCCCTCCTTCATGCCGATTCTGATAAGCCTACGCGAATGCCTTGTGGCCGTGGCCGAACCCGTCCGCATCTTTTGTCCACTTGATTGCGTTTCGCGTCTGCTTCTTCATCTCATTGTCTCCGTCTCGTTGTTCTCGGTTTAACCTTCGCTCACAGTGTCGCAAGAGGTTCTCGCCAAAAACTCGCCGAGAATCTCGCCTACGCGAAAACGCTCCCAGAACGGCGGTCCTGCGTCCGGCTGAACCCGTCCGCGTCCGTCGTCCACTTGATTGCGTTTCGCGTCTGCTTCTTCATGTGTCCGCTCCTCTGTTTCTCTTTCCACGCACAGTGTCGCAAGCCCGTCTCGCCAAAAACTCGCCAGGAATCGCCATGATTTCTCGCCAGATACGGCGAGAGGGCAGTTTAGATACAAAATCGGGTCCTGGCGGCAGGTTCTCGCCACCGCGGAAAATCGCCTTGCAGACAAAATTCTCACCATTCTCTGGCGTCTGGCCGGGGCAAGAAAAAAACGGCCCTGGCGGCCGCTGCGGTTAATTCGCGGTAAAGGTTCGGCTAGGCGGTGCGCTTCGCGGCGAGCTCGCCGACGATCTCTTCGAATTCGGGGACGCCGGTGTCATCGGGGTCATCTTCGGAGATGATCTTCACGTAGCGGGTGTAACAGTAACGGGCCGCTTCGGCCTGGCCATCCTGGATGTAATTGCTCATCAGGCGATACCAGGCGGCCTCGTTGAACTCGTCGACCTCGAGGATGCGCTGGCAGATATCGGCGCTCTTCTTGTACTGGCCGGTCTCGTTGTAGGCGGCGGCGAGGCTGCCCAGCAGACTCATCTGCTGCTCTTCAAGCTGCGGCCGCAACGTCTGCGCCCATTCCGAGTAGAAGTCCGCCGCGAACGGCCCTTTGTAGAGATCGAGCGCCCTCTCCATGACGGTGATAGCCGCGGGGCTGCCCTTCGGCGTAGCGGCGATCTGCTGAAGCGCCTGCTGGTAGTCGGTCACGTCGAACACGAAGCGCGCCTGCGGGTCCAGGATGTAACGGCCGGAGTCCTTGGCGACGACGTCCTGGTAGAGCGCTTTGCGCAGCCGGTACATGTTGGAGTGAAAGGAACTGGTCGTCTTGTCCTCCGGCATGTCCGGCCAGAGAGCTGTGACGATCTCCTCCTTGCGCAGCGGCCCGCCGTTGGCGAGGAAGAAGAAGAACATCTCCTTGCTTTTCTCGCTGCGCCACTCGAGGTCCGAGATCTCGCGCCCCTCGATCTCTACGCGCAGGTTGCCGAAGCCGAACGCGTACACCGTGCGGACGCCGCTCTCTTCAGATGTCTGGACATCGGTATCGCTGCCAGAGGTTGCGACGGCCGGCGCCTTGATCAGCTTGAGCATGCGGCTGTAGTAACCGCCGGCGAGCTTGTTCGCCGAGGCGTACTGGACTAGCAGAGGGTTGCGGGAGGCCTCGACGACGAGGAAGTGGTCGTAGCCCATCTCCTTGACGAGCCTGGCGCAGCTTTCGAGCATTTCGAGGGCCAGCGTCTTCTTGTTCAGCGAGAAGTAGAGGCCGGCCAGGTGGAACCTCGCGATCGCCAACTCCCGCCAGGCGCCCTTGAGCTCAAAATGGGGGATCGCTTCCTGGAGACAAGCGACGGCGCCCTTGGTGTCTTCCTGCTGCTTCTTGACGAGCCCGCTGGCCAGCAGGGCGATGCCGAGCTCCATCGGGCCGCCCGCCTTCTCTGCCTCCGCCATCGCTTTCTCAACGGCGGATTCTGCGCTCTCCGCGTCGCCGGCCAGGCGATGGGTGTCAGCGATAGCGGCCAGGATGTAAACCCGGATGTAGATGTCAGTCACCATCCGGGAGTCCTGCAGCGCCGTGCGGTACATCTCGAGAGCGGCGGCATGCTCCCCTTGCTCTCTTTTGATGTCGGCGAGATTGGCCGTGAAATAGATCTCTTGCCAGACGTTAACGATATGGCGGGCTTTGATCAGGCCCTGCTGCAAGATCTCCTCGGCCGCGGCCAGATCGCCCTGCAGGAAGTAGCTCACCCCCAGGTTGTTGAGCGTCTGCACAAGGTAGTACTCGTTGCCGAGCTCCGTCCACAGTCCCCGCTCGCGCTCCAGGTGCACGATGGCGGCGGCGATCCGGCCGCCGAGGACGAGCGCCGCCGCCAGTTCCGAAACGGCGTAAGCAAGGTTGTAGCGGTCGCCCAGGGCTTCGTACACTTCGACGACCGCTGTAAGTTCCTCGATCGCTTCGCTGACGGCGCCCGCCTTGTAGAGCGTGATCCCGAGCTCACGGCGGGCCTCAGTGACCAGCGCGGTGGGCCCGTCGTGCGTGGTCAGGAGGGTGCCGGCGCTCGCCAGGCTCTCTCGCGAAAGAGTGTACTCGCCCTTGAGACGCAGGCAGACGCCGCGCATGATCTGTGCTTCGGCCACCGTGACCCAGTCCTCACGCGCCTCCAGGATCTCGCTGGCCTGCGCCAGCAGCGCGAGGGCGCGGTCAGTCTGGCGGAGCCGGTGGAGGACGCGGGCCTTCCAGATCATCAGCTTCGGCCGGCTGGACAGCTCCTCGGCCGGGACGGCGTCAAGCCATTCGGCGAGAGTGTCCCAATGTCCTTCTTCGAACAGGCGGGAGCCGACGCGATCAGTGATCTGGATGATGCTATCCCAGGCGGCCTCCTGGATGTAGTGGTAGACGGCGTCGTCCCAGTGGTGAGCCGCCTCGCTAATCCGGGCTGCTTTCTCGTTAAGCTCGCGGAAGCGCGCCGGGTCGCTCGCCCGCAGGTGGCTGACGAGGAAGGCGCGGAACAGGCGATGGTAACGCCGAGGTTGTTCCGGGTCGCCGGGCGTCACCAGCAGGTTGAGCCGGGCGAGGAAGGTCAGCTTCTCCTCGGCGGCGGCGGTCCCGAGCAGCTCGTTCACAATCGCCACGTCCAATGTGCGGAGCACGGCGCTGCCAAGGAGAAACTCCCGGACCTCGCCGGGAAGCGGATCGAACTGTTCGAGAGAGATGTACTGGAAGAGCGTGTCGGAGCCTCGCAGCTGCTCGAGCGCGACGTCGCCGCTGCCTGATGGCGGCCGCTCCGCCAGCAGCACGAGCGCCCCGGCCCAGCCCTCGGTCAGATCGGCCAGGCGCTGCGAGTCGTCCAGTGAGATCTCTTTGCCCAGCACTTCGCGGAAGAGGAGCGCCACTTCGTCGCAAGTGAAAGAGAAGCCGGCGGCGGTGATGGTGCCGACCTCCTGGCGCACTTCCATCATCGGCAACACGGCGATCTGCGGACGAGAGCGGCCCGAGAGGACGACATGTACGTCCGGCGGCAAGCGATAGAGCCAGCCTTCAAACGCCTTGCGAAAGTCCTGCGGCGCAGAGTCCAGGCTGTGGAAGTCGTCCAGGATGAAGATGAACCCGGCGCCCGCCGATGCGGTCGCAGCAACCAGGAGGTCAGTCAAGCGGCCGGCTTGCAACTCTTCTCCAGAGGTAAGCGCGGCAGCGAGCTCGGCGCCGAACTCCGGGAACTGCGCGCGCCCAGCCGCCACGAAGTAACGCAGAAACGTGGCCGGATTGACGTCTCGCTCATCGAGCGAGTACCAGCAAACAGGACCCTCGCAGGACTGCGCGAAGTCGATGAGAAGCGTGGTCTTGCCGTAGCCGGGGGGCGCCGTAACGACGGCGATGCGGCGGTCCGCCGCCGCTGCCAGGGCCTCCACCAGCCGTTGGCGGCGGATAATCGCCCGGCGCCGCTTCGGTATCTCTATCTTCGCCGAATAGGGAACGTCCAGGGAAACGGTTTTGGCCCTGGCCGCTTTCGTCTTTCCTGCCATCTCACCCCGGTATCAACCCGGGCGCCGCCCCCAGATCCGCCTGAGGCGGACCGAACGCGAGGAAGCTGCGCCAGGCGGCAAACTCTGGTCTACCAGTCGTCAGAAAGTAAGACGACCGCATCCAAGCGCCGTTACACGGCTATTGAGGCGGTCGTTGACCAGCCCTTAACGCGCGCTCCGTTGAGCGACACAATCCCTTCGCGATCAACGGCTAAAGGTTGACCCGCCGCCCTTGCAGGCCGGTAGAATCGCTGGCGAGGGTGCTTGCCGGCACCCGCGGCAACCCGTGGAGGATGTGCTGACAGATCGAATATCGCCCCGCAGACTCATGCCCTTGGTGGCCGCTCTCGCGCTACTTGTGCTGGCCACCGGACTCCTCGCCAACCCCACTCCCGGTGCCGCTAACCCCTCGCTCGACTCCGAAGAAACGCAGTTCCTGGCGCTGATCAACAACTACCGCGCCAGCCAGAACCCGCCGCTCCAGCCGCTGCAGGCGCAGGTGGACCTGAACGAAGCCTCGGACTGGTACGCCACCGACATGGCCACGAAGAACTACTTCGGCGACGACCAGTACTGCGCCCAGTTCCACGAGACCGCCCACTGCGACTCGTTAGGCCGGATGCCGCCCGCCCGGGCGGAGGCGTTCGGCTATCCGCAGGGCGTAGGCGAGAACAGCGCCGCTGGTAATGTATTCGACACGGCGCAGTCCGTCTTCGATGCGTGGAAGGCGTCCTCCGGCCACAACGCGAATATGCTCGGCTCGAGCTATCGAGCGATCGGCATTGGCCGCGCCAGCAACCCGAGCAGCCAGTATGGCACGTACTGGGTCACGGACTTCGGCTCTTACACCGGCCCGCCGTCATCCAGCGCTCCTACTCCGTCGCCAACGCCAAAGGTTACGCCACAATCAACGCCAACAGCGACGCCCGCGCCGACACCGACGCCGGCCCGCCACACGTGGGACGATGTGAACTGCGACGGGGCGATCACAGCGGAGGACGCGATCGACGTGCTGAGGGGAGGCGCAGGCTTCCCCGGGGAGCATGCGGGTTGCCCATCAGTCGGGGACCTGGTCTTCGTGGGCGGCGCGTACCACGTCTGGGGGGACACTGACTGCATCGGGGGCGTCGCCGCGCTGGACGGTATCCAGTTGCTGGAGTACGTCGCCGGCCTTTCGCTGAACCTCACGAACCAGAACTGCCCCGCGCCCGGCGCACCCGTATAGGACCCGGGCAGGGCTGACCGGGGGATCATTTTGTTGACGAGCGGCTGGTTCGCATCCAGACTGTGACACCGGATGGGAGCGGCAACCCCTCAGACCGACTTTCGCAACGCCATGGCGCGCTTCGCCAGCGGCGTGACCGTCGTCACGACCCGCAACTCTGATGGAGCTTTTGTCGGCTTCACAGCCACCGCTTTCTCCTCGCTTTCCCTGGAGCCGCCGCTACTGCTCGTTTGCCTGCAGAAGGACGCAGATTGTTACGCCGCGTTCATGGAATCGGACGTCTTTGCGGTGAGCATTCTGGCGCGCGGGCAAGCCGAAATCGCCCGGCGGTTCGCGACGAAGGCGATCGACAAGCTGAAGGAGACGCCGGTCACGCCGGGGGCGCAGACGGGTCTGTCACTGGTCGCTGGTGCGGCCGCGCACGCCGAGTGCCGCATGCGAGAGCGTATCGACGGCGGCGACCATACGATCCTCGTCGGGGAGGTCGTCCGCGCGGCGACCTCTGACGCTGAGCCGCTACTGCACTACAACCGCCAATTCGGGCGCTTCCAGCCGGACGAGGCGTAGCGTGGTCAAGCTCGTCTTCTGCCTGCGCCGCCTGCCGCACCTTTCGCTCGCCGAGTTTCAGGAGTACTGGTTGCAGAAGCATGGCCCGCTCGTGCGCAGCCACGCGGAGACACTGCGCATCCGCCGCTACGTTCAGACGCACACGCTGGACAACGCGGGGCTGCAACGGGGCATAGCGAGCTATCGCGGGGCGCCGGAGGCGTATGACGGCGTCGCAGAGCTCTGGTGGGACAGCCTGGACGACCTCCTGCAGGCGCCGGCGACGCCAGAAGGCCGTGCGGCCTCGCTCGAACTGCTGGAAGACGAGCGGCGATTCATCGACCATGCGCGCTCGCCGCTCTGGGTTGCCGCAGAGCACGAGATTGTCAGCCCCGGCGCTTAGCCGCCAAGTAGTTCCATAAACCGCGCCGCGCTGACTGTCTGGATCCCGTCGTATTCGCCGACGTCAAGAATATCCCGGTCTTCGCTGATGATGTAGCCGGCTGCTCCAGCTTTCGCGCATTCGAAGAACTTGTCGTCTGTGGGGTCGCGGCAGACGCGCAATTTTTCGGTCTGCTCGACGACGCCGGCTTGTTCGAAGAGCGCCAGGACGCGGCCGATTGCGATCTCATCGATCTGAGGAAATTTCTTACGGAGTTCGGACCGGTAGAGCACGGTCAGTATCTCTTCGGCGATCTCGGGCGATAGGACGATATCGTAGCGATCGCGCAACTCGAAAAGAAGGCGCCCCCACCTTCCTTTCGGGTTGATGAGGGCGCGCACGAAGACGACTGTGTCGACCACGACCCTCATCTGTTGCGCGATCTTACCTCATGCACTGCCTCGTTGATCGCTTCGTTGATCTCGCCCTCGGTACGATCCTCAAGACCCTCCCGGACGGGCGCGAACATCTCGTAGAGTTCTTTAGCCCAGGCCGACCCGCGCCCTTTCGATGTCACTCTGACCGGCTCTACGTGGAGTTTGCCGTCTATCACATCGATGGACAGCAGGTCTCCAGGCTCGATACCTGCGGCTTCGCGAAGCTCCTTGGGTATTGTGATCTGGCCGTTACGCAGCTGTTTAACTAGCTTCTTCATCGCACCAATATCATAATTACATCTCTTGTATTTTACAACCAAACCCAAAGCTCTCTCTAGATTGACAAACAGAACGTCTGTTCGTATAGTTACGCCCGGAGTCGCCCCTCTATGCGTATCGCTTGCGTCTACATCCCCCGCTTCGCCGTCGAGGCCGAGCGCCAGCGCCGGCCGGAGATCGCTGCCCGGCTGATCCTGATCGGCGAGGCGTCCGTGCTCGATTGCTCGCTCGGGGCGGATGCTTCCGGCGTCCGGCGCGGCATGCGGATGTCGGAAGCGATAGCGCTCTGCCACAAGGCCGTCGTGCTGTCGCCGGACGCACCGCACTACCAGCGCCTGTTCGAAGAAGTGCTGGGGCTGCTCGGCGAGTTGAGTCCAGAAATCGAGCCCGGTGATGCTGGCACGGCATACGTCTCGCTAGCGGGGCTTGAGGCCGAGCCGGGCGCGTTCGCGGAGGGGCTGATAGCCGCGCTGCACCGGCGGCTCGGATTCATGGCCGGCGTCGGCATCGCCGAGGGCAAGTTCGCCGCGCGCGTCACCGCCACCATTGCCCGGCCGGGCACGGCAAAGACAGTGGAGAGCGGCGACGAGGCCGCTTTCCTGGCCCCACTGCCCTGCCCTTACCTGCCGGCTCGCGAGGCGATGCTATGGCGGCTCAAGCTGCTGGGCCTGGAGACGATCGGCGATATCGCACGGTTGCCGCTGGGGGCCTTCCAGCAGCAGTTCGGTCCGGAAGGCAAGCACTGCTGGGAGCTGGCCAACGGCATCGACAACGAGCCGCTCGTCCCCCGCGTGACGGAGAGCACGGTCGTCCGCCGGCTGCAGATGCCAGCGCCGGCCGTCGCGCTGGAAGCGATCTTTGCGGGGCTGGAGCGGCTGGTTTACGCCGCGTACGGCGATGGTGCGCGGCAGGGTCACTGGGTGCGTAAGGCGGCGGTCCGCGCGGTGCTCGATGGCGGCGGGGCCTGGGAACTGGCCGTCCCCTTCCGGGAGGCGCTGGCCGACCCGAAAGCAGCCTGGTTCGCGATCAAGAACGCCGTCGTGCGCCACCCACCGGAGCGCCCGGTGGAGGAGCTGGAGGTCGAGCTGGCCGGCCTGAGCGGCGAGTCCGGCAAGCAGGCGCCGATGTTTGAGAGCAAGGGCAAGCTGTGGCGGCAGGTGGAGGAGGCCGCGCGCCACTTATCAGCCGCGGGGACAACCGGAAAGCCATCCTTAGGGCGAATTGTGGAGGTGGAACCGTGGTCGCGGATTCCCGAGCGGCGAGCGGCGCTCGAAGATCTGGCGTAGGGGCCTCACCCCCCGACCCCCCTCTCCTGCTCCGCGGGCGAGGGGGCGAAACGTGATGGCAAATTACGCCCGCTAAACCAGCCACGGCAGGTTGTTGTGGAAACGGACGAGCGCGGGGTGCCGACAACCATCGTCGTCTCCAAGTTTCGGCGCGCGGTGGAGAGCGTGCTGGAGACGTGGCGCATCGATGATGAGTGGTGGCGCACGCAGCGGGTGAGCCGCACGTACTGGCGCTTGCTGCTTGAAGACGGGCGCACCGTGGATGTGTACCGCGATCTCGCGCGCAACCGCTGGTACAGACAGGCTTATGCGGGATGAAATCGCACGTGGTATCGTCTCCGAGCGACGAGCATGACCGAAGCTAACCAGTACGACACCTGGGCCAGCGGCTCGGCCTACGAATCCTACGTGGGGCGATGGAGCCGCCGGGTGGCCCAGGAGTTTCTTGCCTGGCTCGGCGTTCCGGCGGAGAGGCGATGGCTGGATGTGGGCTGTGGGACAGGCGCTCTGAGCCAAGCCGTGATCGAGACAGCGTCGCCCAGGGAGGTCTGCGGCATCGATCCGTCGGCGGGTTTCATCGACTACGCGCGCAAACAGATCACGGATGGACGCGCCCGCTTCGAAGTAGGAGACGCGCAGGCGCTGCCGTACGAGAATGCGAAGTTCGATGCGGTGGTTTCGGGGCTCGCGCTCAACTTTGTCCCGGAACCCCCGACAGCGGCGGCAGAAATGGTGCGCGTGACGATGCCGGGCGGGACAGTCGCGGTATATGTCTGGGACTACGCCGGCGAAATGCAGATGATGCGCTACTTCTGGGATGCTGCAGCGGCGGTCGATCCGGCGGTGGCTGAGCTAGACGAGGGACAGCGCTTCCCCATCTGCAGACCTGAACCTCTCGCTGAGATCTTTCGAGTAGCCGGCCTGCGTGAAGTTGCGGTGCGGGCCATCGACGTGAATACGCATTTCCGCAACTTCGACGATTACTGGTCTCCTTTCCTCGGCGGGCAGGGTTCAGCGCCTGGCTATCTCGCGTCTCTAAGCGATGACCTACAGACAGCACTCAAGGAGCGGCTGCGAGAAAGCATCCCAGTTGCACGGGACGGCTCATTCGACATGGTCGCCCGCGCCTGGGCAGTTCGGGGCACGGCGTGATGCCTGGCTACACCGAGCTGCATTGCCACTCCAACTTCTCGTTCCTGGAAGGCGCTTCGCATATCGAGGAGTTGGTGCTGCGGGCGGCGGAGCTCGGGCAGAAGGCGCTGGCGCTGACCGATCACGACGGCCTGCACGGCGCGATGGAGTTCGCCCAGTGCGCGCGGGCCTGGGGCTTGCAGCCGATCACCGGCGCCGAAGTGACGCTCGCCGATGGCCATCATTTAACGCTGCTATGCGAGAGCCAGCGCGGCTACGCTAACCTCTGCCGGATGCTCTCGCGTGCGAACCTGGACCACGAACGCGGTCAGCCGCGCGTCGAGCCGGACATCCTGGCCCGACACGCGGAGGGGCTGATCGCGCTCTCCGGCTGCCGCCGTGGCGAAGTACCATCGCTCGTCGCCACCGGGCGCTACCGGGAGGCGGAGGAGGCGGCCCGCCGCTACGCCGAGTGGTTCGGCGCGGGCAACTTCTTCATCGAGCTGCAGCACAACCTGGTCTACGGGGACAGCCGCCGCAACAGAGCGCTGGCTGACCTCGCGGACCATATCGGCGCAGGCGTCGTCGCGACGGGCAACGTGCACTACCACGCGCAGGAGCGCTATCGACTACAGGACGTGCTCGTCGCTATCAAGAACCGCACGAGCCTGGACGCCTCACACCGCCTGCGCCGCGAGAACTCGGAGTTCTACATGCGCTCGGCGGCAGAGATGGCGTCCGCCACAGGCGGATTCCGCGACCAGCCGGAGGCGATCGTGAACACAGAGCGCATTGCCGAGCGCTGCCAGTTCGACCTGACGCGCGACCTGGACTACCGCTTCCCGGACTACCCGGCGCCACCGGGCGAGACGCCGCAATCGTACCTGCGCAAGATCTGTCAGCAGGCGGCGGCGCTGCGCTACCAGCGCTTCGGGCCGGAGGTCGAGCAACGGCTGGATGAGGAGCTGGCGCTGGTAGAGCGGCACGGGCTGGCCGGCTTTTTCCTGATCCACCGCGAGATCCTGCAACTGGCGCAGCAGGTCGCGGAGGAGGTGAAGGGCCGGCCGTACCACGGACCGCCCGGGCGCGGCCGCGGGTCGTCGGTGGGGTCGGTCATCTGCTACCTGATTGGGCTCTCCCACATCGATCCGATCGCGAACAACCTCTTCCTCGGCCGCTTTCTGAACGAAGAGATGGCGTCTGTTCCCGACATCGACCTCGACTTCGCGCGCGACATCCGGGAGAAGCTGATGCTGCGCGTGTATGAGCACTTCGGGGGCGAGCACGTCGGTCTGGTTGCGACGTTCCCGACGTACCGCATTCGCGGGGCGGTGCGCGAGGTAGGCAAGGCGCTGGGCCTACCGCCGGCGGAGCTGGACAGGCTGGCCAAGGCCAGCGACGGCTTCGGCTCCGCGAAGGAGATCGGCGAGGCGATGTCGCGCATCCCGCACTACCGCGACAAGCTGGGCACGAGCAGCTGGCGGCATCTGGCGGAGCTCGTGCAGGAGATCGCCGGATTCCCGCGCCACATCAGCCAGCACGTCGGCGGCATGGTCATCTCCTCCCGGCCGCTCGTCGAGCTGGTTCCGCTGGAGCAGTCGGCGATGGAAGGCCGCGTGCTGATCCAGTGGGACAAGGACTCGGTGGACGACGCGCGCATGATCAAGATCGACTTCCTCGCGCTGGGCATGCTCTCCGCCGTCGACGAATGCCTCGATCTGATCGAGGACCAGCGCGGCAAGCGGATCGACCTCTCGCGCATCGACTTCGACGACGCGCGCGTGTACGACTCGATCTGCGAGGCCGATACGATGGGCGTTTTTCAGATCGAGTCGCGCGCCCAGATGCAGACGCTGCCGCGCGTGCGGCCCCGTGACCTGGACGACTTGACGGTGCAGGTGGCGATCATCCGGCCCGGCCCGATCATCGGCGGCGCGGTTAACCCGTACATCAACCGGCGGCTGGGCCGCGAGCCGGTGACGTACGACCACCCCTCGCTGGAGCCGGTGCTGGGCGAGACGCTGGGCGTGATCCTCTTCCAGGAGCAGGTGCTGCAAACGGCGATGGCGCTGTCCGGGTTCACGGCGGGCCAGGCCGAAAGCCTGCGCAGGGCGATGAGCCGCAAGCGCTCGCAGTCAGCGATCGAGAAGCTGAAGGACGAGTTCCTGGCCGGCGCCCTGGCCAACGGAGCGACGCGCGAGGCGGCGGAGTCGGTCTACCAGAAGATCGCCGGCTTCGCCGCGTTCGGTTTCCCGAAGTCGCACGCGGCGGCGTTCGGGCTGCTCGCTTACCAGACGGCGTGGCTGCGCGTGTACTACCCGGCGGAGTCGCTCTGCGCGCTGTTCAACGCCCAGCCAATGGGTTTCTATGGCCCGCACGTCCTCCTCAACGACGGCAAGCGCCACGGCATCGAGGTACTGCCGCCGGACGTCAACCGCAGCAGCGCGGATTGCAGCATCGAACCAATCCCATCTCTTGTAGCCGAGCCTTTCCAGGCTTGGAGTGCCTCGAGGCTCGAAAGCCTCGGCTACAAAGGGAGAGGGCAGGGGCTCGCGGTGCGCATCGGGCTGCGCTACGTGCGCGGGCTGAGCCGGGAGACAGCACTGCCGGTGGAAGCGGAGCGACGGAAGAACGGCGAGTTCCGCTCGCTGTTTGATTTCCTGGAGCGCACACACGTCAAGCGGGAGGCCGTCGAGAATCTGATCGCCTGCGGAGCGTTTGATGCGTTCGGGCTGGAGCGGCGCGAGCTTCTCTGGCAGCTCGGCCTGATCTACCGATCAGAGGGGCGCAACACAGAGCAGCGGCAGCTAGCGCTGGCCTTGCCGACCGGGCAGGACATGGTGCCGCTGCGCCCGATGACGGACTGGGACCGGATGGCCGCCGACTACTCGACGCTGGGCATGTCACCGGCCTACCATCCGATGTCGTTCCTGCGATCCGGCCTGCACGAGGCGATCGTGCCCACTCACATGCTGGGCAGCCTGCCGCACGGGGCGCCGGTGGAGCTGGCCGGCATGGTGGTTGTCCGGCAGCAGCCGGGGAGCGCGAAGGGGTTCGTCTTTCTGCTGATCGAAGACGAATTTGGGCTGGCCAATGTGATCGTGCGACCGGACCTCTACGAGGCGCAGCGGTCGCTTGTCCGGTCGGCGCCGTTTGTGATCGTCCACGGTACGCTGGAGCTCCGCGACGGCACGACGAACATCGCGGCAAAGCATTTCACGGAGCTGGCCGTACCGGGAGGCCTTGCGCCGGACGCGCACAACTTCGGGTGAGACGAACCGCAAGTGAACTCTAAGTGACGCTTTACGGTTAGCGTGCACGCCGACGGCAACTTGAGCCGGTAGGTCGGACGGCTGCCAACGAGCGGCTTAGCCCGTACCCACGGGCGCGCCTGGGCGTTGAGACTAGCGCTATGAAGTGGCTCATCCTGCCGCTATTAGCTCTTCTCGGCAGCGTCGTCCTTGCCTGCTCGGCCGGTGATAGCCCGCCCAACTCCCCTAGCCCCACACCCTCCACTCTACCCTCCGCAACGCCCTTCCGGGCCCCCAAGCCAACCAGCTCTCCCGAAACTCTTTCGGTAACACCGAGCCCCACGCCGTTCATCGATCACAGCGTGCGACCGTGTACCTCCGACGACCTCATCGCTGTCTTCGGCCACGTCAACGGCATGACGATGGGCCAGCTCATCGGTGGCATTGGATTCGCCAACCACTCGGCGACGGCTTGTCGTCTGGAAGGGCGACCGCAGGTCGATCTGCTGGACGGGTCAGGGACGCCGGCCGCCCTTACCGAAACTGATTTCTGTTTCGGAACGCCGTGCGTCGTCCAGTCGGCGATTCTCGCTCCGAGTGTCACACAGATCAAGACGGGCGAACCCACGCTTGGCACAGCCGGCATCGCGCTCTTCTGGCAGACCTACCTGGCCCAGGGCCCGCCGTGCCAGCCGCCTGCTCTGAAGGTCACGGTGGTTCGAGTACACCTGCCGGAGGGCGGCGGTACGATCGACGTGTCGGTCCTCGACCCCCTCTCCGGCGACACGGAGATTGAGCCGTGCAGCGAGATCGGTGTCGGCGTCTTCGTGGCGACGCCGGCCACTCTTTGGCCGGCCGACTCCAACACGCCGGTGGCCGGTATCTGCGCGGGACCACCATCCGGACCCGTGGTCCATTTTGACATCGACGTAGACGTCCCGGCTCCGCGGTGCTCACTGGTTCGACCCGAGCAGGCGCTGGAGTTAACGAATAAGACGAACGAAGTAATCGGTATTCAATTGGCCGACATCTACGAATCGCTGACCCCAGGTGCCACATCGACGCTGTTCACTGCGTCGTTTGGGAGCTATCTGGCTCCAGGGGTGCACGATGTTCACACGTCGTATTTCCACGGGAGCGGACCGGAGATCGTTGTGCCGCCGGCTACGAGTCCGGGATCGTGAGCTTGCCATGAGATCGACGCTGAGCGGATGCGCCGCAATCCTGGCCGTATTCGCGATTGCCTGCTCCAGCCCCGACTCTCCAAGTGTCTCTTTGACCGCCGAGCCGTCAACGGCCGCTCCATCTGGCTCGCCCGCGTCTTCGCCGGCGACCAGAGCTCCATCCTTTCTCGCGAACGTAACCATCGGTGCGCTGACGATCGGCGACGACGTCCAACTCCCGTCGGACGCCTCGCTCATCACATTGCTCGGCTGCACGGGTTGCGACGGGCCCGCCTGGGGTGTTGGCCGAACATACCGCGACGCCAACGGGGCCGTGCAGGTCGAGCCGCTGCTATGGACGTCGGCGGGGGCGCTTGTTGGCGCTGATAAGCCGAGCAACAACCTGGGACTGCCGGATCCGCCTTCGGGGGCCAGTTCGTACTCGGTGCTCGGAGCGGCATCTGACGTTCATGGCGGCGAAATCATGGCGGCTGTCTGCTGCACCCCGCAGACGATCATTTTCCGTTCTACAGACGGCGGTATAACGTGGTCGCAGTACTACTCACTGGACGGGGAATACTCGGTGTACGGGTGGATCACGCAAGGCGAAGTGCTGGTCGGGTCGGTCGCAGGTGGCACGCCGGCGGCCTATCTCATCGTGCCGGCTGGGACGGAGGTGACGCCACCCCAGGGAGCCGAGATGCCGTTTGTGGCGGACGGCGGAATTTACTGGAGAGCAGATCACGGCCGCAAGCTGCTGGCGGGTAACGGGGACGCATACGTTTCTGACAGCGACCCGGAGATCGGCGGCTGGTACACGACTTTCTACGCACCGTCGTCAGAGGTCAAGTCTGCGCGGTCAGCCGTGGTCATGTACCAACGCTCGCCAACCGGGGTCGCTTCGTACTATTTGGCCACTCTGGATGGCCACCGGCAACCCATTGGCGCGTACCGTTCCGACTCCTACATCAGCGTTTCGAGATGGCTGGATAGCGACCATCTGCTGGCGATGGCGAGCATTCCAGCAACGCGGGACCAGGGCGCCCAGTACGTGGCTCCGTTCTCTGGCTTCGGCCCCGTGGTCATTGATGTCGGGACTGGGCAGGTCCATGTCATCGCCGAAGCATCCCCCGAAACTGCCCTTCAGTCGCAAGAGGAGATCCTAGCCGCCCCGCCGGGTCCGTTCGTCAAAGTCACGGGAGCGGATCCCTGCCTCAACCTACACACGCAGCCTTCGATCGATGCTCCCGTGCTGGAGTGCATGGCGAACGGCGTGCTGCTGTTTGATCAACTGTATGGCGACAACATCGCCGGAACACCTGCGCCGAATAGTTGGAGGGATGTGGTGACGCCTGACGGGCAGCACGGTTACGCTAGCACCGACAACCTGGCGATTCCGTCATACTAGTCGGTAGCGCCGGAATGGGCGAGTGTAACTCACAAGGCGTACCAAGAGTTGTCAACCCGAAGCCGTATGGACTTTCCTCTTTGTACTCGGGGTCGTGGTCGTTCTCGGCCTCGACGTGCTCGATGGTGACGGCGCGCATCCGTTCGCGGGACAGAGCCGGCGCGGATTATGGCGCGAGGTCAGCTGGTGACGGCGCCGACGATGACCGTGAACATCGAAGATTCGGAGCCCACGTCGAGGAACGGACTTGTGATTGGAGTGATCGTGCTCGCGCGCGTGTCGATCAACGCCGGTACGCTTTCCGCTGATGCTCCGGATCCCGGTATCCGATTAGCCGCGATCGTTTCGACGAAGACACCGTTGCCCAGATAAGCGCCCACGCCCAGGCCAGGGTACGTTTCTGTCACCTCGCCGTTCTGGACTATCGCCAGCCCTTCTGACGTCTGTAAGGCGAACTGGCCGTTGCCCATCTCGATCACCGGCCACGGCTGTGGCAGGCCGAGGCCGCTCGCCAGGATCGTCCCGTCTCCGAAATACAGCACCCCCAGCGGGCCCGGCCAGATGACTCGCCCGTCCACGAGCACCGTCGGTGCTCCGGTGACCAGCGCTGGAGGTGTGACCGTTTCGCCGCCGGGCTCCCAAGCGTAATTTTCACCCTTGCTTCCCGGCACGCTGGTCGCGACGAGCGCCCGGCCTGCTGCCGTGACGCCACTGACGTGCACGTACGGGCCCAATTGCTCCAGCTCGCTCCACGTATCGCCGTCGTCCAGCGAGCGGTACAGTTGGGTTATCCCCTGGTCGTTAGGGGCCGCGTTGACGCCTTCGCACGCGCCGCGGATGCAGAGCCCGATGACGATGGCCCGCGCGTCGGCGCTGATGCCGTAAGTCGCGATGTACGGCCGGTCCTCAGCGGGTGCTTTGGACGAGGCCTGCGGGTTCGGCGTGGGGATCAGAACGCCCCCCGCGGAAAAGTCACCGCGCGAGTCGACCGAGCCGTCAGCCGTGATGAAGTTGTGCGTGCCGGCGGATAAGAGCACTTGCCGCGTCGCCTCGCCGGAAGCAGAGCGGCTGACGCGGATCAGGCCGCTGATCTGCGTTTCGCAGCAGCCGGTCTGGATCACGATGGAGAGGTTCGGCGGCAGGGCGATGGGATTAGCGACGATGAAAGCCGACGGTGTGGGGGCCGATCCAGTCGGCTGGTAGAGCCCGCAGCGGACCGACTTCAGGGGCGAGCCGTCCGCCACCGCCCCGGCCGCGGGGGCCAGCGTCCAGCACGGCTGCGTCGCGTCGGGAGCCGTGGCTGATTGCGGCACGCGAATCCAGGCCAGCGTGCTGGCCACGATGGAGCCACCGCTGTCGACCGACGCGCGGCAGGCGATCTGCTGCGTGGCCGTCGCTGGATCGCTTGTGGCCCCCAGCAACGTGTCGAACCACGCTGTGCAGTCGTTGAGGGTGCCAGATGCCGCGGGCCGGGTACTCTTTCCGAGGAACGTAAGCTCCACGGATTCGAGGCGCAGAACGCCGTCGCCCCGATCGCTGAAGATCAGGCGTGGCGCCTCCGGCCCGAGGATGCACGTAATCACGTCTGACGCCGGGCTACCCAGATTGACGAACTCGTCCTCGCACGAAGGCGGGCCGGAGTTGCCGGAGGCGCCCGCGGGGCTGGTGCCTAGCACCCGAATCGTCTGCCCGGGCTGGACACGAACCTCTCGCGGCGTGGCGCTGGCCGACGCGGTTGCGGTTGCCCGCGCGACGTCGTCGCTGGCATCGCCGCCGGTGCGCAGGACGCCGTAACCCAGCACGCCGAGCCCGCCCACTGCCGCCGCGACAATCGTCGCTCCGGCGATCCGCGCCGCGAGCGGCCAAGCCCGCCACAACCCAGCGATCGGGCCAAGCACCCGTGCCCAGACGGGCCGCGTGACGGGAATCGCGGGTGCCTCGGGGCGCCAGACCGCCGCCTCCTCGCGGGACTCCAACCCGAGCTTCGACAGGATCTCCGAGACGTGGTACTTGACCGCGTCGCGCGAAACGCCGAGCTGTTCGGCGATCTCGGGGTTGCTCCGCTGCTCGCGCAGAAGCGAGAGCACCTCCCACTCGCGCGGTGTGAGGATATCCGGATGTGGACGCCGCCCCCTGCGTGTCATGCTCTGACGGTAGTGCGCCGCGAGTGGAATTGCACTACCCAGGCAACCTTATCGTATTGCTGTGGATACTAGCTGCTGGCGTGACCGTGCGGGCCGGACGGCATTCCCACCGCCAGCCAGCCGTCGATCGGCGCGGCGGCCGATGCATCGAACACTAACAAGCCGTAGTTCGGTCAGCCTTGCGTTAGCGGGGGGAAGTATTCGGCGCCGTAGAGGCGCTCTTCGGCAAAGGTAAGCGACCAGACGCTGCCCTTTTTGGCGAGGAGCGGATCCGGCATCGGATGTTTGTCCTGCTCGCCCAGGAGCGTGAGGATGTCGGGGATGACGCCGCCCTGGCTGCAGAGGACTGTCCCCGTGCTGGCCGTCCCGACGCTGCGGACGAACTCCAGAGCCTTACGCTCCCGGCCGGGGTAAGTCTCCTCGGCCAGCAGCGGCTCTTCGCGCACCGAGAGGCCGACGGCGACGGCGAGCGGTGCGACTGTTTGTGTGCAGCGCGCCAGCGGCGCGGACATGATCTCGCGGACATCGAAGCGGGTGAGCAGCCAGACCAGCGCTTCGGCTTGCTGGCGGCCGGCGTCGTCGAGCGGCCGTTCGTTGTCACCGCCCTTCCAGTCTGAACGGTTGCCGGCCATGGCGTGGCGGACGAGGAGGACGGCCTTCGTGGCGACGGGCGTCTCGGCGAACTTCTTCAGAAGATCGAGGTCGCGCGGCTGTGAGAGCAGACCCATGGCATCGGCGACGGGCAGCCAGCGCAACTCGTCCACCTCGCGGCTCGGCGTGAAGATGCCGCCCTCCGCTCGCATCGCCCAGTAGCGCACGATCTTGGGGCGGCCTTCCTTGAGATAGCTAACGTCGCCCAGCGGCGGGCCCACCGTCACCCGATACCCCGTCTCCTCCGCGATCTCCCGGACAGCGCCCTCGAGCTCGATCTCGCCGGGGTTGAGCTTTCCCTTGGGCATACTCCAGTCGTCGTAGCGCGGACGATGGATGATCGCGACTTCGAGCTGGTTGTCACCATTGGCGCCGGCCGCCTGACGCCAGACGACACCCCCGGCTGCACGAATTGTGCTGCTATTCACCTCACCCACTTGGTGTTCTTTTTGCGATCAAGCTTTGGCCACTCTTCAAAGAACTCCTCGCGCTTAGCTTTGGCGTCCTGTTCCTGGCGCTCCACCAGAGCCCGAACGCTGGCATTCAACTGTTTGTCGCCTGGATGCCCCGCGGCGATCTGCAACAGCGTCGTCCGTGCGAAGGCCGCATCCTGGTGCCCGCCAAGAATAGTTTGGACTGCCTCAGCACCTTCGGCAAAGTCCTCCAGCTCTCGTTTTGCTTTTGGTTTCAAGAATCCCGCGATGACTTCGGCAGAATAGCGGGCCCGCTTGGCGAGGATCCGCGCACGGTGGAAGCCGGCCTCTGGTGACTCCAGATCCAGCGCCCGGCCCGCCTTGCGCAGCTTCTTCCACATCCGCTCGACAAGCGACGGCAGGACTTCCTGGCAGGCGCCGGGCGATTCGACGGTTAGTGTATCGTCTGCTGTCAGTTGCATCACTCGCTCAATGAAGTCGAGGTAGCCCGGCGAGCACAGCGCCGTGGTGAGAACGCCCGCCGCAACCTCGCGCCGCGCGGCGAGTGCCTCGAAGATGGGGGCCACCTCTTCCGGATCGGCTTCAGATCGCAGCCGCTCATCGAGGACGTCGAGGTCACGCACGTCGCCCAGGACTTGCCCCAGCCAGCGGAGGTCTTCGATGACGGGCCCGGTCTTCTCGGCGTGGAGGATCGGCGCGAACGTGCGAAGAACGCTACGCAGCCGTCTCGCCGAAACGCGCAGCTGGTGGACGCCCTCCGGCTCCCCGAGCCGTGCATGGGGGTCGAAGCTGAGGAGCCGCCGCAACGCCGCCACGAGCGCCGGTCGGACGGCGGCGGTGGCGGGGTCATCTGGATAAACAGGCTCGGTGATTTCGGGCTTGAGCTTGTGCAGCGCTTCGAGAGCGCGGCTGGCCTTGGAGCGCTGTTCCGGCTTCGCGCCGGCCTTGCGCATGCGGTTGGCGATTCGCTGGAGGCCCTTTCGGTCGATCGACTCGGCCTCTATCTCGATCTCGCGGAACCTGTCGCGAATCTTCTTGCCGTCCAGCACCTGGACACGGTCGTCGACAAGCTCGGCCAGCTTCTGGCCGCCTTCGCCTGCCAGCGACCAGCGGCGGCGGCGGCTCTTGAGTTCGGCCACGGGAGCGAGTGCGCCATCCCGCAAGAAGGCGAAGAGGAGCTCCCGCGCTTCGCCGGGCGGCTGTTCCGGATCGCCGGCGAACTCGAGCTCGCTGCGCAGTGCGGAATCGCCGTTGGAGGGCAGCTTGAGCGTCCAGACCGGCCCGTCCTGGTCTCCCGTGCGGTACCGGAGGGTGATGCCGTGCTCCAGCAGGCGAAGGTCCGGCGTGTCGAAGTAGGTGGCGGAGAGCCGCAGCGGCGCTTCTTCCGAGGCGGCCAGCACGCCCGTTGCGCGGTCTTCCAACGGCGGCATTTCGAAGTCCGCCGGGACGATCAGCTTGAGCTCAAGCTCATTACGCCTGGCTTGCACGACGGATCAGTTCCTTCTGCAGGGACAGCGGTGCATCAGCGGGAGCTTCCTCGGGAGAGGCTCCGTTGCGGGGGAGGAGGCGTGCCGCGGCGGCGTCTTTGGTGGACGTAATCCTACTCCATTTGCCCGATTTGCCAAGTCGCCATGAGCCTGTGGTGTCGGCAAGGGCCAGGTCGAGGATGCCGCACAACCGGCGCTTCAGCTCATCCGCCGCGACCCGAACGATTACTTCGACGCGCCGGTCTAGATTGCGATGCATCAGGTCAGCGCTGCCGATGTATAGCTCCTCCGCGCTCCCGTTGGCGAAATAGTAGATTCGCGAGTGCTCCAGGAAGCGGCCAACGATGCTGCGCACGTGGATGTTGTCGCTGAGCCCGTGGACGCCGGGCCGCAGAGCGCAGATGCCTCGCGCGATGATGTCGATGTTGACGCCGGTCTGCGAAGCCTTGTACAGCGCATCGATGATGGCTTCGTCAACGAGGGCGTTCAGCTTGAAGACGATTCGCGCCGGGTCGCCGCGGCTTGCGATCGCCGCCTCGCGTTCGATTAACGCGATCATCCGCTGGCGCATCTCGTGGGGGGCGACGAGGAGCGAGTCGTAGCTTTGGTGGCGGGAGTAGCCGGTGAGGTAATTGAAGAGGCTGCCGATATCGGCGCCGAGCCGTTCGTCGGCGGTCAGCAGGCCGAGGTCTTCGTAGATGCGCGCGGTGGCCGGGTTGTAGTTGCCCGTGCCGATGTGTACGTAGCGGCGCAGCCGGTCGCCCTCCTGGCGGACGACCATGCAGAGCTTGCAATGCGTCTTCAGTCCGACGAGCCCGTAGACCACATGGCAGCCTGCGCGCTCCAGCGTGCGTGCCCAGTTGATGTTGGCGATCTCATCGAAGCGGGCCTTGATCTCGACCAGGACAACAACCTGCTTGCCGGCTTCCGCCGCTTCGATCAGGGCATCGACGATCGGGCTCTCGCCGGACGTGCGGTAGAGCGTCTGTTTGATCGCAAGGACGTCCGGGTCGGCCGCCGCCTGCTCGATGAAGAGCTGGACGCTGTTGGCGAACGACTCGTACGGATGGTGGACGAGGATGTCGCCGCCGCGAATGGCGGCGAAGACGTCAGCGGGGGCGTCTTCCGTGGGCAGAAGGCTCGGATGAGTTACCGGCTGAAACGGCGCGTCCTTGAGGTCGGGCCGGTTAATCTGCATCAGCTCAACCAGGCACGAGAGATCGAGCGGGCCCGGTAGTTCGAAAATGTCCGGCGCGTCCACCTGGAGCTCTCGCATCAGCATCTCCAGAAGGTGGTCCGGCGTGCCGCGCTCAATCTCCAGGCGAACGGCCTTACTGAAGCGGCGGCGTGTGAGCTCCTGCTCGAGGGCGTTGAGCAGGTCTTCGGCGCCGTCGTCGTCCATCTCGAGTTCAGCATCGCGAGTGACGCGGAAGACGTGGCTGGTCAGCACCTCCATACCGGGGAAAAGGTCACTGACGTTGGCCGCGATCACGTCTTCGAGGGGGATGTAGCAGCGCCCTTCCTCGATCGGCATGAGCCGCGGCAGCAGCGGCGGCACCTTGACGCGGGCGAAGCGCACCCGGCCCTCGGCGTCCTCGATGAACACCGCCAGGTTCAGCGAGCGGTTGGAGATGTAAGGGAACGGATGCCCGGGATCGACGGCGAGTGGGGTGAGGATGGGGAAGATGCGCTCACGGAAGACGGCAGCCATTTCACGGCGCTGGCTCTTGGATATCTCGGGCCACCGCACGATCTGGATGTCGCGCTCGCGCAAGGCTGGGAGCACGTCGTCGGCAAAGGCGGCGGCGTGGCGCTCCATGAGCCGCCCTACTTGCTTGGATATCGCGGCCAGCTGCTGTGTCGGGGTAAGGCCGTCGGCTGAGAGAGTAGTCAGGCCGGCGGACTGCTGTCGCTTGAGGCCGGCGACGCGGACCATATAAAACTCGTCGAGGTTGCCGGCGACGATGGCGAGGAACTTAGCGCGCTCAAGCAAGGGAATGGCCGGATCCTCGGCGAAGGCCAGGACGCGAGACTTGAAGTGGAGGTCAGAAGTCTCGCGGTTGAGGAAACGCGCGCTCGCAGAGTCGGATGCATCGATGACCTCTCCTCGTGCAGACGTAATCATGCGAGTCGCTCGGCGGGCGCGGGCCCGGAGCTGGTCTATGGGGTCTGTCCCTGAAGGCTCGCCATCAAACGTTCCCTGGCCATCCGCTCTATCAGCAGGGGCACGAATTCCAGCACCGGCGCGGCCCTGTATGGCTCCAGCGACTCGAGGGTGCATTGCTCGATCGCCTGGCCGGTGAAGTAGCTTCGGAGCCCGGTGGGCAGACGGTTTGTGGCCTCGCGAATGCGTTCAGCCAACGCCTGCTCGGCGGCGGGACGTTCCAGGACGGTCATGCGATCCTCCCTAACTGTTGCGGGCGGTGTCACCGAGGGTGATGGGCGAATTAACAATTCTGTTACAGACGATCGGTTGGGCCAGTGCAGGGGAGAAGCTGGACCCTAGGCGAAGCCAACCATCCCGGCCTCGATGACATCAACGCCGGGAATGAACTTGCGCCAACCTTCGTTGGCTTCCAGGTAGTGGTAGAAAGTACGGAAGTAGCTGTACGTGGGCCGGAACGGATCGCGCTTGAGATACATCCGCGCCTCTTCCGGCGTGCGGCCGGCCTTGCGGTGGTTGCAGATCTTGCAGGCAGCCACGACGTTCTCCCAGTGATGGCCTCCTCCGCGGTGCCGGGGCATCACGTGGTCCAGCGTCAGGTCCTTCGTCGTCTTGCCGCAGTACTGGCAGAGGAAGCCATCCCGCAGGAAGATGTCGCGGCGGGTCAGGCGGCCCTGGGGGCGGGGACGGCGGATCAGGTAGACGAGACGGATGACGGATGGCATCTCGTACATTTGCCTGGGGCTGCGCAGATAGCCGCGGCCGTTCTCGATGATCTCAGCTTTGCCGCGATCGACGAGCACAAAGGCGCGCCGAACAGTACAAACGTTCAAGGGCTCGTAATTTTGATTGAGCACCAGTACTGGTAGACGCGGCCCCATTTAGCATTACCACCGCGATTCATACTAGCAGGTGGGTTCTAAACGCTGCAATCCTGTGCAGTTTACCAGCGTTATGCCGGCTGCGGCGGCGTCAGAAACTGATCGATCCTGTGATCGAAGTTGGAAGGCAGGATGTGCAGGAGGAAGGCGAAGTCGCCGACCAGGTGGCGGGCGATGAGTGAGTTGTTCACAGCGGTGTCCAGGTCCAGGCTGGGGTACGCCGCGAACACGATCAGCAGCATCTCCACGACGACGACGCCCTTGACGAAGCCGAACACTGCGCCGCCCAGATGATCAAGCGGGCCGAGCATCAGCAGGGCCGCGCCCGTCTTTAGAACGTAAGCGCCGATCTGGCCTAGCAGGTAAACGCCACCGAAGAGGCTCAGGAAGGCGATCGCCTGCGCCGCGTCCTCGTCGTCGATGAACACCAAGACGTCAGTGGCCAGCCTCTGGTAGAGCGCTCCCGCGATGAGGATCCCGGCGACCACGGCGACGAGCGTGATCGCCTCGCGGATGAGGCCGGAGGAGTAAGCGGCGAACGTAAAGCCCGCCAGCATAAGGATGACGACGACGTCTAGCCAGTTCATGGTCCGTTGTGTCCTAACGGCCGGGGCGCGCTGGCGATTCGGTCGCGGCGATGTTACGGCTGCGCGCCGGGCGATGCAAGCGGCGGAGCGGGCGTCGGCACGACGACAGGCCGCTTCAGCCGCAGCGACCACTGGTGCGCCGCGATGCCCAAAGAAAGCACCAGCGCAGCGAGCGCCATCCCGCCCAGCGCATGGGCCGGCCTGTGGCATCGTCCAGCGGCGGACAGGTCGCGTCAGAGGCGGACACGTCTGTGAGGATGATGGCAGGTGCGGCGGAAATGTGAAGGGGGGAAGGTGGGCCAAAACTGGGAGTTCGTTTGGTAATTTCGTGTTTTGGGATTACGCAGTACTTCCGGAATTAGGCATCCATGGTAAGGCCGATTTATATCTGAACGGCGAGGATGGTCTTTAATGTTGACCGATTACTGATGCAATTTAGTCGTCGAAAAGCAGCACATTATGTTTAGCGAATTCCTTCCTGGTTAACGGTGCCTGTCCACCATCCGCCGTTTGCATTTTTCGTGCTTTGGGGGATTACGGACTAATCCTAGAATTACAGTGCGTTGCCCCAGGTTCGCAGTAGAAAAAGTGGTCGTTCGGCTGCTGAGGAGTAGCCCGCCGGTGTGGACCGATCGGTCCGCGGAGCGCCTCGACCGGTTCGTCGCGCTTCTTCTCAAGCCAGGCTCGCGCCGGGGTAGCGAGCGCCGCAGGGTCGTCCCCGTGCCGGCGAGTCTGAGCGTCGACTCCGATATCACCAAGGACGCCTCCTGAAGCCGAGGAAAAGGGAGGTCATCCCGAACGCGATCAGTAATCCTCCAATCCATAGGGAGGCAACAATAGCTTCTTGGTTCGCACCTGGAGCACCGCCGGTACGCGGCAAGGCCGCCACCGAAGCAACGGGACTGGCCGCGAGGGAATCAGCGGGAGTGGGAGAAGGCGGCTCAACGGTAGGCGTTGGCTGCGTCGGCTGTAGCTCATAGGCGCCGATGTCACATTTCGCAGTGCCGTTCCCGTCTCCGTCCTGCGGCCGCAACACGCCGCGCTGGTCGGTAGCAGGTGGCGGGCAATTGCTGTTCCCGGCGTCGATTGCGGGGCTTCCGGGCAGAAGGGCGTGCGTCTCGGTAGGGCCACCATTGGCGGCCAGTGGACCGAGGTTCGGGTCGGTGTTCCTTAGGTCTCCCGGACTGTTGAGACCACAGGTATCAGTGTCCTCCAGGTTATGGCCTTCGGAGGTGACCACGGCCTCGCAGTTCCCATTGCCGTTGCTCGATAAGATCGTGTTCTTCAAGACGACGCGCTCGCCTATGATGCCACCTGTCCCGTAACGGGAGTTGTTGTCACTGATCGACACGTTTGTCAATCTGGCAGTGCCGACGCCGAAGTGAAACATGCCACCGGCATCCATAGAAACCCGGTTGCCACTGATCGTGACGTTGGTGAGCATGATGTCACCTTGGGCAACGATTCCAGCGGCGGTCTCGAAGGCGTCGTTCTGGCTGACGGTGACGTTGGTCAGCGAAGCCGTGCCGATGCTGTAGATGCCCCCGCCCTGACCAGCTCTGTTATCGCTGATGGTTACGTCCGCAAGTGTCATGTTGCCGCCCAGGTTGAAAATTCCCCCGCCTCGCGCCCCTTCAGGCTGTGGGGTCTGGCGCGCAACGTTGCCAGTTATAGTGCTGCCGTTGACCGTCAACGTGCCGGTATTCGAGATACCGGCGCCATCGGAGGCCTGTCCGCCGCTGATGACGGAATTGTTTAGCGTCAGGTCACCCGAGTTGGCGATGTCACCTTCTGCGCCCTGCAGCGCCACCGGCGGGGGACCGCCGTGCTCTAGCGTCACATCGGAGATTACGACCTTGCCGCTCAGGACCCGAATCAGCGTGTCAACATAGGCGCCGTCGATCACGGTACTCGAGGAGCCGTCACCATGAATCTCCAGGTCGCCGTTAATGTCGAAGGATCCGTTAGCGGAAGCGTCCTCGGGCTGCCCACCGATAGTCACCGTGTAGGTCCCTGACGGCAATGTGATGCTGTGACTGCCGGGCAGAGCGTTGGCCTCCTGGATCGCCGCCCGTAAGCTGCACTGGCCGGCGGCGGTGGCGCACGTACCATCTCCTGGGTTAGCGTCGACCGCGTCGGTGGTAGTGTCGACCGTGAAGGTCGTGGCGGAATAGGCCGACCCTCCCCATGTTACTAGCCACGCCAGGGCTGCGGCAGCCGTAGCACAGGTCAGAAGGCGAGGAAGCCTTGATCGTAGCCCCATGAGGAGACCTAGTCTACACCTCAATTACTGCCAGCTCGTCGATAAAGATGTGAGGCAAAGGGACTGGCGAGGCGTTCCCGCGAGCAGAATTCCGAAACCGCCCAGGCGGTGCCCTGACGGCCCAGGCTGACTCAGCCCTACACCCGGTACTGGGCCCGTCACCACCACTCCGGCGAACCAAGTGCGCCACCGATAGAGGAGGGTGAGCGGCCTGGCAACAAGCACTCACGTGACGCAAGCCATCCGGCGCGGTTGTAGCGTTCCGAAGCCGCCACGGCTTGGGCTCCAAACGCTCCTCCTTTGGCCTCAAGAGATGAGGCGTTGACCTGAAGGCTTACGGAGTGCCAGTCCTCTCTACCTCTCTTAGGTCTCCCCTGCAGGCAGCCCGCTTGACCAGGATTATTCGGCAAGCGCGGAGAGGCTGCAACGGCCAATCGTCTAGACTTCAATAAACCTCGGTTTATAGACCAACGCCGCTTCCGCCGACGCCGAAACCGACCGCGACTCCTAGGCGCGTCATATCCGCTTGAGCGGCAAGCGAGCGCTACTCCTGCTTTAGCCTTCGGCAGGGTCGGCGACCGTTAGCTACCACAATGTTAGTGAACTGGCCCGCGCCTCCTGTCTGTGTCAATCTGTACTCATCTCTGGCTAATTGGAGGTGCAGTAATGAGTACCGAGCGCGCAGTGGTCGGCAACGTCGAGATCTTAAGTGTAACGGACGGCATGATGCCCGCCCACCCGTCGTTCCTCTTCTCCGGCGTGCCGCCGGAGATGTACCAGGCTGCGTTGGGCGACGAGCTCACCGCGGAAGGCGCCATCAGTATCGCCGATCGCACTATCGTTGCGCTCTACATCAAGGTCACGGGCGGGTTGCCGTGTACGCCATAAGGTGGCCACACTTGGTGCGGCCACCGGGGGAGCGCCTAACACGATAAGACAGAAGCGGGCGATTTTGACCAAGATGACCATTCTAAACGATGGAGGTTAGCACCGTGCCAAGAATCATTCCCTTCGTTGTAGCGGCCGTATTAATCTTCTCTTTGGCCGCATTTGTAGGTGTAAGGCCATCCCATGCTGACGACCCGGTTATGGCCCTCGATTTCGCAACAGGAGATAACGGAAACAACGATGTCGGGAACGTTCAGTCCTGCATCGAAGTTCGTTCGGGTGCGAGCTACACAGTTGACGTCGTTCTGATCGATGTCACGGACGCCGTGGCCAGTCAGTTCACCCTCTCTTATAGCGGGTCCGTTGACGCCCGAGATGTCAGCATGAGTCTTCTGAATGAAGAGAAGCCCGACGTTGGAGGTTCCGCTATGATCGAGACCGGAGCCTCGGATGCCACCCCTGACTCCGACGGGTCACATGTGGTGGCAATCACCAACGACCCCGCGATCGGCAGTGGGGGTGCTTCCGGCAGCGGCGTCCTGGTGCGGCTGACTATGACCGCGCCGGTTACCGTGACACCGATGCTCGTCAGCCTTAAGCTTTCAGGCACGGACATCGCCGACTCAAACGCCGATGCGATTCGGCATTCGACGAAGGATGCCGCCCTGGCGGTCGCTGGCGCGACCTGCCAGCAGGTCTCGCCCTCACCGACCGTGGCGCCTACGCCAACGCCTCCGGGACCCGACCTGCCTGGTCGCGTGTTTGCTAGTGGCATTGAGCCACAACAATCGGCTAGCCCGAACCCTGTGGCGCTTCCTCGCAGCGGCGGACCCGCTAGCGCCGGAACCGGCGCGAATGCACAGGTGGCGCCCTTACTAACGGCGTCCCTCGCGCTGCTGCTCCTCAGCGTTCTTTGCATAGTGGTGGCACGGAGGCGGCAAGGACGTTAAAAGCCGACTCTCTGGTCCAGTGAGGGCGGCTCCCGCACCGCTCAGTCGATTTGGCGTGGTGTGGCGAGATTGAAGCCGCGCCCTCGTTCGGCCTGCCGCGAGGGCAACCTCCGCCCAGAATCGGCCGCTGCGGGCATCTGGGTGAGGCTGGGCTGAGCATCTGATTGAGAGTGTCGCGGAGGCTTGCTGAACCGTGAGGTGATCTGACTTCTAAGTAACGAGGCGGGGGCGAGAGCGAAATCGCTGGCTTTATATTGCCGGAGCGTGGCCAATGGGTACTCCTTCCCTACCGAGCGGGCCGGCATCCATGACACTAGGCGCTAGCGGCTGGCTGCCGGCGCCAGAGCCAGTATTCGAGGCTGTCGGCCAGAGCGAGCCACGACGCCTCGATGATGTCGCTTGAGGAGCCGACGGTCGTCCAAGTCTCCTCGCCGTCGGTCGATTCGATCAGCACCCGAACCCTGGCGCCCGTGCCAGCGGCCGAGTCGATAATGCGGACCTTGTAGTCCACCAGGTGGATGGAGTTGATCTCGGGGTAGAACTGAACGAGCGCCTTGCGCACTGCGCCGTCGAGCGCGTTGACCGGGCCGTTGCCCTCTTCGGCGGTGATGAACAGCTGCTCGCCGACGCTCAGCTTGACCATCGCCTCGGAGATCATCTCGCGGACTTCGTCCTCCGCCATATCGCGCTTTCCCGTGGCCAGGTGATGCCGGCGCTCGACGATCATGAAGTCGACCAGCTCAAACGGCGCGCGGTAGCCCGGGCGTGTACGGCGGACGAGGAGCTCGAACGAGGCCTCGGCGCCTTCGTACTGGAAGCCCTTCGCCTCCATCGCCTTGACGCGGTCGAGGAGGCCGCGCACCTCGTCGTCCGTGAGGTCAAGGTGGACGCCGTGCTCCTCCAGCTTGGCCGTGATGCTGTGCCGCCCGGCCAGCTCCGAGACGATGATCCGGGTGTCGTTGCCGACGAGAGCCGGATCGATGTGCTGATACGACCAGTCCTGCTTGACGACCGCCGCGACGTGCAACCCAGCCTTGTGCGTGAACGACGCCGAACCAACGTACGGCTGCCGCGCGGACGGCGGCACGTTGGCGATCTCACTGATGTAGTGGGAGGCCTCAGTCAGGTGCTGGAGTTGCTCGCCGGTGACGCAGTCGATGCCGAGCTTGAGCTTGAGGTTGGCGATGACGCTGAACATGTTGGCGTTGCCGCACATATCGCCGTAGCCGTTGGCCGCCCCCTGCACATGCGTGGCCCCCGCCTCGATGCCGGCGAGCGAGTTCGCCACCGCCACATCAGCGCCGTTGTGCGCGTGCACGCCGACGCGGCACGGCACTTCGGCGACGACCGCCCGCACCACGTCGGCGAAGCGCGAGGGGATGGTGCCACCGTTGGTGTCGCACAGGGCGACGCAATCGACGCCGGCGCCGGCCGCAGTCTTCAAGCACTGGAGCGAGTACGCCTGGTTAGCGAAGAAGCCGTCGAAGAAATGCTCGGCGTCGAAGATGACGGTTAAGCCTTTGCCCTTGAGAAAGCTGATCGAGTCGTGGAGCATCGCCAGGTTCTCTTCCAGCGTCGTCTCCAAGATGTGCAGCACCTGCTGGTCGCTGGCCTTGCCGACGATGGTGGCGACGGGCGTCCTCGCCTCGACGAGAGCGCGCAGGTTGGGGTCGGAGCCAGCCTTACCGCCGGCCCGCCGGGTCGAGCCGAAAGAGGCGATCTTAGCGTTGCGCAGGCGGAGTTCGCCGGCCCGAGCAAAGAACTCGGCGTCTTTAGGATTCGAGCCGGGCCAGCCGCCTTCGATGTAGTGGACGCCGACCTCGTCGAGCTTACGGGCGATCTTCAGCTTGTCCTCCACAGACAGACTGATCCCCTCCATTTGCGTGCCGTCGCGGAGGGTGGTGTCGTACAGCTCGATGCGAGTTTCAGGGGACATTTCGTAGTCAGTGTAGCCGAAAGGCCGAATGTGGAAAAAGTCTGAAAACGCGCCAATCCTCGGCGAAACGGGGCAGATTGCCGTAGGTCAGAGGCAGTCGCTATAATCAAGTCCCTGTCCCCTAAGGAGGTTTTCCACATGCCGACGCCGTACGCGTACTTCAAGAAGCAGATCGTGCCTCTGGCCGAGGCCAAGATCGGCGTTATGACGCACGCCTTCAACTACGGCACCGCGGTATTCGAAGGCGTCCGCGGCAACTGGAACAAGTCGCACGAACAACTCTACGTCTTCCGGATGAAGGACCACTTCGACCGGCTTCGCAAGAGCTGCCGCATCATGCAGATCGACCTGCCGTACGACAACGAGGAGCTGTCCTCTACGCTCACCCGCGTGGTCGAGATGTCCGGCTACCAGGAAGACGTGTACATCCGCCCGCTGGCTTATAAGAGCAGCGAGGTGCTGGGCGTACGCCTGCACGACCTGGAGGACGACCTGCTGATTTTCGTGGCGCCGTTTGGTCCATACCTGGACATAGAGAAGGGCGCCCGCTGCCAGACATCCAGCTGGCGGCGCGTGGCCGACACCGGCATCCCGGCCCGCGCCAAGGTCACCGGCATCTACGCCAACTCCGCGCTGGCCAAGACGGAGGCGAACCTGAACGGCTTCGACGAGGCGATCATGCTCGACGAACGCGGCCATATCTCCGAAGGCTCAGGCGAGAACATCTTTGTCGTCATTGGCGGGCGGATCATCACGCCACCGCCGTCTTCGGACATTCTCGTCGGCATCACCCGAGATACGGTGATGACGCTGGCCCGCACGGAGCTGGGCATCGAGGTCGTGGAGCGCGATATCGACCGGACGGAGATCTACACGGCGGACGAATGCTTCATGACGGGAACTGCCGCGCACGTGACACCGGTGGTGGAACTGGACCGCCGGCCCGTCGGCGACGGCAAGATGGGCCCGATCACCGGCGAGCTCGTTTCGCTGTACTTCGACATCATCAAAGGCAACAACCCCAAGTACTCCCATTGGTGCACCCCGTGCTACTCAAGGGTCAAGGCTTAACGATCGAGCGGCCTGCCCGAAGCAGGGGCACGGCCGTCGGAGTTGTAGCGTCGGGCGCCGCACTGTTGCTGGCGCTGCTGCTAGTCGTGCGGGGGCTGGGCTGGCCAACCTCGCTGCCGGCGTTCATCGCCTACGCCGGCGCCGGCATGATGATGGCCGTGGCGGCGGCGTTCGTCTTCTGGACGTGGTGCTGCATCACGATGCGATACATCGTGGGGCCGGCCGGCGTCACGATTCGCTGGGGCCCGGTCCGCCACCAGATCCCGATCAGCCGGATCGAAGCGATCACAGCCGGACGCCTCGAGCAGAACCCCCGGAACCGGGGCATCGGCTGGACGGGGTACCACGTCGGGGAAGGGCGCGCCGGGGACTGGGATCGCGTGCTTTTCTTCTCGACGCACCGGACGCCGGAGGAGATCGTCTACGTCAGCACAGCCGACACGGCCTACGCGATTAGCCCGCGCGACCCGGCGCGGTTTGCGACGGAGATACAGCGCTTCTACCAGGCAGCCGCGGCCGAGGACACCGGCGTCAGCCGGGAGGGTCCGTCTGTCGAACGCGACTTCGTGGCCTCGCATCCGATCTGGACGGACCGCACGGCGCAGTTGCTGGTGTTCCTGGGCGTGGTCATCAACGTCGCGCTCTGGGGATATATCTTCGGAAATTACCCGCATCTGAACAATCAGATCACGATCCAGTTCCCGCCGATCGGCAGCATCACGACGCTGCACTCGCGCTATGCGATCCTCAAGATTCCGGCCACCGCCACGGCGATCCTCGGCGTCAACCTGTTCGCCTCGCTGCTCTTTCAACCCAGGGAGCGCGCCGCGACGTATCTGTTGCTGACGGGAACCCTTTTCTTGCAGCTGGCGTTTCTCATATCAGCGGTGGTCGCGATACTCAACTCCTAGGCACGACGCCAAGCAAAGGTCTCGACAGTGGATTCGAGGACATCTTTCTCCTTCAGCTTCCGAGCGTTGGCGGCGCTGCTCGTCGCGGCGCTCGCGCTCACGTTGCTGGTCGCGGCATGCGGCGGCGGCAGCTCAGACTCGACCGCACTCACCTCCGATGTGACGACGGCGACGGGTAGCCCAACGCCTACCGCCCCCACGCCCCCGCCGAGCCCGGCGCCGACGCCGACCCTGGTGCCGGTGACCTCCGGGCCGACATCTGAGCCGACATTCCCCCACATCACGCCTTCGCCCGAGCCTACGCCGATCAACCCGCTGGGCGACCAGAAGCTGTATTTGGCGCTCGGCGACTCGCTCTCCGCCGGGAACGGCGCATCGGACCCCAGCCGAACGAGCTTCGTCGCGCTAATCACCCAGGCCCTTGGAGCCAGCTACGAAGTGTTGGACCTCGGCGTCCCCGGCCACACCAGCGACGATTTGATCAACAAGCAGCTGAGCCGTGCGGTTAGCGAAATCCAGGCACGCAACACAGACGGCATTCCCGGCAATGAGACGGCGGCGATCACGCTGGAGATCGGTGGTAACGACCTGCTGAACTTGTACACCAGCCTGGTCCTCCCCGGCACCTGTCCGAGCGTGCCGGAGGCGCTGCAGCGACCGCAGTGCGTGGACGGCTTGCGCAATGCGCTCGATCACTACAGGACGAACCTGGAACAGATCCTGGACGCACTGAAAGCGGCTGACCCGAACGTGCCAATCTTCCTGGAGACGCTGTACAACCCGTTCTCCGGCGGCGCCAATAACCTCGATCAGATCGGCGCGCTGGCGCTGGAGGGACAGGCCGGGACAGTGTTCCCGGACGGGCTGAACGACGTCATCCGGCAGGTCGGCCAGGAGAAAGGCGTCACGGTCGTTGACTGGTACCCGATCTTCGTCGGCAAGTCGAACCAGTACATCTCGCAGGACCTGATCCATCCGAACGACACCGGCTACCAGCTGATGGCCCAGGCCATCCTGGACGCGATGGCGCAGGCCGGTCTGCCGTAGGATACTGCAGCAGTGAAGCGATACGATGTCATCGTGGCCGGGGCGGGGCCGGCGGGGAGCATGGCCGCGCGGCAGCTCGCCGGGCGCGGCGCACGCGTACTGCTCCTGGACAAGCAGAAGTTCCCGCGCGACAAGCCCTGCGGCGGCGGCGTTACCCTGCGCGCGGCCTCTGTGCAGGACGTCGACCTGGCGCCGGTCGTCGAGCAGACGATCTACGGTGCTCGCTTTTCGCTGCGACTCGGCCCCGCCTTCGACCGGCGGTTCGAGCGGCCGCTTACGTACATGACGCAACGCTGCCGGCTCGACTCACACCTGGCCGAGCGGGCGGCTGAGTCCGGCGCAGACCTCCACGATGGCGAGGCGCTGCGAGAGATCGACCTTGAACCAGGCCTGACCGTGCGCACGGATCGCGACACTTACTCCGCGCGGGTGCTAATCGGCGCCGATGGGGCGAACGGGGTTACCGGCCGCTCGCTCGGCCTGCGGCCTGCTTTCGAGGAAGCGGTCGCGCTGGAGGGCAACGTAAGGTTCGCGGACGGCGTGCCGGAGGAGTGGCGAGACGTCGTCGCGCTCGACCTCGGCGGGCTGGCCGGGGGCTACGGCTGGGTGTTCCCCAAGCTCGACCACCTAAACGTCGGCGTAGGCGCCTGGAAGTACGCCGGCTTCACCCTTCGCTCGAAGCTGGCGCAGCTCGCCGGGCGATATGGATTCGAGGCCTCGACGCTGGAGAACCTGCGCGGGCACCACCTGCCGGTCCGTGTGCCGGGAACGCCGCTAGCGCGGGGGCCGGCTGCGCTGGCCGGTGACGCGGCCGGGCTCGTCGATCCGCTTTCGGGAGAAGGCATCCACATGGCGTTCGCCAGCGGCAAGCTGGCGGCGGAGCAGGCGTTACGCGTGCTTTCCGGCGAGGCCGCGGACATGGCGGCCTACGAATCCCTCGTCGAGACGCAGCTGCAACCGGAGCTGACGGTCTCGCGGCGGCTGCAGGAGCTCTTCAACTTTGCGCCGCCGCCGTACATGGCGCTGATGCGCCGCAGCGGCAAGTTCTGGTACTTCTTCTGTGCCCTGATCCGCGGCGACCTGACGTACCTGGACTTCGTGCGGATCATCGGGCCGTTGCGTCTGGCCGTCGACTTCTTTGCGGGCGTCGCCGAAAAGCGCCGGCTCTCGCGAGCGGAGTCCGGGCTGCGGATGCTCGCGGCCGCGCGCCGGTAGCCTCGTGCGCTGCCTCAGGTTCACGCCTCTCCTCGCCGTCCTCGCTGTCGTCAGTGCCTGCGGAAGCACAACCGGTTCGATGGTCTCTTCCAACCCGAGCGCGTCACCAACGACGACTGCCAGCCGCCCGCAATGCACAGATGTACCGCTGGGAACTGGACTGCGGTCTGTCGGTTTTCCTCGCAGTCCCGGACTGAATGCGCCAGCGCTCCTCGTTGAGGTTGCCAACACGGTCAGCGAGCGCGAGACCGGCCTGATGAACCGCGCCTGTCTGGGGACCGGTTCGGGGATGCTGTTCGTGTTCCCGAGCGATACGAACGCCGCGTTCTGGATGAAGGACACGCTGATCCCGCTTTCGATCGCCTTCGTGCGGGCGGACGGGACGATCGTGCATATGGAGGACATGCGGCCCCAGACGGAGACGAACCACTACAGCACGGGGCCCTACCGCTACGCGATCGAGGCTAATGTAGGATGGTTCGCAGCGCAGGGCATCAGCGCTGGAGACAAGGCGGAGATACCGTCCAGCACTTCGGCGACTTCGTAGAGTGTTTCGCGTTAGCAGTTCTTAATCTTTCTTCAAGATTCCTCTAATGTTGGCGGTATAACGTGACCGTAGACCTCCAGAAGGTTGCCCCAGGCGTATGACCAAGTGGATGGGAGAAGCGCAATGAATCGATTGAGAATCGCAGCCGTATTTCTAAGCGGCATCCTCGTCGCGGCGGCGGCCGTGGGCGTGTACGCCGTCGTCGGTAGCGGCGGAGGCAGCACGGTCCAGAACATAGCGACCGCCACGCCGGCGGCATCCTCAACAAGCGGCAGCGGGAACGCCTCGCTGGTGTCCGGCGACTGCATGTCCGCCGCGGACATCTATGACGCCGTCCGGCCGTCGGTTGTAGAAATCGATGTGAACGGCACGCAGAGCGGACAGTTCGGCTCCCAGCAGTTCTCCGGGACCGGCACCGGCATCGTCCTCGACGACAAGGGCAACATCCTGACGAACAACCACGTCATCGACAGCGCCAGCAAGATCGCGGTCAAGTTTGACGACGGCGCGACGATTCCCGCGACAGTTGTCGGCGCCGATCCTGGTAACGACGTCGCAGTGATTAAGGTCGATACCTCGCAGCATGCCCTGAAAGCCGCCGCACTTGCCGATTCCAGCAAGCTGCGCGTCGGCGACCCTGTGCTCGCGCTCGGCAACCCGTTCAACCTCGAGGCGTCACTGACCGAGGGTATCGTCAGCGGGCTCGACCGCTCTTACTCGGAGGGCGGGCAAGGCTCGCGCCCGATCCGCGGGCTGATCCAGACGGACGCGGCGGTCAACCCGGGTAACTCCGGCGGCCCTCTCCTGGACTGCCATGGGCAGGTGGCCGGCATCAACACGCTGCTCGATAACCCAACCGGCCAATCAGTCAATGTGGGCGTCGCCTTCGCGGTCGCCATCAACACGGCCAAGGCGGAACTCGATTCGCTTGAGGCGTCACAGACAGTGCAGCACGCACGACTGGGCATCGCCGGGGTTGACGTGACGCCGACGCTGGCGCAAGACCTGAACCTGAACGTGCAAAAGGGCGTCTACGTCACGGTCGTGGCCGCGGGCGGCCCAGCGGAGTCAGCCGGCCTCAAGGGCGCATTCGCCTCACAGAGCGCGGCTGACGCTTCGGACCCCACCGCCGCGCCGCCGGCGGGAGGCGACGTGATCGTCTCCGCCGACGGCACCGACATGACGAGCATCGAGCAGCTGGCGACCTATCTTGACCAGAACAAGAAGCCGGGAGACACGGTCCAGCTGGGCGTCGTGCGCGACGGCAAGTCGATGAATATCACGGCCACGCTGGCAAACTGGCCTTCAGCGTAGCCAAACGAAAGGCAAACGGGAAGGCGAACGCCGCTGGAAGAGCGGACGTGTGCGGCGGGCGGCGCCGCCTTCTCGCCGGGACCAGAGTTGGCCCGGTCTCCCAAGCGGAGACCGGGCCTTCATGTTGACAAC